>DHIZ01000115.1:0-44197 GCA_002404055.1 Chloroflexi bacterium UBA4733
GCCTCCTCAATCGTCTCCCAGACGTAGGCGTAGCTGGTGAGCGTCGTCCCGAGCAGCGCCAAGGCCCCTTGCACGTAGGCGGAGGAGAAATTAAAGTGGGGGACTACCGTCGCCTGCAACACCTGGCCCCAGTCCGGCCGGGCAAGGAAAGCCGTCACAACGTAGGCCAGGAAGATCAAGAGCACGTAGCGCAGCACGCGTTCCAGGGCGGTGTAGCTACCCCAGATCAGCAGCGCCGCCACTGCCAGGGCCAGGGGGATGACGAACCACTGGTAGGGCTTGCCGCTGAGCAAGCCGATGGCCGCCGCGCCGCCTTCCAGGTCGGCTGCCAGCGTAATCACGTTGACGATAAGCACCAGGATCAGGGCGACCGCCGCCCAGAGGCGGCCGTAGCAGCGGCGGATAACATCCTCCAACCCCTCCTGGGTGACGACGCCTACGGCAGCGCTGATCACCTGCACCACGACCAGCATCGGGATGACCAGAATCACCAGCCAGGAGAGGCCATAGCCGGTCGTGGCGCCGATGACCGACAGCGAGGCCACGGTGGTGGGATCGTTGTCCGACGCCCCGGCGATCAGGCCGGGGCCGAGATTCTTGAGGAAGGCAAACGGTCGGCGGCCTGGCGTCCGGCCTGGGTCACCAGGCAGCGTGATGCCATCGTCGGCCATGCGGCTCATTCTCCTGATTACATCGCTCGCGCGGCGTTCACCGCGCGGTACATCGCCGAGCGAAGCAGGCCCCGTGCCAGCACACCTGCAGCATCGTACCTTCTGGACCTTCCACCGACAGCGCCGGCTGTAGGGGCGGGTGCGATGCGCATGAGGAGCGTGGAGAGTAGACTATCATCTGTACACTGGTGTGTTGGTTGCGGCGGAGGTGATACGACCATGTGGAAACTGGCGCTCCATTCGGTCAGCTACGCGGGCGTCTGGCCGGGCCAGGCGGCGCTGTCGCTGGAGGAATTTATCGAGCACGCCGCCGACCTCGGCTACGGCGGCGTGATGCTCATGGCCAAGCGCGGCCATGCCTCGCTGCTTGATCTTGGTAAGGAGCGACGCGGCGCGTTGCGCGAACGCCTGCAGCGCCGCGGCCTGGCGCTGGCCGGTATCGCCGGCTACACCGACTTCACGGCCGGCGCGGAGCGGCCGGATATCCCGCTGCTGGAAATGCAGGTGCTGTACGTCCAGGAATGCTCCCGGCTGGCGCAGGACCTGGGCGGCTCGGTCGTGCGTATCTTCACCGGCTACGAGCGGCCGGAGTTGAGTACCGGCCAGAGTTGGGCCCGCTGCGTGCAGGCGGTCAAGGACTGCGCGCGCCGTGCCGCTGACTTCGGGGTGACGGTGGCCGTTCAGAACCACCACGACGTGGCTGTCCACTACGAAGCACTGCGCGACTTCCTGAGCGAGGTGGACGAACCCAATGTCGGCGCCGGCTACGACGCCTGGGCCCCGACCTTGCAGGGACTGACGAGCGAGCAGCTAACGCTGGCCATGCGCACGCTGGGGCCGTCCATCGTGCAGACCATCGTCGCCGACTACGTGCGCCGTCCGCGCTTCCAGTACCTGCCTGGCCTGACGAACTATCGCGCCGAACCAGACGAAGTGCGGGCGGTGCCGGTGGGTGAGGGCATCATCGACTACGCAACCTTCTTCACTGCCCTGCGCGATACCGGCTTCAACGGCTTTGTCACCTACGAGATGTGCTCTCCGTTGCGCGGTGGCGGGAGTCTGGACAATCTGGACTGCTACGCCCGACGCTTCATCGACTGGATGCAGGGGTTCCCGTCGGTGTAACTGGTACGGCAGGGGCTGTTCGCGGTCGCGTCAGTTCGACCACGACGTACTGCCCATCGAGCGCGACGGGGAAGGTCTCGGCAACGTAAGGGCCTTTGACCAGGCCTTCGGCAGGCGCGTCGAGGTCGGCCAGGAGCGCGGCGCCGGGCTCGACGCTGACCTCGTAGGCCCGGACGCGCAGTTTGCGGGGGTCGCACCAGGACTGGCCGGTGCGGATGTCGAACTCCCAGCCGTGCCAGGAGCATGTAAGGATCTCTCCCTCGCGGCTGAACTGGTACTCGCCCGGACGCTGCGCTTCGATCAGCCCCCAAATCCGCCCCTGGCAGAGCGGCCCGCCCTGGTGAGGACAGCGGTTCAGCAGGGCGAAGTATTCGCCGCCGAGGTTGAAGACGCCGATCGAGCGGCCGGCCACATCGACGATCTTGCGTTGCCCCGGCGGGATCTCGTCGACGGTGGCGACGACGTGCTTCGTCATGCGTCGGCGCTGCCCGGCGCGCTCGGCAGGTTGTAGCAGCGCGCCGCGTTGTCGTAGAAGATGGCTTGCTGCACCGCCTCCGGCAGCCGGGCCGGCAGGACGTGGTCCGGGTGATCCCAGTCCCAGTGCGGATAGTCGGAGGCGAACACGATACGGTCCGCGCCGCCGAGGTGCTCCAGCAACTGGTCGAAGTACTCGGGCCGGTGCGGCTCTTCGACGGGCTGCGTGCAGAGGTAGAAGTGCTCGCGGATGTAGTAGGAGGGTTCGTGCTGGAGCTGCGGCGCTTCACTCTTCATCAGTTGCCAACTGTTATCCATCCGCCACATCAGCGACGGCAGCCAACCGAAGCCGTTCTCGGCCGAGACGACCTTCAGGCCGGGGAAGCGCTCGAAGATGCCTTCAGCGACCAGGCTGATGACGTTCGCCTGCATCGACTGGGCCGGGCCGACGTGGTCCTCGATATAGAAGGAAGGGAAGCCGGCGCCCGTGATCGGCTGCCCGCCCGAGCCGAAGGCGTGGGACATCACGGCCAGGCCGTATTTCTCACAGGCTGCGTAGATGGGCCAGTACTTCTTGCGGCCCATCGGTTCGCGCGGTCGGCCGGAGAACTGCACCTGGACGAAGCGCCGGTCGCCGGCGCGGCGCTCGATCTCCGCCACCGACGCCTCGGCATCCTCGAAGGGGATGAACATGGAGGTCACGAAACGGGCGTCCTTGTCCAGCCAGTCGGCGATCAGCCAGTCGTTCCAGGCCGAAGCGAGCGCCGCATCAAGGTCCGGGTTCAGGTGCCCGCCCACGCCGGTGAGCGGGGTGAGGACTGCCCAGGCGATGTTGTGCTCGTCGAGTAACTGTTTGCAGAGGAAGTCGACATCCGATCCGCTCTTGCGCCCGGAGGGAGGGAACGAGTCTTGCCGCCGGTTCTGGTAGCGGGGATAACCCGCGCCGCTGAACTTGTAGGAGCCGTAGGTCTTGAGGTGCTCCTGCCAGCGCTGCGGTAGGAAGCGGTGGACCTCGGCTTCGTTGTCCGGTTCGCAGTGGACATCGCAGTCGATGATGGCGCGCTTCGTGCGCGGCAATCGGCTGGCCGGTGTCACTCGCTCCAGCATCTGCACCATGGATGGCCTCCTTCTCTTTGCGCGTCGGTTAAATGCGGTAGAAGCCGCGGGCGTTGTCCGAGCCAATCATCTGCGCCAGGTTGGGTTCAAGGTCGGGGAGAAAGGTCAAGCGGGGATCGCTCGTGTGCGGGTGGGGGAAGTCCGAGGCGTACAGCAGCATCCCGTCCGAGCCGATCTGGTCGATCGTCTCGCGCAGGTGGCGCGCGTTGACCGGCGCGTCGAGCGGCTGGATGGTCAGCTTCATGTGCTGCTTCATGTACTCGGACGGCGCCTCCCGCACCCACGGCACCAGCCGCCGCAGGTTTTTCCACTCCTTATCAAAGCGCCACATGAACGCCGGCAGCCAGGTGAAGCCGCCTTCGATCAGCGCGACCCGCGCGGACGGGAACTGGTCGAAGACACCCTCGGCGATGATGGAACAGACCTGAGACTGGAATACCTGCGCCATGCCTGCATGGTCCTCCAGCCAGGAGGAGGGCCAGCCGGAGGGGAACGGGGGATTGCCCGGCGAGCCACCGTAGTGGATGCCGGCGACCAGGTCGTGCTCGACGATGGCCCGCCACAGCGGGTGGTACAGCCGGCTGCCGAGCGGGTGCTGGGTGCGCACCGGCAGGAACACCTGCACGAAGCCGGGGTGCCTGCCGACACGCGCGATCTCCTGCGCGGCAGCCTCCGGCAACTGGACGGGGACCACCAGCGACGCTCGGAGCCGGTCGTCCTTCTCTAGCCACTCGGCGATCAGCCAGTCGTTGACAGCGCTGGCGAAGGCGATTGCGGCGTCCGGGTTGTGCAGGCCGTCGATGGCGTAGGTGCAGTTGAGGATCATGCGCTCCAGGTCAGGACGCGCGGTGATCTCTTCGAGGGTGGCGCCGGCCGTCATGTGCTTCGGGTAATAGCGGTCGGTTGGGCCGTTGAAGGCCGACTGCTTGATGTGTTCAACCCAGTGCCGAGGCAGGTAGGGAAAGAGGGTCTCGACCCCGGCAGGGTACACGTGGACATCGCAGTCGATCATGCGCTTCCCCTTTGTACCATTCTACCGATTCTATCGATATCGGATGCGCGGGTCCAGCCAGGCGTAGGCGATGTCCGTCAGCAGGTTGGCAAGCAGCACCGCTATGGCAATGATCAAGACGACCGCCTGCAGCACCGGGAAGTCTCGGTTGAAGATGCTGTCGACCGCCAGGCGCCCCACGCCGGGGATGGCGAAGATGCTCTCCGTGATGGCCGCCCCGCCGAGCAGGAGGCCGACCTGCAGGCCGATCACGGTGATGTGCGAGCTGGCACGCTGCTTGCCCCAGGACCGGGAGGATGGCACGCCGGTGCATCAGGTGACGGGTCGTATGAGGGAGGATCAACGGTGACAGTTGCGCCGGCCGGTGCGCTCGTGTTCTTCGGCGCCACGGGGGACCTCGCCTACAAGCAGATCTTCCCGGCGCTCCAGGCCATGGTTCGCCGCGGTACCCTTACCGTGCCGGTCATTGGCGTGGCGAAGGCGGGTTGGACCATTGATCAGTTGCGGGAGCGGGCGCACGCCAGCCTGGCGCAGCAAGGCCCGGTAGAGGAGGCGACCTTCGTCCGGTTGTGTGCGTTGCTGCGCTACGTTGATGGAGATTATCGTGACCCCGCCACTTTCCAAAGCCTGCGCGATGCGCTCGGCGACGCGCAACGACCGTTGCACTACCTCGCCATCCCGCCCGGCATGTTCGCCACGGTCATTGCCGGATTAGCGAACGCCGGCTGCGCAACCGACGCTGGGGTCGTGGTGGAGAAGCCGTTTGGCCGGGACCTGGAGTCGGCCCAGGCCTTGAACCGCCTGCTCGGCCAGTACTTCCCGGAGACGCACATCTTCCGCATTGATCACTATCTCGGCAAAGAACCCATCCAGAACCTTCTCTATTTCCGCTTCGCCAATACCTTCCCCGAACCCGTGTGGAACCGCACCTACGTCGAGAGCGTGCAGATCACCATGGCGGAGGACTTTGGCGTGCAGGGTCGCGGACGCTTCTACGACAAAGCGGGGGCGATCCGCGACGTTGTCCAGAATCACATGCTTCAGGTGGCCGCTCATCTGACGATGGACGCACCCATAGAATTGGAACACGAGGCCATCCGCGACGAGAAAGTGCGCATCCTCAAGGCCATGCGCCCGCTCGCGCCGGAAGACCTGGTGCGCGGCCAGTTTCGCGGCTACCGTCAGGAAGAGGGCGTCGCCCCTAATTCTGATGTGGAGACCTTTGCCGCCGTGCGCTTGCATCTGGACACCTGGCGCTGGGCTGGCGTACCCATCTTGATCCGCGCCGGCAAGCAGTTGCCGGTGACGGCAACGGAGGTGTGGATCGCCCTGAAGCGCCCACCGCAGGATGTCTTCGGCGAATTCCAGACCTCGCCCCCCAACTTCTACCGTTTTCGGCTCAGCCCGACTGTTGCCGTCGCCTTTGGCGTGCGGACCAAGCGACCCGGCGCCGACATGGCCGGCACGGATGCGGAGATCGTATTGCAGGAGGACGCGAGCGCCTTCATGTCGCCCTACGAGCGACTGCTCGGCGATGCCCTGCACGGCGACGCCGACCTCTTCGTGCGCCAGGACATTGTCGAAGCGGCATGGCACGTCGTTGAGCCGATCCTCGGCAACGTCACGCCGCTCCATACGTATGAGCCGGGAACCTGGGGCCCGCCGGAAGCGGAAGCACTGGCAACGCCGGCCGGTGGCTGGCACACGCCGTTGGCGTAACGGTCGCGGCGAACGGAGTACCGCCGCCACTCCGAGAATAATCCGGGTTAACTCGTCGCGATCCCGCCGGTTGCCGTGTCCACCGAGTAGCGCTCTCCCGCCCGCAGGGTGACAAATGTCGCGCGGTCGCCGAGACGTCGCTGGATATCGGCGATCAGGGCCAACGGGTCTTCCGGTGTGGGGTACCAGTGGCCGCGCATGAGCGTTGCCATATCGCGAGTATAGGCGTCATCGGTGGCGCCAGGGAGCCGCGCACCGGTTTGGGGGTGGGCGGCGCTGAGGGCCGAGGCGTCCACGTCGAAGGGAATCGGGAAGCCCGGCTCGTCCAGGCGGTAATGGATTGGCACGAGCCAGCGCGGCTGGATCAGATCAACCACTACCGTTTCGATAGCACGCGTCTTGCCTACCGGAAAGCACATAATCTGCACCTTGCCCCGCAGTTGCTCCATAGCGGGAAAGGTGTCGTGCAAATCTCCCGGGTGGTAGACCGAGAAACCAGTGACAGTGTCGGTAGCGAGATACCCCACCTGCACGAAGGTCGTACCCGTAGGCCGTCCGTCCCTATACCGCTTCGGCGCCTCTCCGCTCTCGACGCCTTCGATCAGCCAACGCCCAAGCCGAAACTGCGTGGGGCCAGCGGGGGGCGCCGGGTCGCTGCGGTAGTGAGGGAAGCAGGCGCTCTTCTGGTCATCCAGGATGAATTCGAGGCAATGTGGTTGGTCGCCTGCCGGGGTGACCAGTTCCGGCGCGTGGAAACAGGCCTTGCTGGCAAGCAGGAACTGAAACCGGCTGCCTGGGGCCGTAAGGCGGCGAAGGGTTGGTTCATGGCAGTGGTCGTAGTGCTCGTGCGAGATGACGATGTGCTGCGCGCGCGCCTCGGCCGGTTGGAGGTAGGGATCGAACAGCAGGGTATCGTCACCAACCGAGACTTCGATGCCCGCGCAGCCCCACCACGTAATGTTGGCCTGCTGCGTCATTCCGTCCTCCTTGCTCCCGCCATGTTCGCAAGTCTACCGTCCAAAGCAAAGGCCAGCGACATCATTGTGTGCTCATCGCCCGCTGCGACTGCCCCCGCACACCTGGGCATGCCTTCCTCCCGCACTCGCCGCAGAGCCTATCACCTGCCTTCTGACGGAACCGCCTTGAGACAGGTGTCCCACCCCAGGAGGTTGCTGAGTCAAAAGCGTGGCCAGAAAATAGTCCCCGACATTGACGGAGTAGCGTTGCCTTGCGTACACTGCCGTCCAGCGCAATGCGTGTAGCCGAAGAGATCGCCAGAGTATGACCGTCGCCGACCTAGCGGACCGTGTGCTCGCGCTCCGGGCCTTCATCGCGCGTCTCGGGGAACGTGATCTCTTTTCCTGGTGGGACGACAACGCCCTCACAACTTCCGGGCAATACGTCATGGCACGCCTCTTCCCGCGGACTGCGGCGCTGGCGCAGTTGGAGGTCGCACTGGAGGCGGCGACAATCCGCCACCGTGCCTTCGTTCCCCAGCCGACACGCCTGACGCTGTTCAGTCTGCCGGCTGCCCTGGAAGCCCAGGTAAGTAAGCGTCTGCACGCAATGAAGCGTGGTGAGGCCGTGCCTGGCCTCGATCTGGATAGCATGATCCGGCTCCAGCCGGGACGCTCGGTCGCAGACTTCCTGCTTGAGCACCGGATGGCCCGGCAAGAGGAACTCGAGAGCGTCAGCCACACCGTTCCATCGGGCCATACTCTCGAACTCGGGGCGGCGCCCGCCGGCGATCTGAATGCTCACATTGGGATGAACAAGGCGCTCGACCGACTCGTCGCAGGTTATGCGGCCTCGTCACGGGGCAACTGCATTATTCCGGTGCTCGCCCCGCTATGACTGCCTCCGGCACGCGCCGCTACACCAGCAACGTCATCAAGGGCAGCGCACTGATCCCGGAGTGCGTGCGCCTGCTGCAAGAGTGGCGGGAAGGCGACGACCTACGCTCGTTTGGCGAGCGCGTCGTCACGGAGAACGTCCTCGGCAAGACGACGCGCAGCCGCCTGCGCGACGTGCTGGAGCGGGTGTTCGTGAGCCGTTTCCTGACAGCCGAAGCTCCTGCCATCGGCGCGGCCCAGCGCCTTGTCGCCCAGGAGGCGGATTCGTCTGCCACTGCCGCGGTGCTGCTCTACCACGCCGCTTTGACGGACGATCTGTTGTACGACTTCATCACGCAAGAACTGTTCGATTGGCACGAAGGCGGGCGCTATGGCGTGGACGTCGGCGATGCCCTCTCCTTCATCAATAGGGTGACGGCGGAAGGCTTGATTTCGCCGCCCTGGTCAGAATACAGCCGCAAGCGAGCGGCGCAAGGTCTGCTCGCTACCGTGCGCGATTTTGGCTTGCTGGCCGGCAAAGCCAACAAGCACTTCGCGCCAACCTTCCTGCCGTTCGAGGTCTTTCTCTACGTCGCCTATCACCTGAAAGATCGCGGCGTCACCGCCGCCCGGCTGCGCGAGCACCCCGACTGGCGGGTGTTCCTGGTATCGCCGTCCGAAGTGGAGCGACAACTGCTGGAAGCGCATCAGCGCGGCCACCTGCGCTATCACGCCGCCGGTGGCATCGTGCGCATCGACTGGGCCTATCCCAGCTTAGAAAGGGCCGTCGATGGCATCCATGCCTGAGCGCTTGTCGGCGCTTGAAGCGGCGCTCGCCGCGCCGGACGCACGCATCAGCGCCTACCACGACTTGCCTTTCGCTATCTTCCACTACGCGCCGGAAGACGAGTTCGCCCTGCGCCAGCAGGTCGCCGGCTTGCGGGCACGGCTGGAGCGGCAGCACGGCAAGGAGGTGGTCGAAATCTCGCTCGCCCGGCTCATGTTCGAAGCGATCGAGCAGACCGTTGGCGGCGAAGCGCTGGCCGAGGCGGAGCGTACTTCCGGCCTCACCGCCACCATTGAGACCGTCGGCAACATCCTCGACCAGTACGTTCCCCTGGACGCCACGATCGCCGGTCTGCTGGCCGGAATGGACCGGCAGCGAACGGTGGCCTTTCTGGTTCGCGCGGGAGCACTCTACCCGGCCTTCCGCACGTCGTCGCTGTTGGAGCGGCTGATGGGAAAGGTAACAGTACCGACGGTGCTCTTCTATCCGGGCGTTCTGGAAGGCACCGTCGGCTTGCGCTTCATGGGCATCCTGGAGGCTGACCACAACTACCGACCGAAGATTTACTAGACTGCTGGGCGGGCACGAAACCGATGAGCCGCTCTCCCGGAATTGAGAGAGCGGCTGGAGTGAGGGAGAGACCTGCGATGGCTGAGACGGCGCGCATCCTGGACCTGCTCCAGCGGCCGGTCGACCGGCGGATCGAAGAGGTCATCAAGGTCGATCAGACGGATGAAGAGGACGTCGAGCTTGAGTTGACCGAATACGTGGTCACGGACACGATCCGCGAGGGGTTTGAACGGATCCTGACCGAGTACCGTCAGGTTCCGAACCATCCAACCGAAGGGATCGGCGTCTGGATCTCCGGCTTCTTCGGATCGGGAAAATCGAGCTTCGCCAAAGTGCTGGGCTACATCCTGGCCGGGCGAGCCGTCAAGGGGCGCAACGCCGCCGACATCTTCGCCGACCGCCTCGGCCCACGCGGCGATGCGGTGCGCGCGCTACTCCACGCCATCGGCAACCACGTTCCCACCACCGCCGTCATTTTCGATATCTCGACTGACCGAGGTATCCGCAGTGGTTCGGAGCGTATCACCGAGGTGATCTACAAGGCGCTGTTGCGCCACCTCGACTACGTAACCGATTTGGACCTGGCCGAACTGGAGATCGCTCTGGAGGTGGACGGTCGGCTGGCCGAGTTTGAGCGCCGCTACGAGGCCCAATACCGTCAGTCCTGGCGCTCGCGGCGGGGACTCATCGCGCTGGCCATGAACGAGGCCAGCGCCATCATGCACGCCTTGGAGCCGAGCACCTACCCGGCCGCCGACACCTGGGCACGGACCCGCCGCGCCACCGATGTGACCCCCAACCTGCTGGCCGAACGGACACTGGAGTTGACCCGGCGCCGGCTGGGCGACCGCACCGTGCTCTTTGTGGTCGATGAGGTGGGCCAGTACGTTAGCCGCTCCACGGATAAGATGCTGGACCTTCAGGGCGTTGTCCAGGCCTTCGGGCGCGCGGGCAAAGGCAAGGTCTGGCTCGCCGTCACCAGCCAGGAGCGGCTGGATGAGGTCGTGGACAGCCTGGAGGGCAAGGCGGTGGAACTGGCTCGCGTCCAGGACCGCTTCCCGCTGCGCGTGGACCTCGCCCCATCCGACATCTCCGAGGTCACGAGCAAGCGTGTACTCACGAAGAAGCCGGAGTGGGAGGAACGACTTGCGGCGGCCTACGAGCGGTTCCGGCCCACACTCACCAACCACAGCCGGCTTGCTGCCTCATCCCGGCGAATCGCCCTGGACGCGCACGCCTTCGTCGAGATGTACCCGTTCCTGCCCTACCAGATCGACCTGACGATCGACATCGTCTCCGGCTTGCGCAACCAGCCCGGGGCCAGCCGGCAGACCGGCGGGGCGAACCGGACGATTATCAAACTGGCCCAGCAGGTCCTCATCAATCCCCACGTCAACCTCGGCGCGCGCCCGGTCGGTGAGCTGGTCACCCTGGATATGCTCTACGATCTGGTCGAGGGCAACGTCGGCTTCGAGCGGCGGCACGACATTAATGAGATCGTGGATCAGTACGCCGAGACGCCGCTGGTGGCAAAGGTGGCCAAAGCCATCTGCCTGCTCCAGTTCGTGCGCGGCGTCTCGCGCACGCCGGAGAACCTGGCCGCAGTGCTCTATCCCGCGCTGGGCAGTGAGGCGCTCATCCAGCCGGTACAGGAAGCATTGCAGACGCTGCTAGCAGGGCAAAGGATTCGGGAAGGCGAGAACGGCTACGAGTTGCTGTCCGTCCAGGGGAAGACCTGGGAGGAGGAACGGCGGAGCATTGCCCCCAAGCCGGCGGACATGGGGCGGCTGAAGAAGGAACTGGCGGCCGAGCTGCTCAAAGAGTTGCGCCCCTACCGCTACAAGAACGTGCGCAACTTTGCCCCAGCCGTCAGCATCGACGGCGAGGCGCCGTCGAAGGGAGAGATCCCGCTGCAGGTACGCCTGGAGGACGACGACCCCGGTTTGCTGGTGGCCTATACCGTGGCGCAGGACAGCAGTCGGCAGGCGAAAGGGACGGCGTTCTGGGTAGTCCCGGTTTCTGCCGCCGTTTTCCTGGGACTGCAGGAACTCTATCGTTCGCGGCAGATGATCGACCGGCACGAGCGGCGGATCGCCTCCGCCGAAGAGGGCGTTCTACTCAGTGACGAAAAGAACCGCCAGGGCAAGCTGCTCCAGACGCTCCGCAACGACCTGAGCGCCGCCTTTCTTGCCGGACGGCTGTACTTTGCTGGACGGGAGCAGCGAGCCCAGGCCCTGGGTGGCGCCGTCGGCGCCGTGGCGTCGGCGTTGTTTGCCGATGTCGTGCCGCGGCTGTATGACCGAGTCGACCTGGGCGCTGTGGCCGTCAAGGGCGACGAGGTCCGACCGCTGCTCACGAACACCAACCTGGTCGGCTTGCCGGCGGTCCTCTACGACGGCGCCGGTGGTCTCGGCCTCGTGCATTCAGCCCAGGGCAGCTACCGGCTCAATCCGAACGCGGCCATCGTCCAGGAGGTCAGCGGCTTCATTGCGGGTGGCAACACCGGTGAGGAGTCGAAAACCGGCAAGCTGCTCGAGAGCCACTTCGGCGCTCCGCCCTATGGCTGGGACGCAGACGTGGTGCTGCTCGTCGTCGCCGCCCTGTTCCGGGCCGGCGCCATCGAAGTGACCAGTCAGGGGCGCACGACCCGCGCCTGGACCGACCCGGTGGCCCAGAGCGTGTTCCTGGCCATGCCCCGCTTTCGCGCCGCGGAGTTCCGCCCCCGAGAAGAGAAGACCCCGACCCTGGCGGAGATGATCAGCGCGATGAAGGGGCTGCGCGACCTGTACGCGGAGGAGCCGGCCCTGGAGGTCGCCGCGATTGCCAATACGGTACGCACACGCCTGCGGGAGGAGGTACCGGGCCTAGCCGGCCTGGCGGAGCGCCTCCGTGCCCACGGTCTGCCGGGCTGGGAAGAGATTGACGCGCTACGTCGAGATCTGGAGGGCCTGGGCACCAGTACGGATGATGACGCCGTCAAGAGCTTTGCCCGGCAGCACGAAGCGATAGGCGCCGGCCTCGCCCGAGCGCGGACCCTGGAGACGGCGACGACGGAAGCCAACCTGGCGACGATCGCTCAGGCCCGTCAGGCCGTCAACGAGTTCTGGCCGCTCCTGCGCGGACGCAGCGACGTAACCGGGGCCTTGGAGGACGCGGCAGCGCGCCTCTGTGCCGACCTGACCGCTGATACCTGGGAGTCGCGCCTGACCCAGGTCGCCACCGATGCGGGCGCGATCGTCGCCGCCTACCGGCGGCTGCGTGAAGCCGTCAAGGTCCGCCACGAGGAGGCGTTCGCCCGGGCGCTGAGCGAACTGGACGGGCAACCGGACTATGCCGGGTTGCCGCTGGAAGCGCGAGAACGGGTCGCCGCGCCGCTCCGGGAGCGGCTGGTGCGAGCGGCAGGCGGGGATGGCGCCTACGGCGACCTGACGACCCTGGAATCCGACCTGCGCCTGCTGCCATCCCTGACAGGCGACGCGCTGGTGGCCATTGAGCATCTCCTCGCCCCGGAGGTGCGCGTGGAGCGGGTGCGGGTAGGCCGCTTCGTGGGCGGCGCCATCGGCACACAGGACGAACTGGAGGCCCAGCTTGGCGCGTTGCGCGACTACTGTGCCAAGCTGCTGGCCGAGGGCGCGCGGGTAGTGCTGGAATAGCCGGTGGGGGCGAACATGGACCAGGCGTTACGCAACAAGTTGCGTCGGGCGGTCGAGGAGATGCGGCGCACGCTCGAGCGTGATGTGACGGAGCAGCTCGAAGGTACCTACGGCATCACGGCGGAGCGCCAGGGCGCGAACGGCACGACGCCGGTGCGCCTGGAGGCGGCGGACGAGGTCGCCACCCTGCGCGAATATCCTCAACGCCGGCAGGAACGCCTGGAGATCGAGGCGGCGATCCGGCACGAGGCAACGAAGACGCCGGGGCTGGCGAAAGGTATTGAAGACCTGGCGGGTGGTGTTGCCCGTTTCGCCCGCGAGGCGGCGTTCACCAGCCTCAACCGGCTGGCGGCCCTGAAGCTCATGGAGGCACGCGGCATGCTGCGTCCGTCCATCGGGCAGGGGCCGCAATCCAGCGGCTTCCGCGAGTTCCAGATGGTCTCGCCCGAGTTGCAGCGCGCCCACGCCGACGGTGGCTACCGCCTCTACCTGGAGCTGCTCTTCGATGATGTATCGGCCGAAATTGCCGTGCTGTTTGACCGCTCCACGCCGCAGTCGCACCTGTTCCCAACGCCCCTGGCGCTGTTCGCTGTGCTTGAGCGGCTGAACGACCCCGAACTGGCCGTTGTTTGGGACGAGGACGAGACCATCGGCTGGATCTATCAATACTTCACGCCCAAGGAGCAGCGCGAGCAGGCGCGCAAGGAGAGCGCCGCGCCACGAAACTCCTACGAGCTGGCTTTCCGCAACCAGTTCTACACGCCGCGCTACGTTGTCGAGTTCCTCAGCGACAACACGCTCGGTCGGACATGGTGGGAGATGCGCCAGGGCCGGACAGCGCTCGCTGATACCTGCAGCTACATGGTCCGTCGCAAGCATGCAATCTTTCTCGGGCCGGGCGAGGCTGTGCCGACGACCGACGATGACATCACAACCGAGCACGTTGCCCACCGTGCCAAGAAGGACCCGCGGGAGATCCGCGTGCTCGACCCCGCCTGCGGCTCCGGCCATTTCCTGCTCTACTGCTTTGGGCTGTTGCAGACGATCTATGAGGAAGCCTACGACGATGCCGACCTCGGCCCGAAACTGCAACGCGAGCAGCCGGACCGCGCGGCGTTCGGCCGCCAGGTCCCGGCGCTGATCCTGCGCCACAACCTGCACGGCATTGACATCGACCTGCGCGCCACGCAGATCGCGGCGCTGGCGCTCTGGCTGCGCGCCCAGCGCGCCTACGCTGAGCTTGCGATACCACCGCAGCAGCGTCCGCGCATCACCAAAGGCAACCTCGTCTGCGCCGAGCCGATGCCGGGCGAGTACCCACTCCTGGAGGAGTACCTGGGCGCCATCGAACTGCCCCTGGCCGACCTGGTGAAGCAGGTCTGGCTGGACATGCAGTTGGCGGCGGAGGCCGGGTCATTGCTCCGCATCGAACGAGCGATGGAGGAGAAGGTAGACCAGGCGCGCCATCGGGCCTTCGTCCGTCGCCCCTACGTCCGCGCCGGCTTGCCGGGGATGGAACAGCCTGTGAGGGTCGAGCTGCCCGGGCTCGCCTCGTCCGACGCTGAAGGGTTCTGGGCGCAGGCCGAGGAAAAACTGCTGGCCGCCCTGGAGGACTACGCAAATCGCGCGACCAACGGTCAGACGACGCAACGCCAGCTTTTCGCCGACGATGCAGCACATGGTTTCGCCTTCATCGACCTCTGCCGCCAGCGGTACGACGTGGTGCTGATGAATCCGCCGTTCGGCGAGACCAGCAGGCCGTCGAAGGCGTACATCGAGAAGACGTACCCACGCACGAAGAACGATCTCTATGCCGCCTTCGTGGAGTGCTGGCTGGATCGACTTATCCCGCATGGTTTGCTCGGGGCGATTACCAGCCGCACCGGCTTCTTCCTGTCGTCGTTTCAAAAATGGCGGGAAGAGATCCTGCTGAGGGAAGCGCGCGTGACGGTCATGGCAGACCTCGGCCAGGGCGTGCTGGACACGGCAATGGTGGAGACGGCGGCGTATGTGTTGGAGCGGCAAACAGTTGACCGTTAGGTCTGATGAATCCAGTAGGTACCAGATCCTATAAAAGAACGGTGATCAAATTATCGGCTGTTTCCCTACAATCAGGCTGGTAAAGTTGGGCAGGGCAGCGAGCGGGAAGGATAGCAGCCGTGATCATCGGGAACAAGAATCTCCATCAGGTGAAGCAAGAAGTCTTGCGAGCTGTCAATGCATCCGATAGACCCTACCCTCCTGGCCAGCTGATCCAGGGTCTGAAGCAGGCAGGTTTCGACGAGAACGCTATTCGTGCTGCGATGTGGGACTTGATAGATCACCGGCAAGTTCACGTGACCGGTGACCTGAAGCTTACGAAACGATAGCCTTCGTTCTACCGTGGTCTCACCAGTCGAGCGCGATCCTCCTGTGTGTTGCCCATGGCCGATCCAATGGCAATAGCTCGCTACCAGCGCCGCCACAGCGAGGACGAGGCGGCGGACGAGAGACAACCGGCGCGGAGAGATCGCGACCGAATACTTTACAGCGCCGCCTTTCGCCGGTTGGCCGGCATCACACAGGTTGTTTCACCCAAGGTGATGAGAGAGTCATCAATGAGGCGGAAACGCGCAGATTAATTGCCTTGCTGAAAGAATTGACATGGGAGTACGTCATCCATAATCATCACCTGGCACTGCAACAATTTGGACAGCGGAAAGTCATTCGAACGCTATTCGAGGTCTTTATCGGGGCGGCGGAACAAGATGGCGGCGAGCGCCTGTTCCCACTTGAATATCAGGAGCAGTTGATCGAGTCCGCTGACCAGAATGAACGGGTTCTGCTCGCCATTGACTTTATCGCATCAATGACTGAGCAACAGGCGCTGGAGGTGTAAATCAAACCATGATGACCCTGCGTCGCGGATGAGCGCCCTTCCCCCTGGTGTGCTACGCAACTCCATGGTGGAGGGATTTACTCGCGAGTTGCGGGTATCTCCTTGGGGGTCGGTCCTCTCGCCAAGCAAGGTCCAAGACAGCGCAACCGGAAGAGGACGAAAGAGCAAAGGTGCGGCCGTAGAAACTCGGCATTCACATGGTCTATCCCTCGCCATCCACAGGTAGTGGTAGCGCCTTGCCCTGCACCAGTACGCCCCGAATGCCTCGCAGGCCATCTTGTAGCTGCTGGTCGCTCACCTGCTCCAGCATGGCACGGTCGATCAGGTTGACAAAGACTCTCTTCTCCGACGAATTTGTGCATACGAATAGAACAGCGATGCGCAGGTAGTCAAGCAGTGTTCTCAACAGGCCGGTCATTCCCTGGTGAACTGACTCGATCTTGCGCCGTTCCTTTTCCGACATAGCACTGCCATGGACATACTTGCTTCTGATGCCATAGCCGCCAGCCACAGCAGCAGCAATGGCCGACGATTCATGGCCGAGATGGCCAAGGACCTTGGCAGAGCGCATTTTCAGCTTATAGGTCACTTCGGACGTATCCTCTTCAAGTAGAAAGATGGCCTCCAAGCCCATGATCGCTGTGGCTATGCGCTGCTCGTCCATCCGGCTGCGTAGCAAGGCGTCGCAGTAGCGCTGGTAGGCGATCACGCGGTAGTCCGCCATGTGAACTCCCAGGCCGGAAAACTCCTCGAGCAACTTGCCGTACACGACTGAGCAGAACGCTTCTAGCCTCGGCGCGTCCTCACAGCCAATTATCCGCGTCTCATGGGGTATCTCCGCGTTCCCAGAGGACAGGGTACCGCCAGCAAAGGAACGAACGATTGTTGCTGCGCTCATGGTGTAGGAGCGAAATGCGACGCTCTGTACGGCATACAGACGAAGCAAAGCAATTATTTTCTCTACGATTTGCTGCAGTTCGCTAGCATGTGCCAGCCGTGCTGTGATCTCCATTACCGTTGGTGGAACGTTCAGCCTTTCGGATGATCCCGTGCCATGAACCAAGGAGAACAACGGAATAGGCTTCTCGAGATCATCAGGAGTCGTCGGACGAAACGCGACCGTCGCTGAGCCAACCTGGATCTCAAAGGGCGTCGTTACGACGACACCGACGAGTCGTACGTGTGCCATCCAACTGGTCGGCACACCGTCAAGGTCATTGAGGAACCTTCGCAGGCCTTCCTCAGCCGCTCCGGGATCGTGGCCAATTTCATTGCTAAGTCGCAGTCGAGCGATGTAACGTACCAGGCGGTCAAGATGGGCTTGTATAGCTTGGTCATTCGGATAGGAGGCGCGCAGTCCATCTAGCGCGGCGGCATAAGGGGCAGAGACCTTAATGCAGTCCAGGATACTTATGAGGGCTCTGTGCCAAGATGGCTGCGTGAAATAACGGGTGCTGGCGTGTTGTCTGACGAATCCTTGCTCGGTGATAGCGAACGACGGGCGCTCGATCTCGTAAGCGCAGTAAGGCTCCTGATCGGGTTCGTAGGTGCTTTCGGCCAGATGGCTCTCAACGACTGCGAGCAGTTCTTGCAAGAGCTCGACGAGTTCATCCCCATGCTGGCCGTTCACTTCATCATTCCATTCTGGCCTTCTTCGTGATGCGCTCCTCAATGGCCAGGTTGTTGGGACGGGCGGTGCTCAAACTGGCCCCTGTAGCTCACCGGCAATAGCCCTAGGTAGCGCCGACCGCCTTCCGAACCGAGACGCCTGATGATCGACGCATGCGCTACGGAACAGACGCCCACCCCGGTCCGTCGTGCCGCATGTTACCCGAAATCCCTCTCAACCCTTGCAGACACTCTCGCCTTCGTCCGCCGCGAACTCTGGCCCCACGAGGGTTGTTCGCTGTCCACTCGCGACCCTAACAGCGTAAAACGTCCACGCCAGTTCGTGGAAGTATCGGACCGAGACCATCTGCTACGCTGCCTGAAGGGCCAAAGTCGAAGCGGTTCATAGTTAGGAACTTACTATTGTGCGACAGAACTGTCTTTCATTTCTTGCACTGCCGCCCCTGGCTTCTGTCCGAGTAGTTTGCTAGTCGATGGCTCTGTCGTAAGCATAAATTTCCCCTGTCCTAGCTCATTGATGAGCTGCGTACAAACACTTTTTAGACCTGGCAGGGCTGCGGCAACATGCACCAGTTCTTGTTGGTTTAAGTGCGTTACACCAAATGACTCGCCTGTTGGTGACTTTCGATTCGTTGTCTTTATATGAGCGCACTTTTGGCGGAGGGTTTGAATATCCTTGCGAGTAATGGATGCGTTCGCTCGCTGGATTAGCGCATCCAAGTCACCATCACGCCATTTCCCATTACTGCTATAATGCAGTTCCAAAAGCCTGTATAGGGAGAGGTACCGGTATTGCAGAGGTATATGCTCTAAATCGGCATCAAGGAGTAGCCGAAGTTCTTCTCGCAGTGGTATTGTTGTTGCGAATGCAGTACTCACCGCGTTCGTATTGAGTTGGGCAGAGTCTCTCCACTCCGATACCGACATATTCATATTTGGAGGATCACCATCATCGATAAAGTTCCAGATCGATCCTCGCCAATAGTAAATCTGGTGGTCATAAACGATACGCAATACGGAAAGCATGTGCTCCCGTGCCAACTGGATCATGGGCAGACAGTCCTTTGGAATCTCATTGGTAGCAAGCCCCGGTATTTCGATCCTTATGCACTCTGGCCGACCGGTGTCGTCAGTAAGCAATGCGAGTCGATAAGAGTACCTACTACCTTGTAGTGGTATGACAACCAGAGGCGTTCTTTCAACCGAGTCAATCAGCGGGCTACGGATTGGTTGAAGTGGTAAGTAGTACCAGCATGTTTTCATTGAAAGGCTCCAATAGTATGAGTATGCATGAATGAGTCTATATTGTTTGGGCTAGTATTTCAATTGGTGCTCTAAGAGAGTGTATGGCTAACAAGATCCCCTTGCTAAACAAAGATAACCCATCGACTACCTGTGTAGTAGCCACTAACTGCCGGCACTTCTCAGCAGTGGCACCGTTCCCAACACCGCATGGTTGCTAATCATAAAGACCGTTCGTAGCGAATTTTCGGACCACAAGTATCTTACGCTGTTTCGTCGATCTACAGTAGCCTAATGCACGCCAGCGCACTATGTTAGTCAAACATTCTCGTAGACTTGCCTTCGGCCACCACCGTCCGCACCGAGCATACGGATAGCCGTTGCGTGAGTATTACCCGAACCGACAACCCCCAAGAAAGCGCTGGGTAGTATAGAATCAAGGTAAGAGGGTAACGCTATCGGTTCGCCATCCGGCCCGCCAGTGCCGGCGACTACGCATTGAACGCCGCAGGAGCAACATGAGCGCCACCGCCTTCTTCCGCCTCCTCCAACCCGATGGCAAGAGCGCGGCGTTGGCGGCTGCCATCGGCGCACTGCACGATGGCAGCCCTACCTCCGCCACCTTCGTCACTGACTCTGAGGATCTCCGTGGGGTCCCTACTAGTCCGTTCTCCTACTGGGTACCGACCGTTCTCCGGAGGCTCTTCCATGAGAGGGAGCACCTCGAATCAGACGTGCGTTTTGCCAGATGCGGCATGGGCACACTTGATGACTTTCGATTCCTGCGGGCATGGTGGGAAATCAACCCAAGAGACATGCGCCGAACCAGAGCGTCGACAAGCAGTACAAAAGCCTATGTTACGTTTGCAAAGGGGGGAGCCTTTTCTCCCTATTACTCTTCGATATCCCTTGTAGTAAACTTTGGACGTTCCGGCTCGGAATTGAAGTCTTTCGTAGCAATGAGGGTTGGTAGCGCCAGCAGGAAGATACAAGCAGAGAGTTTTTATTTTCGCCCAGGGCTTACTTGGCCCAGGCGTACCAACGGACTAAGTGTTAGGGCGCTTCCTAGGGGTTGTATCTTCGCCGACAAAGGTCCCGCTGTCTTTGTCCAAGGCGACCGACCGAGTGACCTCTTTGCCCTGGCTGGGATCATGAACAGTACCCTGTTCTTGGAGTTGGTACGAACCATGCTGGCGCGTGAGGAACTGGCGCAGTCCTTCGAGGTAGGGATAATCCAGTCAATGCCCGTTCCTCACCTGGAAGGGCTAGATACCAGCGTCCTTGCAACACAGGTGGCCATGTGCTTCGACCTCAACCGCGCGCTGGACACAGCGAACGAGACCAGCCACGCATTTACGCTTCCCGCGCTTTTACAAGTCCGGGGTGACTCCCACGGCGAGCGCGCCGCCGCCTGGCGGGAGCGCGTTGTCCAGATTCAGGCGGGACTAGCGTACCATCAGCGCGCCATTGAGGAAATGGTCTATCGCCTATATGGCATACCAGACCATGAGCGCCGCGCCATCGAAGCCTCCCCGGACGGCGCGGCAAAAGAAACGGCGGAAGCGTCAGGCGATGATGAGGAAGATGCGGAAGAACTACCTGCCCCTCCAAGAGTCGACCAGCGAGCCTTAGCTGTTGACCTCCTGTTCTTCGCCGTCGGTTGCGCCTTCGGCCGCTGGGATGTACGCGCCTCCTTTGAACCCGCCCTGGCCCCTAAACTCAACAGCCCTTTCGATCCGCTGCCGGTGTGCTCGCCAGGAATGCTGATCGGGCCGGATGGGTTGCCAGCAACACGAGCGCGCATCGTGAGCGAGACGTGGCTACGTGCTCGACCCAACGTCATCACCTTACCGCCGGAAGGCGTTGTCGATCAGGCAACCATCCCGGCAGCTGATTACCCGCTGCGCATCGCCTGGCACGGCATCCTGGTGGACGACGAGGGACACGAAGAGGACATCGCGCACCGCGTCCGCCAGGTGCTTTCGCTGCTTTTCGGGGAGCGGGCAGACGAATGGGAGCGCGATCTCTGCGCCGCCATAGGCGTTCCCACCATGCGCGAGTATCTTCGCCACCCAAATCTGTTTTTCACCGAGCACATAGCGCGCTACTCCAAGAGTCGGCGGAAAGCGCCGATTTACTGGTTGCTCCAGTCCGACAAGCGTAGTTACGGCATCTGGCTCTACTGCCACCGCATCGGCAAGGATACGTTGCACCGGGCTCTGAATGACTATGTGGCACCGAAGATCGCTATGGAGGAACGACGCCTGGCGGAGCTGGCCCGAGACAAGGCTGCTGTCGATGCACGCAGAGACGGACGGGAGACTAGGCGACTGCTCAAGGAGCACGACACGCTAGAGAAGGTGGTGGCCGAGCTCTACCGCTTCCGGGAGGCGCTGAAAGAAGCGGCCGACTCGGGCTACGACCCTGACCTGGATGACGGGGTTGTGCTGAGCATCGCCCCGCTACACCGGCTCACCCCCTGGAAGGAGGCCGGCGCCTACTGGAGAGAACTATTGGCCGGCAAGTACCCCTGGTCAAGCGTCGGCAAGCAATTGCATACCAAGCACCAAGAAATATTCTGACGGAATTCGCAGTTCCATTCTCAGGTGAGATACAGCACCGTGCAGACCCGTTCAGCGACGTCCTGGTTCGGCGGCAACGAACCCTGAATACGGCGTGACATCTCATTGCGCGCCACAGCGTCACCACAATGCACCGATCTTGCGTGCGATAAGGACCTCACAGGCCGATTCGACAGTGCCGGAGGGGCCACATTAGCCTCCGCAGCACGACCGGTATGGTAGGATCGGCTATAGTGATGGCTGCTGCCCCTGACCCTTACACAAAGGGCGGCAGGCGGCTGATCTCGACCACATGCAATGCAACCCTTTCCTCCTATCTGCTTTGCCGCGCTGCCACACATAGCGAAATCATAGCGGACGAGGCGCTATGATGGACGTAGGGTCTACTCGACCCGAAGGAGCAGCCATGAGCGACAGAGATGCGGCGAAGCCAACCGCACCATATGTAGCCTGGGGAACGTTTCTCAGCCTCCTGGCGCGAATGGAACAGAAAGGAATACCGGACATCGTGTCGAGTGAGTCTGTCGTGTCGACGGTGACGTCGACCTACGCTACACAGATCGTCGCCACGTTGCGCTTTCTGGGCATGCTCGACAGTGCCGGACGCTCCACGGCCTTGCTACGCCAGCTTGTTTCTGCGGGTGAGCAGCGTGCACAAGTCCTAGCTCAGGCGATGGGGGTAGCCTACCGTCCCGTCCTGGAACGCCTCGGTGAACTAGCGAATGTCACGCCTGGTCAGCTTGATGGGGCGTTCCGAGAGACCTACCGCCTGCGAGGAGAAACGCGCAGGCGAGCAACGGTCTTTTTCACGCGAGCAGCGGAGTACGCTGGAATGCCTATCTCACCTGCGCTATCAGTCAGACCCTTCGTAACTGTGGGCGATGTCGGATCATCGTCGAGGTTCCGTGCTGGGCGACAGCACCGGAACGAATACCAGGACCCCTTGCCGGGGGTCGATGTGCCCGAGGCGCTGGAGACCAACGCGCCTGCCATGATGCGGCGCTCAGTGCGCTTCGCCGCTGGAGGCACCTTGATGGCCCGATTTGAAGGCGATCCTTTCGACCTCGAAGAGGACGAGCGGCAACTGCTGTTTGCAATCAACGATCAACTCCGCGCTTTTGAACGGCGACGGCTCACCGGTGAACCCCGAACAGAGGAGGAGCAATCACGGCGAGGAGAGACGCCATGACCCAACAGCGTGCCCGGACCGACCTGGCGATTGACGTTCGGTGGCTGCACGACGTGCGTGTGCCCGCAGCAGACTATGACCACAGGATTGGCCGGCCTTCGGCGAAGCCATCGCGCAGGTGCTTGAAGACACAAAGCACGACCACGGCGAGGATGGCGCGGTTGAGGGATTGGGTACGGCGTGGCTGCCTAAAAGGAGAAACGGCCCCGAAGGGCCGCAAAACAGGAGCCTTCCAGCTCCAGATCACTGGATTGCCCCTACTGTACCGAGTGTGCCACGACGAGTCAACGTCGCCGGCCCGATCGCCTGTTTTCGCCTGCGGTACCGCACCAACTTGCCAAGTCGGCAAAGGCATGGTATAGAACAAATGTTTCATTTCCAAACGGCTGAACCCCGTCAGGTCGTGGGCTAGCCAGCAAGGAGTAGCGTGAGCAAAACGACCTTCTTCCGACTCCTCCAACCCGATGACAAAGGCCATGCGCTCCAAGACGCGATTAGCGCCATGCGCGATGGCAGCCCTACCGACGACACCCATGTCACTGCTCCCAACAGCTTTCGTCAGGTTCCCGGCAGCCCCTTCGCCTATTGGGTGAGCGAATCGATTCGACGCAAGTTTACGGAGCTTCCTCGGTTTGAGGGGAACGGTCGTACCGTCAAGCAGGGACTCGCCACTGCTGATGACTTCCGCTTCGTCCGAACCTGGTGGGAGGTTGGAACGGTTTGCATCCTCGATAGCGCCAACAACCCACACCGGGATGTCGCAGGAGTGCAGGCTTGGTGTCGGCAACGTACCTTTGGCGGCAAGCGCTGGGTGCCTTTCGCCAAGGGAGGCGCGTACTCGCCCTACCACGCTGACCTGCATCTAGTTGTGAACTGGGAGCGGGACGGTCATGAGATATCCTCCTTTGAGCGTGCCTTCATTCGAAATCTCGACTGTTACTTCCGCCCTGGCCTTACCTGGCCACTCAGGAGTCAGCGTGGTCTAGGTTTTCGTACGTTTCCACAGGGCTGTGTCTTTGGCCATAAAGGGCCGACTGGGTTCGCTCCCATAGAGCAGTTATCCGCGCTGCTCGCACTGACAAACTCAACTATCTTCCTTCGATGCGTGTCGCTCCAAATGGCGTTTGGCTCGTACGAGGTTGGCGTGATCCAGCGCACTCCCGTGCCAGAACTAGACAATGACGCACGACGGCACCTTGGCACCCTGGCGGACGACTGTGTCGACCTCAAGCGCGCCCTCGACACCGTCAACGAAACTAGCCACGTTTTCACGCTTCCAGCTCTGCTCCAAGTCCCAGGCGATTCCCTGGCCGGACGCGCCGCCGGCTGGCGGAAGCGCGTCTCGAGTGCCCAGGCGGCGCTTCCACAGCATCAGCAGGAGATCGACGACCTCGCCTACCGCCTCTACGGCATCACGGACGAGGATCGCCGCGCCATCGAGGCGTCGCTCCAGCGCGCAACGGAACGTGACGAGCCGGCGGCGGATGACGATGATGATGTAGGGGAGGACCAGCCCATCACGCCGAGCGCCGATCAACGCGCCCCTGCCGCCGACATCCTCTCCTACGCCGTTGGTTGCGCCTTCGGTCGCTGGGATGCCCGCGTCGCCACTGATCCCTCCCTTGCCCCCGCGCTCGCCGGTCCGTTCGAGCCCTTGCCGGTCTGCTCACCCGGGACGCTGATCGGCCCCGATGGCCTGCCGGCTACCCAGGAGCGGATCGTCAGTCAGGGCTGGCTGCACGCCCGGCTCAATGTCATCACCCTGCCGCCCGAAAGCGCGGTGGCGTCGCCAACCGTCACGGCTGCGGAATACCCGCTGCCAGTCGCTTGGGACGGCATCCTGGTGGATGACGACGGGCACGAGGCGGATATCGTGCGCCGGGTCCGCCAGGCGCTCGGGCTGCTGTTCGCGGAGCGCGCGGAGGACTGGGAGCGCGATCTCTGCGCCGCCCTTGGCGTGAAGACGTTGCGCGAGTACTTGCGCCACCCGAACCTGTTCTTCGCCGAGCACATCGCTCGCTACTCCAAGAGCCGGCGCAAGGCCCCAATCTTCTGGCTGCTTCAGTCCGACAAGCGCAACTACGCGCTCTGGCTCTACTGCCACCGCATCGGCAAGGACACGCTGCACCGCGCACTGAACGATTACCTGGCGCCGAAGATTGCACTGGAAGAACGGCGGCTGGCGGAGGCGACGCAGGCGCAGTCAGCAGCGGAGCGCCGCGGCGATGGCAGGGAAGCGCGGCGGCTACTGAAGGAGCAGGACACGCAGGAGAAGCTAGTGGCCGAACTGTATCGCTTTCGTGACGCGCTCAAAGCGGTCGCCGATCGCGGCTACGACCCCGAACTTGACGACGGCGTGGTACTCAGCATCGCCCCGCTGCACGCGCTCGTCCCCTGGAAGGATGCCGGCGCTTACTGGAAGGAACTGCTGGCCGGCAAGTACCCCTGGTCCAGCGTCAGTAAACAGTTGCGCGCGAAAGGGCTGGTGCGCGAGTAAGCACACCGGGTGGGACCGCCGTGGCGGCACGGTACCTTGGCTGGCTGGAGGCGCATGTGCCATCGTAGCGTTGAGGCAGGAAGGTGCCGACGACGCCGCTTGCCTATCGCAGACCGCATCTTGTTTTGCAATCGACGCCTGTGGCAAAATAAGATTGCCGTGTGCGGGCGCTTATTAAGCCGCACTGTAATGAGGAGGACGGCGGGTGGTTCCAAGTACGCGTGCGGGCCGCTACGTGAAACAACCCACGGGCTACCGGGCGTTCATCCCGTCTCCGTTGCCGCCCGACCCTCCCATCCGCCTTGACCCACCCGTCCAGTCGCTGCTCTCGCTGGCCGATCAAGCGGTCGGACGGCTGGACGGCGCGACGAACATGCTGCCCAACCCCGAACTCTTCGTCGCAATGTACGTGCGACAGGAAGCGGTACTCAGTTCCCAGATCGAGGGAACACAGAGCAGTCTCGACGATGTCCTGACCTTCGAGCTCGGCCCAGGAGGCCGCCCTGTCCCCGGCGACATCGAGGAGGTGGTGAACTACATCCGCGCGATGAACTACGGCCTGACGCGTCTGCAGGACCTCCCGCTTTCCCTGCGCTTGATCCGCGAGATCCATGCCCAGTTGCTTCAGGGTGTGCGCGGCGCAGAGAAGCAGCCG
Organism: Chloroflexi bacterium UBA4733; assembly: GCA_002404055.1. The sequence goes on from DHIZ01000115.1 coordinate 25,632, forward strand.
GGCGAGTTCCGGATCAGCCAGAACTGGATCGGCGCCGGTCGTGTTCCGCTGGAGCGGGCAACCTTCGTCCCCCCACCGGTCACGGAGATGTGGCAGGCGCTGGATAACTTCGAGCGGTTCTTGCACGCCGACGACGACATCCCCGTGCTCGTCCGCTGCGCCCTGGCTCACGCCCAATTTGAGACGATCCATCCCTTCGCTGACGGCAACGGCCGCGTCGGCCGCCTGCTCATCACCTTCCTGCTCTGCCACCGCCGCGTCATGCAACGGCCGCTGCTCTATCTCAGCCTCTACTTGATGCGCCACAGATTGGAGTACTATGATCGCTTGATGGCGATGCGGGAGCAAGGGGACTGGGAGGGCTGGTTGCGCTTTTTTCTGCAAGGTGTCGCCGAAACTGCCGAGGAGGCGACGCGCAAAGCGCACGCCATTGTACGGCTGCGCGAGGACCATCGCGCCCTGCTGCAGCATCAGGGCCAGGCGGTCGCCGGGCTGCGGGCGCTGGACCTGCTCTTCCAGCAGCCACTCGTCAATGTGACGTATGTGCGGGACCACCTCGGCGTCGCCTACGTGACCGCCAACAAGATTGTCGAGCAGTTCCGCACGCTGGGTCTGCTCGAGGAGATTACCGGCGGCCAGCGCTTCAGAATCTACAGGTACACGCCGTACACGGCGCTGTTCGACGAGCAGCCGGCGGAGCTGCCGACAACGGTGGTGCAAACGACCGAGGGCGGCGTGGCATTTTGACGCCTTCGGCCCATCACTCCATGCGCCGCTCCTGTCCAAATCTGAGGGGAGGGCATGCGCCCATTGAGTGAGCGACCAACGAAGAGTCCGATTCGCGCGCTCCTGCAAACCCGCCTCCAGCGCCTCCTTCGGGAGCGCGGCGTGATCGTCTGGTACGACGACGCGGGTGCTTTCCGCCGGGTACTGGACGACCTCGACCTGGGCGATGCGACGCGCCGCTACGTCTACACCGGCTCCTACTACGCCCTGCGAGCCGCCGTCGAGCCGGCATTCGCCGCGCTGCCCGGGCCGGCGCAGTCGCCGCTGCTCGTCTACGTCCCAACATCCCCGCTCGACCGGCGAGAGGACGTGCTGCGTGAAGTTGCAGCGGCGGGCGCGGTGTTCGACGAACCGCTGGCCTCGCTGGCCCGGCCGGCGTTGCGCGAGGCGGGCGTTCCGGCGACGACGATCGAGGAGTGGCTGGCACGTCCGAACCTGACCCTGGAAGATCTGGAGCAACTGGCGACCGCTGGGACTGAACGCGATGCGGCCATCGCCCTGCTGTTCGGCACGACCGACCCGATTGAGGTAGGGGTAAAGCTCCTCACCGACGACACAATGCCCATGCGGATCAGCGAGCGTACCGCCCTCGCTGATGTTCGTCGCTTCCTGCGGGAGCGTTTCGGCTTCGCGGCAGGTGCCAGCGACGTCATCACCTGCCGCGCTACCTTCCTGCGTTACGTCCTGTTGAGCGAGTTTGTCGCTGCACTGCGTGGCGACCCACCACCGGAACTAGAGCGAGTACCGCGAGCGACCGAGGTGGAGGCGGCAGGCCGCTGCCAGGCGGTGGCCGCCCGGTTACGCGACAGCGAACGGTTCGCCGACTTCTATGTACAGGCAGCAACCGGCGTCGAGCGCCAGCTCAGCCTCGGCCAGCTCGGTCTGGCTGCGGATACGCTGGGCGATGCCGAGACTTTCCCTTTCCAGGAGCAACTGCTCCTGGACGCGCTCGCCGGGATGGTGGAAGCCGACGACCTCGCTGCAGCGCAGCAGAGCGTCGCCCAGCACCGCCGCAGCTTCTGGGCTCGCGCTTCACCACGCCGGCAGGTGCAGTGGCAGGTATCCGCCCTGGTCCTCGATCTCATCGCTGCCGCCGGACAGGTCAAGCGGGAGATATCGTCGGCGGCGTTGAATCCCGCGACGCTGGTCCAACGCTACGCCGGTAGCGAAAAGTCGCCCGGCTGGCAACGGCTGGACCGGCTGCAGCGAGAGCTGGAGTCGCTCGTTGCCGGGATGGAGGAGGACGTCAACCTGCCCAACCTGCTGCGGCGCGCCCGCCTCACCTACCACGAGGCCGCCGCTGCGCTGGCCGATCGTTTCCTGGAGGCCATCCGGCAGCACGACTTCCAGTTCCCAGGCCTAGCCGCCCAGACCGATACCTTTACTCGCTACGTCGCGCCTCGCCTGGCACTGGGTAAGGTCGCCTACGTCCTGGTTGACGCCCTGCGCTACGAGATGGCGGCTGCCCTGGTCGAGATGCCGCCTGCCGCTGTGCAGTCCTGTACGCTGACGCCGGCGATCGCTGTCGTTCCTTCGATCACTGTCCTGGGCATGGCCGCCCTCCTGCCCGGCGCAGAGGGCGGCATCGGGATCGTTGTCAAAGGGCCGAAGGCAGTCGCGGCCCAGCTTGGGGCGGAAGTGCTGGCAGGCAACGCCGACCGCCTGCGCTACCTTCGCGCCCGGCTGGCGGAACCGGTGCTCGACATCACGCTGGGCGACCTGATTGCCGGAAGGATAGGGGCGGAGGCGCTCGCCGCGGCGCAACTCTGCCTGGTGCGCTCGCAGGAACTCGATCAAACCGGCGAGAACGTTGCATCGTCCATGGCCGCCGCCGCCATCAGCCCACTGCTGCCCCAGCTCAAACGGGCGCTGTCCCGCCTGGCTCAGCACGGCTTCGGTGAGGTGGTCATCGCTGCCGATCACGGCTTCCTCCTCCTGCACGATCTGCCGGACGCCCAGAAGGTGGACCCGCCGTTGGGCGAGGAGGTCGTGTCCCACCGACGCTGCTGGATTGGCCGTGGCGCGTCGACCGCGGATGCCTTCGTGCGCTTCCGCGCGGCCGATCTTGGCATGGGGGGCGACCTGGAGCTCGCCTTCCCGCGCGGCATCGCCGCCTTCAGGGCGACCGGCGGCGAGTACATGCACGGCGGCCTCTCCCCGCAGGAGTTGATTATCCCGGTTGTCACGCTATCGCTCCAGACGGCAGCGGACCGCACGCGCCGGCGCGTCGATTTGCTGCCCATCGGCCGCGTCACCAACCAGATGTTCTACGTGCGCCTGCGTTGGGAGACCGGCATGTTTGAGACGGCGGAGCGTCTGCGCGTGCATATTGCCGTCTCACCAGAGAAGCTCAAAGGGCGCATTCTGCTGGCCAGCGAGGGCCATGTGCCGGGTACGGACGAGGTCGCCCTCTCGCCTGGCGTGGACACGACGGTCACCCTCCAGTTGCAGGCGCCAACCGGCAGCGGCACGTTGGACGTGAAAGTGCTCGACGCCGACACCGGCCGCACATTGGCCTCCCAGAAGGACGTGGAGTACACGATTACCCATAGCCTGCTATTCTGAACGTCTGCCGGAACGCCTGTCTGGAGTGAGGGGATGCGCTATGGCCGTCGACGTTCACCCTGGTGACCTCGACCAGAAGGTCAATGCCGCCTTCGCCGGCAAGGTCGTGCGCAAAGACCTGGTGCGCAAAGTCAAGGTCGGCGCCAACGTGCCCGTCTACGTGCTGGAGTACCTGCTCGGCACCTACTGTGCCACGGACGACCCGGCGATGATCGAGGTCGGCCTGCGCGTGGTCAACGATACCCTGGCCGAACACTACGTGCGACCCGACGAGGCAGCCAAGGCTCAATCGCGTGTGCGCGAGCGCGGCGAGTACAGCTTCATCGACAAGGTCAAGGTGCGGCTGATCGCCAGTGAGGACAAGTACTGGGCGGAACTGGCCAATTTCGGCGAGCGCTACGTCCACGTACCCGAGCCACTGGTCAGTCAGTACGAGCGGCTGCTGGAGGGTGGCGTGTGGGCACAACTGCGCATGCGCTACGAGTTTGACGACACACAGACTGGCCGGCGCAGCCCCTTCTACATTACCGATTTCAAGCCGATCCAACTCGCCAGCTTCGACCTGGCCGAGTACCGGAATGGTCGCGCCGGGTTCACGACCGACGAGTGGATCGACCTGCTCGTCCGCAGCATCGGCCTGGAGCCGTCCCACTTCGACCACCGGCTGAAGCTGCTCCTGCTCTCCCGGCTGATCCCCATGGTGGAGCGCAACTACAACTTCATCGAGCTAGGGCCGCGTGGCACCGGCAAGAGCTTCGTCTACCGCGAGATCTCGCCCTACGCCATCCTCATCTCCGGCGGCAAGACGACCGTCGCCAACCTCTTCTACAACATGGGCAGCGGCCGGCTGGGGCTCGTCGGCCATTGGGATGTTGTTGCCTTCGACGAGGTTGTCGGCATCCAGTTCGACGACCGCACGGCCTTACAAATCCTCAAGGACTACATGGAGTCCGGCTCCTTCAGCCGGGGCCGCGAGGAAATCGTCGCCGACGCCTCCATGGTCTTTCTGGGTAATATCAACCAGCCGGTGGAGTCGCTGGTGCGCTCCAGCCACCTCTTTCAGCCGCTGCCCGAAGCCATGCAGGACATGGCCTTGATCGACCGCTTCCACTTCTACCTGCCCGGCTGGGAGACGCCGAAGATGGCCATGGAGTTCTTTACCGACCGTTATGGCTTCGTGGTGGACTACCTGGCCGAGGCAATGCGCGAACTGCGCCGGCAGAACTATACCGAGGCGATCGACCGGCACTTCAGCCTGGGGTCGCACCTCAACGCCCGTGATGCCAAGGCCGTGCGTAAGACCGTTGCCGGCTTCATCAAGCTGCTGCACCCCGACCTGCGTCACACCAAAGAGGAGCTGGCCGAGTACCTGGAACTGGCCCTGGAAGGTCGGCGGCGCGTCAAAGAGCAGCTCAAAAAGATGGGGGCCTTCGAGTACGCCCAGACCAGCTTCTCCTACCTCGACCACGACACGATGGAGGAACGGTTCGTCGGCGTCCCGGAGCAGGGCGGTCGCGAGTTGATCTCCCCCGACCCGCTTGCCCCCGGCAGCGTCTACACGGCATCCGTGGACAACGACGGTCGCGTCGGGCTGTTCCGCATCGAGGTCGGCAGTACCGCCGGCCAGGGGCGTCTCCGCGCTGCCGGCGGCCTCGACCACGCCATGCGGGAGGCGGCGGGCCGCGCCTTCGCCTACCTGCAGTCCAGACAGGTCGCTTTGGGCGTGGCGCGCGAGGCAGAGTCCACCGACCTCCACGTCCAAGCCATCGACTTGCTCAATAGCCGGGTGCCGGCCGAAGCCGGCGTGGCCTTCTTCGTGGCGCTGCTCTCGGCGCTGCGCAACACGCCGGTTCAGCCCGGCCTGCTCATCCTGGGCGACATGACCATCCAGGGCAACCTCAAGGGTATGCGCTCGCTGACCGAGGCGCTGCAACTCGGCATGGAGAACGGCGCCCGCCGCGCCCTAACCCCGATTGAGAATCGCCGCCACCTCATGGACGTCGCCCCGGACGTGCTCGAACGTGTCGACACCTCCTTCTACGCCGATCCGCAACAGGCCGCGGCTAAGGCGATGGGGGTGGGCTACCAGTAGAATCTTCGGGCAACGACAGGAGCGATTCGATGATCCTCGCGCCAATCACCGTCGCCATCAACGGGCATCCGCCAACCCTGACCGCCGCGAAGGCTGTTGCTGATCCGTGGAAGGGAAAGGTCGCTTTTGCTTTTCGGGAGCAGTGGGTGGGTGGATATTGGGAAGCGCCATGCGCGCTATCACTGGTCTTCCGCATCGCGCCCGCCTGGTTCAAGCAGACAGTGGTCACGAACCTGCTGAAGGCCACGATCGACGGCTTGGCCAACGTGGTTTTCAAGCCGGCCGGCGGTGGCCAACCCGGGCCGTATGCGCGCGAAGATTGGTGGATCACGCAATTGAAAGCCACGAAAGTCCTGTCAGAAGGCACCGAAGGCGTCTCTATCACCCTTGATCCGGTCGCAAGTGGGAATGGCTTGCCGGCACCAGCGTCAATTGACGTGACCATACCTGGCTCACCGCCGCTGTTGCCGGGCGACGCACGAGGCGCGGCAAAGGTCGCTGCGTGGCACCTACAATTCAAAGAGGGAATTCGGGTACAACTGCCGCAGGCGCCGACGAGTAATCTAGATGTCCGGTTCGACTTCATCGTCGAACCCAATCGCTTCAGCACCTCCGATCTGGACAACTTTTGTGTGCCGGCCGCCCAGAGCGTCGGCATCGCATTGGGTAATAACCCGGCCCGCTCAGATCGCATACACCGCGTGACGGCTACGAAGACCCTGGCCAGCGTCGACGTGCCGGCAGGCACGCGGGTGCGAGTAGGAGCACTACTTGGAACTGGACCTATGATCCGTAACCCTCAGTTGCACAATCCGAATTGCTGAAAGGCCAGTTTTCGATGTGTCACGGGCTGAGACTCGCGATCGTCGAACGGAACAAGGCGTTGTGCCGGGTGAAGCCTTCAACCGCAGGTCTACCGGTCGCAACCAAACGACATGAGCGCAACGGCACCCAATAACAGCGAGGATGGCACCCTTCAGCCGCACGCCGCCATCGTGATTGAGGCGCTCGACGCGCGAGCCGTTTATCCTTGCCATGGGTCCGCCGCGAGATCAATTGTGTCCGGTCCGTCCTTGCAAGCGACGTTTCCGAAGTTCTTTGCCCATTCCTGCAAAGATTCCTACGGAATGGTTGCTCATGTAATGCGCCCCAGGAGGGAATCGAACCCCCGACCTATGGTTCCGAAGACCATCGCTCTATCCGCTAAGCTACTGGGGCAGGTGCGCACGCGAGAGTGCCAGTATACCACCGGCTCCGCTCGCTTCCTGCTGGCACACGTTGGTACACTAGGGGATGGCAGGTCGTGTCGGCCTCTTCAGCGGCGGGATTGAACAATGGCGCAGAAATCGCGGCCGAACAACAACGCGCGAAAAGGCGGGGTGGCGCCGCGTGCAGCCGGCACGGGCGGCCAGCAGCCGCGACCGGCGCGACAGGGACCGATGATCGTGGGCAACGGGGCAAATCAAGCCCCGCGTCAGCCGGCGGCTATTGGCACGGCTGACCGGCTCGAAACGAACAGCCGCCGCGTCCCGTCGGGCGCGGCGACGCCACCGGTGTCGCCCCTGCGCCGGCAGGGACAGCGCCAACGCGGACGCACGCCGCAAAGGCCGCCGAACCGGGGCAAGTGGGCTGCCGCCGGTGTCATCCTGATACTGGCAGTGCTGATCGCGGCGGTGCTCATCACCCGTAGTGTCCAGACAAAGCCGGCCGTACTGAAGGGCGAGGTCCAGCAAACGCCTTCCGCCAGCGGCATCCACGTCGCTGCGGGTACCACTATCCACTATGACTACAATCCGCCCTCGTCGGGCCCGCATTATCCGACGCCGGCAAGTTGGGGCGTCTATCCAACGGCGCTGGCGCCCGGCGCCTGGGTCCACAACCTGGAACACGGCGGCATCGTCGTACTCTATCAGTGCCCCAGCACCTGCACCAACGTGCAGGCGCAGATGCAGTCGCTCTACACGCAGATGCCCTTCGATGGTCAGTTCAATGAGAAGAAGGTCATCATCACGCCCTACGCGAACCTGGATCATCCCGTGCGCGTTCAAGCCTGGGGTTGGACGATGCCGCTCGATACGGTGGATACGGCTGCCATCAACGCCTTCTACCACGAACACGTCAACAAGGGACCCGAAGTGATCCCGTAAGGTCAGGCTGTTGCCGAATCGGGTTGCACCGGCGGGGAGCGCCATGGCTGCCGGTCAGGAACACGCTGCCGCGCCAGACCAGCCGCGTCGCTGGCGGACCGTCTGGCGCGGTAGCGCACCATCGCTCGGCTTCCTGTTGTTCCTGTGCCTAGCTGAATTCGCCACGATGCTGCTGCCCGGTCCCTGGCGGCGCACCTATGTGGCGGCAGGCGACTTCAGTCAGCAGTTCTACGCCTTCCAATCCTACGCCGCCCAACGCCTGGCGCAGGGACAGTTGCCGCTGTGGGATCCGTATATCCTGGGGGGGCAGGCTCACCTGGCGGACCCGCAGACCGCGCTGTTCTACCCGGTCGGCCTGCTGGTCAACCTGCTGGCCGGGCACGGGGGGCTGCCCTACGGCGCGCTGGAGTGGCGCGCCGCCGTTGACGTCCTGCTGGGGGCGCTCTTCACCTACCTGTTTGTCGGTCGCATCGCCGGTAGCCGGGTTGCCGGCGTGGTCGGCGCGACGGCCTTTTCCTTTGGCGGCTACCTTACCTCCTATCCCCTGCCCCAACTGCCCGTGCTGGAAGCTTCAATCTGGCTGCCGCTGATCCTCTACTGCCTGGAACGCGGCCTCACCGCGCCACGCGGTCTCCAGGGTCTCGGCCGACCCGTGCAGCGCGTCAGCGCCGCCGGCGCCGCCTGGTTTGGTCTCGCCGGGCTGGCCGGCGCGGTGCTGCTGCTGGCGGGTCATGGTCAGACTGCCCTATTGGCGGCCTACACCGTCGCCGGTTTCGCGCTGGTCCGCTGGCTGACACTGCGCCGGCCACCGCTCGTCACGACCTTTCAGTTCCTCCTTGCTGCGGCCGTTGCTGCCGGTCTCAGTGCGCCCCAGTGGCTGCCGACCTTGCAGTACCTGCCCGTCACCAACCGCGTCGCCCTGTCCTACGCTGCCGCCTCCGGCGGCTTCCAGTGGGCCGACTACCGACAGTTGCTGCTCCCCGGCGGCTACTTCTTGCGCAGTTGCTACGTCGGTGTGCTGCCGCTCTTCCTCGCCCTCATCGCGCTGCGCCGCCGGCGCGCCTGGGCGTGGCTCGCCCTCTCCCTGATCGCCTTCCTCCTGGCCCTTGGCCGCTACGGCCCACTCTTCCCGCTCCTCTACGGACGCCTGCCGGGCTTCGCCTCCTTTGAAGATCAGGAACGCGCCGCCTACCTGGTCACCTTTGCCCTGGCAGTGCTGGCCGGCCTTGGCGCAAGTGAAGTGATGTCGTGGGCACGGGAACGCCCTCTCCAGGGCTCCGTTCAGCGATGGTCTGGAGAGTGGTCCCCCGTGGCCACCATCGTCATCAGTGTTCCGGCTGTGACCCTCACCCTGGTTGGCGCCGCGTTGTTGCGCCAGTACGCGCCGCCGGCAAACGATCCGGCCCTGACCGCACCCCTGGCGGCGAATCTTGTGGCGGCCGCTTTCCTGGCGGGCGGCGCTTTGCTGGCGCTGATAGGGATTCGGCAACGTTGGGTGCCCGCGCTGCCGGCGGCAGCGCTGCTCTGCCTCCTGCCGGCTGTCAACCTGCTGGCTGCCGATGGCGATTTGGGCCGCACGACTGTCAACCCACTGCCGCCGGCGCCGGCGCAGGCCGCCGCCTACCTGCATCGCCAGCCGGACCTCTGGCGCGTCGACACCCTGCGCGATGGCGAACTGCCTCGCAACATCGGCGCCCAGCTCGACCTCTCCTTCCCGCGGGGCAACGACCCGTTGGTGATCGTGCGCAGCGCGGCGCTGGCCGGGCAGGCAGACCGCTACAAGGTCTGGCAACTGTTCAACGTGCAGTACCTGCTCTCCCACCAGGACCCCGGCAACGGCTTCCAGAAAGTGGCCCAGCTCGACGGCTTCAACATCTTCCACATGCTCTATCCGCTGCCCCGCGCCTGGGCCGTGCGCGACATGGTCACGGCTGCGACTCCCGCGCAGGCGCTGGCGGCAACGATGGCACTGCAGCAGCCAGGGGCGAAGGCCGTGTTGGAAGCGCCACTCGGCATGGCGGTGCTCGGGCCGGCGCCGCCGCGCGACCAGCGGGAAGAATGGCTGCAGGCCGAGCCGGAGTACCTGCACATGCGCGTTACGCTCTCCGACAACGCGCTGCTGGTGATCAGCCAGCCCTACGCCCCTGGCTGGAACGCCACCGTCGACGGCCGGGCAGCGCCGATCCTGCGGGCCGACTACGCCTTCGATGGGCTGGCCCTGGCCGCCGGCAGTCACGATGTTGTCCTGCGCTACCTGCCGGCCGGCCTGCTGTCCGGTATAGCCGGTGCGGCTGTCGCCCTGGCGCTGCTCGTCGGCAGTGTGCTCCTGACCTGGGGATTGGTCAACCGTGCCAGCCGAACGCAGTAGGCTGACGGCGCAGCGGCTGCGCCTGACGATTGGCCTTCTCACGCTGGCCGGCTTCCTGCTGCGTGCCGACGCTTTGGGCGCCAAAGAGCTGCGCGGCGACGAGAGCTTCGCCGCAGTCTTCTCGGCGCAGTCGCTCGGCGCCATCTGGGCCGGCCTGGGGCACAGCGAGCCGCACCCGCCGCTCTACTACCTGTTGCTACACTGGATGATCGCCTTCGCCGGACCGAGCAACGTCTCGCTCCGCACGCTCTCCCTCTGCTTCGGCACGCTGGCCATCCCGGCCCTGGCCGTGGCAACCTGGCAGGCCTTTGGCGCACGCGCGGCCTTGTTGACGGCCGTGTTGACGGCGTGCAACCCCTTGCTCGTCTGGCAGGCGCAGGACGCTCGCATGTACGCCCAACTGGTCGGCTGCTCCGCCCTGACCCTGGCTGGAGCGCTGGCCGCCCTGCAGCACGGCCGCGGGCGGAGCCGGGCCGGCTGGGCAACCATCGTCGGCGCCGCCGCCACCTTGCTGACCCACTTCTACGGCCTGTTCGTTGTCGGCGGCCTGATCGTCGGACTGCTCATCGCCGGCTGGCGCACATCGCGGGACCGGCAGCGCTCGCTACAGCGCCTGGGGCTGCTGCTCACCCTGGAAGTGCTGGTACTGGCGTTGCCTTTGCTCTACCACGGCCGCAATGCCTTGGGTGGACATCCACCGTTTGCCGCGCTGAGTCTGGGCGAACTGGCCGCCAGCATCGGGCGGACCCTCGCCGCCGGCTTCGATGCCCCCATTCCGCTGCGCAACCCGGCCAGCGTCATCGCCATCCTGCTGACCCTGGCCGGCGTGACCGTCGCCTGGCGCTGCGCTGCCGCCCCCCAGCGAACCAAGAGAGATGGTGCGGCCATGCGCGCCGTCCTGCTGGTGTGCCTTAGCCTGCTCACCCCCTTCGCCGGTTTGGCGACGCTGGAACTGCTACACCCCGCCTATCAGCCCGCCTACGCCGCCGTCCTGGCGCCGGCCTGGCTGCTCGCCGTCGGCGCGCTCGCCGCTCCTCGCCGGCCCTGGATCTGGCTCGGCGCGCTGCCGACGGTGCTGCTGCTGGGCCTCCTCGCCGAGCAGTCGCTCACCACCTACGCCCGCTCCCAGAAGAACCTCTCTTTCAGCCAGGCCGCCCTGCTCCTGCAGCAAGACGGCCAGCCGGACGATCTGGTGCTGACCAACTATCCCGACCCCACGCTCAACTGGGTGTATACCCGTCAGGACGGCGGCACGCTGCCGATCCTGTTGGAGCCGGAGGCCATGCCGGTCAACCCGACCAATTTGAACCGCCGCATGATCAACCTGGGCGACGAGTACGATCGCCTCTGGTTCTGGACGCTACGCACCGCCGCCTGGGACCCACAGCACGCCACCGAAATCTGGTTGGATCGCCATACCCTGCCGCTGGCGACGCCACGGGCAGGCAACGTGGAGTTCCGGCTGTTCGAAACGCCCCACGGCTTCCTGGCCCACACCGCGCCGTTGCCGGCCGTCACGTTTGGCAACCAGTTGCGCGTCCGCGGCGCCGCCTGGGCCACGGGCAGCGTCAGCGCCGGCAGCACGCTGCCGGTGACACTCTGCTGGCAGGCGGTCACCGTCCCGCAAGGGGATTACACGGCCTTCGTCCATCTGGAACAGGGAGCAACGCTCGGCGGGCAGGACGATCATCCGCCCATCAACGGCCTGAACCCGACGCACACCTGGCTGCCGGGCGAAAGCTTCCTGGACCAGTACCACGTCCAGATCCCAGCCACAACCGCGCCCGGCGTCTACGCGCTGCGCGTCGGCTTCTATACTCCAGCGACACTACAGCGGCTACCCTTGCAGGATGCCGCCGGCGCCGTCATCGGCGACGCGCTGACCATTGGGCAGGTGCTGGTGCGCTGACCCACGGCACGGCCGCGGCCGGCTCCCGAAGGGAGACCCTGGCGTCAGCGCGACGTCGGCGTGACCGCGCCTGCCCGCAAAGCTGGTAGAATAGCGGCCACGGCGACGTGGCCAAGTGGTTAAGGCGGGGGTCTGCAAAATCCCTATCGGCGGTTCAATTCCGCCCGTCGCCTCTGGAGCATCATTGAGACAAGGGCGCAAACGGGGCGGGCGGGACGCCCGCGCTCCGGCCGTGTACGTCTCAGCGTGCTCGGAACTCCCGGCGAAAGAGCAGCAGCGTTGCCAGGAAGAACAGCAGGCTAAACGCGCCGAGCACGGCCACGTCGCCGGGGGTGCGTAGCACGCCGCGCAGCATGACATCTTGCAAGGTGCGGATGGCGTAGGTGGCCGGCAGCGCGTAGGAAACGGCGCGCACCGGCCAGACGATCGTGTCCAGCGAGACCAGGAAGCCGCTGAAGAACACGGAGGCAATCAGCACCAGCATGGCAATCTGGGCGGCCTGTTGCTCGCTGGAAGAGAGCATCGAGATGATGAAGCCGATCCCCAGGGAGCACAGCACGAGCAGCGCCAGCATGCCGAGGAAAATGCTCAGCGAGCCGAACACGGGCACGCCAAGTCCCAGCGTCAACAGCAGCACCAGCATGCCGCCGGTTACAGCGCAGAGGACGCCGTAGGAGAGGTAGTTGCCGATGACCACTTCGGCCGTCTTGACGGGGGCTGTCTGGAAGAGTTCCATCAACCCGAGCAAGCGTACCCGCGTCATGGAGAGGGCGCCGAGCGTTACCGCCAGATGTTGGAGCAGCAACACCAACACCGCTGGCGCGTAGAAGCCGATGGCCGTGGGGACGAAGGGGGCCACATTCTTCAAGCTCAGCGTGAAGGGGGCGCTCAACACATCGGGTGGAATGCGCTTGAACTGGGCCACCGTGGTGTCGAGCTGGGCGAGGTTCGTGCGGATCTGGTTGAGCTGGTCCGGTGTGGCAGAAGTGGCAGACGATGTGCTGCCAAGTTGGGTGTTGACCTGATCCAACGTGGTTTTCAGGCCATCGAGCGACGTTTTGATCTGCTGCAACTGGGCAATGGGTTGCTGGACGATCGGGATACCGGCCAGCGGTGAGGCGGCGACGGCGGCGGACGCCTGGGTAATGGAGGTATCCAGCGAATCCACCTGGGTACGCAACTGCTGTACCTCGCTGCGGTAGGTACCGATTTCGGTCTGTGTACTCTGGAAAAGCTGGAGGTACTGCTGCGCCTGGCTGGAGAAGTTCTGTATCTGCCCCATTTGCCCTTGCGCATCGGCGATCGTCTTCTGGACCGCCTGCTGGTTGAGCGCCGATACCTGCTGCTGGATGTAGGCATCGGCATAGCTCTGGCGTACCGGGTCGATCTCGTTGGTGAGCACCTGCACCTGGGCGTGCTTGCCCTGGGCCAGGATCTGGGTCGGGTCGCCCGGCAGTACCACGACGATGTCGGCGGAGCCGTTGACGAGTGCCGCCTGCGCCTGCTGCACGTTGGTCGTTGTGCCAACGATGATGAGGTACTGGGAGAGTTCCTGGGGCGATACCGCCAGCGTGGCCCCGGCGCCCTGCCCAGACGGCGTCACCAGCACGGCGCGCGGCTTGGGAGCGCCGATGTTCTCCCCTTCACCGAATAACAGCAAGATCAGGAAAGGACCCACGACCAGACTCACCATCAGCCAGGGTTGCCGCACTACTTCCGCCAGCCACTGGCTGAAGAAACTGGTAATGCGAATGAAGCTCCTCAGCACAGGTTACGTCAGCTTTCTGCTTCGACAAGCCGCTTGAAGACCTCATCAAAAGAAGGGACGTACTCGCGCACCGCCGTCACTTTGCCGCCGACGGTCGCGAGCATCTGAGTCACCAATGGACTGGCGTGAGCCGCGTCGTCGACCATCACCCGCAAGTCGCCGTCGTCGGTCCAGCGAACCGCGTTGACACCGTCCAACCCCCGCAGTTGCCGGAGGCCATCCGGCGTGAGATTCTCGACGGCGACCTCCACCACCTCGCCACGCATCGCCTGCCGACGCAAGGCGTCGGGCGAGCCAAGGGCGGCCAGCTTGCCCCGGTTCATGATGGCGACGTTGTCGCAATGCCGGATCTCTTCGATCAATTGCGTAGTAACAAAAACAGTCGTGCCCTGGGAGCGCAGACTGCGCAGGAACGCCCAGATCTTTTCCCGCAGCAACGGGTCAAGCCCTGCTGTCGGTTCGTCGACAAAGAGCAGCGTCGGATCGTGGACCAGGGCGCAGGCCAGCTCCAGGCGGCGCTGCATGCCGCCGGAAAGGTTGCGCGTCAGGCGGTCGCGGGCGTCCCAGAGCTCCAGCACTTGCAGCACTTCCCGCGCGCGCCTTCGCCGCTTGCGCCAACCGACGCCGAACAGACCGGCGACGAAGCGCATGTTCTCTCTGACGGTCAGGGTGGGGTACAGGAAGAAGCCCTGCGGCGAGTAGCCGATCTGCTCGCGCTGCCTGGTCGAGAAGTGCCGTGGGTCACTGCCCATCACGCGAATCTCGCCGCCATCCGGCTTCAGCACGCCGACGAGCAGGCGGATCGTTGTAGTTTTCCCGCTGCCGCTCGGGCCGATCAAGCCGAAGATCTGGCCCTGCTCCACGTTCAGGCTGAGATGCGCGACGGCTTCCGCCCGACCGAACTTCTTGGACACGTCGACCAGAGTAACGACGCTCGCTGCTGCCACGTCTTCCCCTCAGTCGCCGTCGCTCGTTCCGTCCGTTCGCTGAGCCAGGGGAACATGCAAATTCTATGCCGTGGGGAGTTGGGGGGCAGCGCCTACCTACGACAGGGGCCGTAGATCGTCCAGGGAAGCCTTGAGCTTCTGGAGCGCCAGACGCATGCGGCCCTTGACGGTGCCGAGGGGCGCCCCCAGGCGATAGGCGATTTCCTGCTGGGTCAGGCCGCCGAAGTAGGCCAGTTCGATCGTCTGGCGCTGCTCGTCGGGCAACTGCTGCAGGGCATCCCGTATTTGCGTCTGGGTCAGGTGCGCGTACAGATCGGTCCAGGCGTCACCCGTGGCGACGTCGTGTTTGATGATGTCAAAGGGCTCACTCGGCGCCGACGTACGCTTGCGTATCACGTCGATGGAGCGGTGATGCACGATGCTGAGCAACCAGGTGTGGACAGCGCCGCGCCCCTGCTGAAAGGCGCCCGCCTGCCGCCAGAGCGTCAGGAAGGCTTCCTGCACAACGTCCTCAGCCTGGCCGCGATCGCCAATGATGCGAGTGGCCAGACCCAATGCTATTCCACCATAGCGGTCGTAGAGCGTTGCCAGCGCCTCGGAGCGCTGCCGCACCACCGCCGCGATCAGTTCCTCATCTGTGGGATCGGCTGTCAGGGTACTGAGCAGTCTCATGACTCAGGAACCGGACCACAGCCGAAACGTGCCCGTGCCGGACATGCGGAAAAGGCGGCATGCGTAGCCATGTGTAGCAATCTCCCAGCCTGCAGTCTTGCGATTGTAGCACCGCCTGCTCATTTTTGGCTGGGACCGCCGTCAAATTGACAGACGTTCAGCCGAGTCAACACACCGGAAGGCTTTGGGCCGCCGATTCCAGGTCATTAGCTCAAACCGTGCCAACCATGATGGGCGACGTCGTCGGCGCTGGGCTGCCGCCCTGCGGCTCGACAGTGACAGCCAGCGCCGTCGTGCCGGCGGGCAACGCCGGCAAGGTCAGTACGGAACCCGACCGAAAGGTGACGGAGGGCAGCGGCTTGCTTCCCTGGAGGAACCACAACTGGTAGGTCCGATCGGGTGGTAACGCCGGCAGGCTTGGCGCAGCGATGTACGGCGCCTTCCCCACCGGGCTGACCCAGATCACCGACGGCCCTGTGCCGGAGACCGGGGCAAGACGCACATAGCGCTGACCGTCCAGCACCGGCTGGGCGATCAACTGCTGCAACGTCAACTGCTGCTCCACGACGGCCAGTTCGGTCAGCTCCGCTGCGAGTTCGCGGCGCTGGCGAACATCATCGACGCCAACCAGCACGGCGACGGTCGCTGCCGCGACCCCCACCGCCCAACCGCCCCACTGGCGACGGTTTACAACCGGCTGCGGTCGGGCCGTAGCGGCGGCCAGGATGCGCGCTCGCAACTCCGGCGACGCTGGAAGCGGCGCCACCGAGAGGGCAAGAGCGTTGCCGGCCGCTTGCATTTCTCCGTAGTAGCGATGGCAGTCGGCACAGCCGGTGAGGTGCTCCTCGACCCCATGCAGCTCCGCCGGGTCGAGGATGCCAAGCGCATATTCGGCCGCGAGTTCCTTTATCTGCTCGTGCTCGTCCATGCCACCTGACTTCGCCCATTACATCTCATGCTCGCTCCAGTATATCAAGCATACCGAGAGAACTGCAGTAGCTACCGCAATGGGGGGGGATAGGGCTGGCACGCGCAATTTCTTTGCCCCACGTACAATACGCCCCAGAGCAATCATGCACCGAGGGAAGGGCGCCAACCATGAAGGTCTGCCGTTACTGCCGAAAACTGAACAACGACAACGCCGGCTACTGCGAGAACTGCGGCGAACTGCTGGCCGCCGGCGGCGTCGCCGGTCACACCATCCTGCACGTCCAGATGAACAGCGGCTCGGCCGAAGTGGACCGCCTGGTCATTGGCGGTACGGCCAGCCTGGGCCAGACCAACGCCGCCCAGCAACTGCATGCCGGCGTGGAAGTTGCCGTCGACGAGCTGCCCGCCAATCGCTACGGTGGCCCGGATGGCTACACGCCGCGCAGCCGTCCAGAGTGGGACCAGTAACGGGGCGTGGCCGGCGACTGAAGTCGCGCCTACACGAAGCGAAGTCCGCCGTCGCGGACTCGTTCTCAGCCCGCGAAGGTGCCGGCAGCCGCAGGCTGACCATTCGCACCCAGTAGGCGCGACTTCAGTCGCCGGCCACGTACCTAGCGAGCTCGTCGGCGCAAAAAACTCCCCGCGCCGCCGCCGAGTGCCGACAGCACGCCCGCACTTACCGCCAGGAAGATCAGTTCGCGCAACAGATCGCCGCGCACACTGCCCACGGCGGTCGTGTCGCCGTTCGCGGTGTCGCCATTGATCAGGAAGCTTGGCCCCAAGCCAGAGATGCTGAGGGTCACAGCCAGGGTAATCAACGCCAGGATCAACACCAGGACGAAACCCAGGCAGCCCGCCAGCCAACCCCGCCGCCCCGTCACTGCTCCCGCCGCCATGCCGGCCGCCAGGAAGCCGAAGGCCGCTTTCAGCAGCAGGGGCAACGGATCGCGCGGGTTGACCACCCCCCACAGGACCAGGAAATACACCGGCAGTGCCACCAGGAAGGGCAGCCAGCCCGGCATGCGGGCGCGGGCCCGGCGCGGACGGCCGTAGGCGGGGATGACCACCGGCTCCCCGGCCCTCCGCGCCGCCGTGTCTAGCCTTGCTGGCGTTGCCGCCAGATCGGCGTCGGGCTGCTCAGCTCTGGATCGGGAAGCGTCACCCATTGCCCGGTCTCCGCCGACTTCTGGATCGCCAGGATGATCTCGATGGCATGGCGCGCTTGCTCACCGGGGATAATCGGGGCCCGGTCGTCGCGGATGGCCAGCACCATGTCTTCGATTTCCTGGGTGTGTCCGTCAAAGCTAACCGCCATCGGGTCGGAGGAAGGATTGCCCCGACCACCGGGGTACATCCGGCGCATCTCTTCATCGTCGGCCTGTTCGTTGGGACCCTTGATTCGCCAACTGACCACCTCACCGTCATTGCGCACGATGATACTGCCATGTTCCCCGAAGACGTGGAAATCGTTGCTGTAACCGGGATAGGCCAGGGTTGTGCAGACAATGTTGCCGATAGCGCCGTTCTCAAATTCAATCAGCGCCATGCCAACGTCTTCGCACTCGATGTTGTGGGCAAACGTCCCGGTGCGCGCCACGACACGCTTGACGGGACCGACGGCCCACTGAATAAAGTCCACGCTATGGACGCCCTGGTTCATCACCGAGCCGCCGCCATCCAGCGACCAGGTGCCGTGCCAGCCCGCCGGCCAGCCGCCGTCGTAGTAGCTCTGCGCGCGCCACCAGTAGAGGTGAATATCGGCATAGTAAATGCGCCCCAACTGCCCGCTGCGAATCGCCTCACGAACCTTCTGCGAAACAGGGTGCAGCCGGCGCTGGAAGATGCCGCCCAGCTTGACGTTGTGCTGATGCGCCGCCGCAATCAACTCGTCCGCCCTGGCCAAATTCACGTCCAGCGGCTTCTCGCAGATGATGTGCTTGCCGGCCTGCGCCACCTTGATGCCGGCTTCGGCGTGCATGCCCGTGGGCAAGGCGATGTTGACAACGTCAATCTCCGGGTCCAGCAGCATGTCGTCCAGACTGTAATACGCCTTGCAGCCGTACTCCGCCGCCACCTTGTCGGCCAACTCCTGCCGCACGTCGCAGATGGCAACCAGGCGGGCGCCTTTTGCCGCTTTCACCGACCGGCAATGGTGCCTGCCCATGCCCAGTCCGACCACGCCGAAGCCGAGCGTCTTCTCGTCCTCCTCGATCCGGGTTCCCGTTGTGATCTCAGCCATACTCGCCATTTCCTCCTTGCCGGAAGTTCCGCCGGCATTTCGTCAACGCACAGGACAAAACAGTAGCATATACGAGGGGCGCCTGCGGGCGCACCCCCCCCCCCCGCCCCCCCTGCCCGCCCCCCCCCCCGCCCCCGACCGCC
>DHIZ01000115.1:44352-44592 GCA_002404055.1 Chloroflexi bacterium UBA4733
GAGAGGGCCTCGTCGCAGACGGCAGGACGGCTGTGAAAGGGCAAAGAGAGGTAGCTCTGGCGGCGTGGCGTATCAGCGCAGCAGGATGAGCTGATCCCGGTGAGTTACTCTGGCAATGAGTGGTGCACAAGAGTGGAGTCAGCAGCAACTCTACTCAGCCCTTCCCGTGCCCAGCCATGTCAGTGGCGCCGGTGCTAACGACCGTCAATGCAGGTGCAGCGAGGCCCTCTCCCGTCAGGG
>DHIZ01000115.1:44658-47631 GCA_002404055.1 Chloroflexi bacterium UBA4733
GGGGAGGGCCGGCAAGCGGAGCGCGCGGGTGGGGTGCGCCCGCAGGCGCCCTCCACCCTCACTGCACCCGTATACTCACCTCCGCCGACATGCCGGGGTAAATCGGCAAGCCAGGGTCGGTCGTAAAGGCGATCAGCACGGGCACCTGGGGCGTGCCGCTTGCCGGTTGGGCGCCGGTCGCCGTTGTCACAAGATCAGAAGTGGCGGGGGGCAGGCCGCCAACTTCACCGCCGATATTCTTATCGAAGGCCCGCAGGTAGATCGTCGCCGGCTGGCCAACCTGGATCAACGGCACCTTGCTTTCATCGACGTTGGCAATGACATAGAGTTTGGCGAGGTCGACCAACGAGAGGATGGGCGCCCCCGCCGCAGCACGCTCGCCGACGTGGACGTAGCGCTTGATCACCGTACCAGACAGCGGCGCCTTGATCGGCGCCCGCACCGAATCGCCAACCGCGGCTTGCCCGACTACCTGCGGGATCGTCATATCAAGCGTGGCAACGGTCTGACCCTGCTCCACCGCTGCCCCCACGTCAAAGGGCAGATCAGTCACTTCGCCGCTGCCGGGCGCCGACACCTGCACCACGCTCCCGCTGACGCGGGCGGTGATGGACTTTACATAGTAGCTAGAATCGTGCCAGATCGAGAAGCCGGCCAGACTCGCGCCAATGAGGAGTGGGACGATGGCGATCAACACCAGGGTAAGGATGCGCTTCTTGGTCAATCAGGTAGTCCTTGATCGGTTCCGCCGGGGTGGCCGCCACAGCCCCCGACATGCTTATCCAGCGGCGGCCAGCAGCGCCTCCTGGGCTGCAAATTGGATCTCGTACAACGCGCGGTAGGCGCCGCCTCTCGCCAGCAACTCGTCGTGGCTACCCTGCTCCACCATGCGGCCGTGGTCCATCACCACGATGCGGTCGGCATCACGAATCGTCGACAGGCGGTGGGCGATTACGAAGACGGTGCGGCCGCGCATCACGCGGTCGAGTGCTTCCTGGATCAACACCTCCGTCTCGGTATCCACGTCGGACGTGGCCTCATCGAGGATCAGGATGCGCGGATTGGCCAGGATGGCCCGCGCCAGGGCGATGCGCTGCCGTTGGCCGCGCGAGAGTTGCTGGCCCCCTTCGCCGGCGTTGGTAGCGTAGCCCTGGGGCAACTGCATGATGAACTCGTGGGCGTGCGCCTCCCGCGCTGCCACCTCCACCTCTTCATCGGATGCCCCCAGGCGACCGTAGCGAATGTTCTCCAGCAGACTGCCGTTGAAGAGATAGGTTTCCTGCAGCACCACCGCCATGTGGGAACGCAGCGAGCCGAGCGTGATCTGCTTGACGTCGCGGCCGTCGATGCGCACCACGCCTTCCTCCGCATCATAGAAGCGGGGGATCAAGTTGACAATCGTCGTCTTACCGGAGCCGGTGTGGCCGACCAGCGCCACCATCTCGCCCGGCGCGGCGGCAATAGTGACGTCCTGCAAGACGGGTGTGCCGGGCACATAGCTGAAGCCGACGTGCTCCAACTCTACGGCCCCCTCGCAGGTCTCCAGGGGTAAGGCGCCCTCCTGCTCTTCCACACCCACCACTTCGTCCATGAACTGGAAAACGCGCTCGGCGCCGGCCATAGCCTGCTGGATGGTGTTGTTTACGGTGATGAGGTCGTTCACCGGTTGATAGAAGGCGGTGAGATAGGAGGTGAAGGCGACCAGCGTGCCGATCGTCATATCGCCGGCGAAGATCCAGTAGGAACCGAAGCTCAGCACCAGGGCGTTGCCGACGATGGAGATCATCTGAATGGTCGGGCTGGCGATCGCCTGCACCGTCGCCGTGTCCATGTTGGCGCGCATGTTCTGGCGGTTCTGGTCCTGGAAGCGCTCCATCTGTTGACCCTCGCGGGCGAAGGCCCGGCTGACGCGCGCCCCGGTGATGTTCTCCGCCAGCACTGCGTTGACACCGGCGATCTTCTCCTGCACCTTCTTGTAACGGGTGCGCAACAGGGAGGATGTCAGCACGCTGGCGACCAGCAGGGCCGGCAGGGTAGTGAAACAGAGTAGCGCCAGACGCCAGTTGAGAAACATCAGGATGCCGGCATAGGCGACGACGTTGATCATGCCGATGGCGGCCTGGATCACGCCGCCGCTCAGCGAGTTCTGGATCACGTTGATATCGTTCGTCACGCGGGAGACGATCTCGCCGGTGCCGTTCTTCTCGTAGAAGCGTAGCGACAGTTGCAATAGCCGCTCGTAGAGGTCCTTGCCCAGCCGATAGATTAGTTGCTGCGACGCCACGGCCAGCGCGTAGCGGTTGACGTAGGTCAGTAGGTAGCGCACCGTCTGCAAGGCGATCAGCGCCAGGGTGATGACGACCAGCCGGGACGTATCGCCCTGCGCGATCACTTTATCCACGACCAGCTTGGTCAGCAACGGCGGAGCCATGTTCAGGCCGGAAGCGATGAGCACGGCAAAACCGGAAACGACCAGGAAGTTGCGCTGCGAGCCGATCAGCCCGCCCATGCGTTTCAACAGCGGCCAGACCGGCGACTGAATCTGCGCCTTCTCCATGCCTGCGCTGTGCCAGCCGCCGCCACCACCACCACCACCACCACCACCCATACGCATGCTCATCGGCGCGCTCCCCCACTCATGACTAATTCCGGCCCCGTCGCTGCCGCTCCCCTCGTCCCCTGCGCCCGGAACTGCAGGTCGTAGAGGTGGCGGTAGGCCTCGCTGGTCTCCAGCAGTTCGCTGTGCTTGCCGCGAGCCACGACGCGGCCCTCCTCCATCACCAGGATCTGGTCGGCACGCAGGACGGTGGCGAGGCGGTGGGCAATTACGATGGTGGTGCGGTTCTGCATGATGGACTGCAAGGCCTGGTTGATCAGGTAGTCGGTGCGCGTGTCCACGGCCGACGTCGCCTCATCCAGGATCAGGATGCGCGGGTCGATCAGGATGGCGCGGGCGATGGCCAGGCGCTGGCG
>DHIZ01000115.1:47758-69150 GCA_002404055.1 Chloroflexi bacterium UBA4733
ACCAGGGCGCGCGCGATGGCCACGCGCTGCTTCTCTCCGCCCGAGAGCTTGACGCCGCGCTCGCCGACCAGCGTCTCGTAGCCGTCCGACAGCTCGCTGATGAACTCGTCGGCGTGTGCTGCTTTCGCCGCCGCCACTATGTCGTCCATGGTGGCATCGGTACGCCCGTAGCAGATATTTTCCCGGATACTCATATTAAAGAGGAAAGTCTCCTGCAACACCATCCCCACCTGGGAGCGCAGCGACTCCAGCTTGACATCACGCACATCAATGCCATCAATCAGCACACGACCCTCGGTAGCGTCGTAGAAGCGCGGCAGCAGGTTGATCAACGTCGTCTTGCCCGACCCGGAGGGACCAACCAGAGCAAAGGTCTCACCCGGTGCGATCTCGAAGGAGATGTCGCGCAGCAGCGGCGGGTTGTCGTGGTAGGCGAAAGAAACGTGCTCAAGGGTCACGCGGCCTTTGAGTGCGGGCAAGACGATCGCTGCCGGCTTGTCAGCAACGTCTGTGGGCGTATCCAGGATCAGGAACACCCGCTCGCCGGCTGCCCCGGCCTGGGAGGCCATCTGGTTGAGGAAGCCGATCACGCGCACGGGCGCCCACATGGCGATGGCATAGGCCTGGAAGGCGACCAGGCTGCCGAGCGACATGTTGTGGCCGATCACCTGCGTGGCGCCAAACGTCAGCACGAGGGCCTGGCTGATGGAAGCAGCGAAATCCTGACCAGGGAAGATATAGCCCGTTTGCAGGGTCGCCTTCAGCCGCGTCTGACGCATCGCGTAGTTCACCGTATTAAAGCGATCCGCCTCGTACTGCTCCCGACCAAAAGCTTTGATCAACTTGATGGCCGATGTCGTCTCCTGAATGACCGTATTGACATCCGCCATACGTTGCTGCAGCGCTCGCCAGGCCGGCCGCAACTCGTTCATCTTCTTCTGATAGAAGATGATCAGGGGCAGCACGGCCAGGGCGACGAAGGTCAGGCGCACGTCAAGGAAGAGCATGATCGTCAGGTTGACGATGATCGTGACGATGGTATTGATCAGCCGGGCCAGGCCGCTACCGAGGAAGCTCTGGATGGTCGCCACGTCGTTCGTCACGCGCGACATCAACTGGCCGGTCTGATTGGTGTCGAAGAAGCTCATCGACTGCGACTGCAGGTGCCCGTAGAGCTTGTTGCGCATGTCGAACACGACGTGCTGCCCCAGCCATTGCTCCAGGTACCCCTCGAAGGAGGTGGCGGCGTTGGTCAACAGGGCCACCAGCAGCATCGCCACGGTGAGCACGATAATCAGCTTGCCGTTCTGCTTGCCGATGCCGTTATCGATGATGGAACGTGAAAAGAGAGCCGGCCCCATGCGCGAGAACGAGAGCACGAAAATCATGCTGAGGTCCAGCGCCGAGACGTACCAGTAGGGACCGAGAAAGGCGAGGAGCCGTAGAATGACCTTCATATTCGCAGCCCGAAGCCAGGGTAATGCCTCACGCTAGCGGCTTTCCTGCGGCGCCGACGAAGCCGGCACGGCTGGTCGGAGCAGACCGAGTGCGCCGGCCAGCGCGCTGAGACCTTCCTGCAAGAGGTCGATCTGCGCTGCCGTCAGCCGCCCCAGCGCCTGATCGACGCGTGCGCGACGCTCCTCGCGCAGCCGTTCCACCAGCGCCGTCCCTTCCGGCGTCAACAGATTGATGACCATCCGCCGGTCCTCCGGGTCAGCTTCCCGCGCGACATAGCCGGCGCGCACCAGGCGCTCCAGGGTGGCGGATACCGTGGGTAGTTTCACGCCCATCTTGCCGGCCAGCGCGCCAACCGTCGCCGGGCCGCGATAGTAAAGGGAAAAAAGCACCTTGAGCTGCGCCATCGAGACATCAAGCGACAGCCAGTCTTCATCTTGCGGGTCACGCAGGGCCCGGCTCACCCGGTGCAGCAAGGCCGCCGTGCGTTCGCACTGGCTCTGGTTGCTCTCTGCTGCCATGTCCCACTACTTCGTGCTGAACGAACTATTCGCTGGAGTCTAACAGGTTCCGGCAGAGATGACAAGCAGCAGTCAGGAGTCGTAAGGGCAGGCCCCTGCGCCCGCCCTACAGGGGGAAACCGTCCGGTGGCCACGCAAAACGCTGTAGCGCACCCGTGGGAGTTCCCGGCGTCGGCCTCCCCGGTGTTGGGCAACTCGCGGCAGCAGCTACGCTCGCACCAGTCGCTCGACGGCGTGGAGCAACTCATCAAGGTCAAACGGCTTGGCGAGGTAGCCTTCGACGCCCAACTGCGCCACCTGTTGCGGCGCGCGCTGGCTGGCGGAGAGTACCAGGACCGGCGGGATGCTGGGGTGGCCACGGCGCAGCGCCTCCATGAAGGTGACACCATCCATCTTCGGCATCATGAGGTCCAGGACGATCAG
Source organism: Chloroflexi bacterium UBA4733 (assembly GCA_002404055.1). Next base: position 50,158 of record DHIZ01000115.1, read on the forward strand.
CGACGGGAGGCCCTCGCCACACACGGCCAGCGCTTCGAGACCATTCTCCGCAGCGAGCACGCGGTAGCCCTCGTCTTCCAGCAACGCTTGCAAGGCGCCGCGGATGCAGTCGTCATCGTCAACGACCAGGACGGTGCCAGGCGCTTCATCGTCTCGCAACTCCGCCCCCTTCGTCAAGTTCTGCCCTACGATGTCGTTTGCTGCCTGCAGTCAGCCTGCGCGGGAGCGGCGCCGCCGGAATCAATGACTCCATAGTACGCTGTCCCAACGGCGATTGCACCCTTGGCTCGACGACAGGGATAGTACAGTATGCGCGGGATGCGTTCACGAGCGATCAGCATTTCGTTCAAGCGGGTTTGCGGCGCGTGCCGTGGTGGCGCATCCGGCAAGTTGGGCCCGGATCGTATGACGATGGCCAGCGACTGAAGTCGCGCCTACAAACGAGCGAAGTCCGCCTGCGCGGACTTCGCCCCGTATAGCCGCGACTTCAGTCGCCAGGCGTCCGTCTATGCCGTCGGAGGCAGCTGCATGATGCGCACCGTCGTGGCGTTCAGGCTGCCGTTGCCGTTGAGCGAACCTTCGGCGTGGATGTGGATGCCGCTCTTCACGTCGGCCAGGCTCCCTTTCGTACTGGAAACCGGGCCGCCCAGCAGGTAGACGGTCGAGCCGCTGACCACGACCGAGCGCGTGGCGCCGGCCTGCGGCCCGCGCGCCTCGACGGTGATCGTCGAGCCGTTTACGGCCGTCACGGCGCCATCCACGGCGGGTAGATTGATGTGGACCGCCGAGGCCAGCAGCACGCCGCTGCTGTTCAGCGTCCCTTCGGCGTGGACGTGGCTGCCGACCTGCACGTTGCTCAAGGAGCCGGTGGCCGGGCTGCCCGGTCCGCCGAGGGTATAGGTGGTGCTGCTGTTCACGGTGATCGTCTTCGTTCCGGCACTAGGTCCGCGCGCCTGGACGGTGATCGTGGAACCGCTGACGGCGGTGACCGCGCCATCGACCGCCGGCAAGATGACGTGGACGACCCGCGCCGCCAGGCTGCCGTCGCTATTCAGGCTGCCGGCAGCGTCGATCTGGTTGCCAACCTGGAGATCGGACAGGCTGATGGCGGCGCCTGACCGCTGGTAGGTCGTTCCGGCACTCACCACGATCTTCCTGGCCGTGCCGGCCCGGTCGGTGACAGTGAGGGTACTACCGGAAATCGCTGTGAGTTTACCGCCAAGGTGGGGCAGCACGGCATCGATGTGCGTGGCCGTCAGTGTGCCGTTGCTGAGCGTGCCCGTAGCATGAATCTGCAGGCCGCTCTTGATGTCGGACAACTGCGCCGCCGTCCCGGCGATCGTGTAGACGGTCGAACTGTTGACGGTGATCGACTGCGTGCTGCCATCGGGCCGCTTCGCGGTGATGGTGTTGCCGCTGACGGCGCTGACCGTCAAGCCACCCGGTCCACCGGGATGTCCTCGGCCTGGGCCGAAGGGCCGCCCACCCGGTCCCAAGGGCCGCCCACCCGGTCCAAACGGTGCACCGCCGCGAGGTCGCATCCCCGAGTGTGCGGTTGCCGTCTCCGTGGATGTCGTTGTCGTGGTGGTCGTCGGCGCGGCCAAAGCGCTGCTCGCCAGCAAGAAGCTGGCACTCAAACCGGCGACGCCTATGCCAAGCAGTGACTGCCGGCGGGTGAGCGGCAGCAGCCACCACTGTCCTCCAGTGCTTGCTGGATCCTTCCGGCCGTCTTTCTCGTTCATTGCCATACCTTCCCTGGGCGGAGCGCCCTGCGTTGACTGCACGCTGGGTGCAGTCCTCTCGTCCGAGACCGCCTCCGGCGAGGCCGCCGCCGGTTGCCTCGGACATGTCTAGCTTCGTGGGCGGAGTTGAGAATTTGCTGAGCGTGCCCTGAGAATTCAGTGAGAGAAAGGGCAATAAAGGACCAAGTGTGATGGGGTAAGCCATCGCTGGGAGGTGACGCGGTAATGCTGGAAGCCCTGACTGCTCCGACGCTCGCCGGAAGAGCCGAGTCGCGCCGACCGCTGGCAGTGACACCGCTGGTCGGCCGGACCGCCGATGTGGCGGCCGTTCGTCGCCTGCTGGAAGGCGGAGTTCACCTGCTCACGCTCGTCGGTCCGACCGGTGTCGGCAAGCCCCGCCTTTCAGGCAAGCGTATGCCGGTGCGTCCAGAGCTTCTCAATGGCAGTGAGGATCACCTGCATGTCGGACGGCGGACCGAGAAAGAGCACGTGGCGTAGCGCGACCGACTCCGTGGCGCAGATGCGTTCGACTTCCGGGCAGAACGCGTGAGAGTAGTCGGCAGTCGTGGCGCCGGCACGACTGCCGAAAGTCAGCTCGCTCTGTTGGAACAGCGAGTGCCGATAGAGCGGCTTGCGCGCACCGGCGCCGCAGCGGATGCCTTCCGCCTGGAGCGCGGCGACGAAGCGATCACGAGAGACACCGTCCCAGAACGCCGGTAAGAAGCGGAAGTTCCAGATGTAGATGCCCCAGCGTGTCACTCGCACATCGCACTCCAGCGGCGCCACGCCCACGTCGGCCGCCTGCAACTGCTGCAAACCCGCCATGAGGAGCCGAGCGTTGGCTTCGCGTGTCGCCACCTGGGCGTCCAGGCGGCTCAACTGGGCGAGGCCAACCGCAGCCTGCCACTCGGTCATGCGCAGGTTCGATGAGCGCACGCCGTATTCATCGTCCGGCTGGCCCCAGCGGCGTCCGATGTGGTGGTAGGCATAGGCGCGCTCCCAGAGTTCCCGGTCGTTGGTCAGTACCATGCCGCCCTCGCCGCAGGTGAGGGGCTTGGCGATCTGGAAGCTGAACGTGCCCACCTCTGTCAAGGCGCCAACGCCGGTACCACGCCAGCGCGAGCCGTGGGCATGGGCACAGTCGGCAACGACGGGGATGCCGGTGCGCCGGCGCAGGGCGATCAGCGCATCGTAGTCGCAGGGCATCCCACCATAATCGACGCAGGCGATGGCGCGGGTCCGTGGCGTGATAGCGGCCTCCACTGCGCCTGGGTTGATCGTGTAGGTGTTCGGGTCAACGTCGACAAACACGGGGACGGCGCCAAGCTGCAGCACCGCCGTTGCCGTCGCCACGAAGGTCAGTGCCGGTACGATCACTTCATCGCCGGCCTCAACGCCGACACAGCGGTAGGCGCACTCCAGCGCCGTGGTGCCGTTCGTCACCGCCAGGCCATATTTCGCGTCCTGGAACTGCGCGAAGGCCGCTTCAAATTGCCCCACCCTGGCGGGGCCACCCTCGCGGTAGTTCGTGCGGCTCCAGCGCCCGCTTTCTAGCACCTCGCTGAGCAGTTGCCGCTCCTCGTCGCCCCAGATTGGCCAGGGATGGCCAAGGCGCGCCGTCGTCACGGGGGTACCGCCATGGATAGCCAACTGCATGGGCCGCCGGCCTCCCTAACTCGCGCTGCTGGCAGCGGTGACGGGCGACGGCTCCGCTATCCGCTCGCCAACGTGCATATTGCGATATTGAAGAGGCGAGCAGCCCTCGCGCTCCTTGAAAACCCGACTGAAATAGCTGGGGTCGTCGAAGCCGGCCTTGCGCGCCACGGCGGCAATATCCAGGTGGGTGTTGAGCAGCAAGGAGCGCGCCTCGCGATGGCGAACCTCGTTCAGGTAGGCCATCACGGTGTGGCCGGTCCGGCGGCGAAAGAGCGTGGTGAGGTAGCGCGGCGAGAGACTCACCTCCGCCGCCAACTGCTCCAACGACACGTCGGGGCCGTGGTGCTGCTTGAGGTGCTGCAAGAGGCGCTCGACGTGCAGGTTCCAGGCGCCGGCTTCATGCGGCGCCGCCTTGGGCGCTGCCCGCTCATCGAGCACGCGCAGCACGCGCGCCAGCACTTCCAGTAACATCGTGCGAACGAGCAGGTCGTGGCGGGGGCGTCGCGCCTCAAGCTCCTGGACTATGGTGTCGAACAGCGGAACGATCGGTGTCTCCAGTGGCACGAAGTTACCGGAGGCCCGCCGCCGCTGGCCGGCAAACGCGCTGGCGAACATCACCATGCCCTGGACCGTCGGCTGCCACCACAAATCGCGATGGTCTTCCAGGCTCGGTAGGGCGCATTGTTGATGCTGCTCGCCGGGGCGCACGATGCAGGCGTCGCCGGGTTGCAGCAGGACGACCTGCCCGCCCACCCTTAGGATGAAGCGTCCTTCCAATACCCAGCAGACTTCATAGCCTGGATGCGTGTGCCGCGGACCAAGGGAGCACTCCGGCAACGGACCGAGGTAGTGCTCGGGCGCCAGGGGGCCCGTCTCCGCCAGCCACACATTGATGGCGCCGCCGACCAACTGAGGAAGGAGCGCGCTGCTCAGCAACTGGCTATAGGCAGCATCGGTGCGCGGCACCGGACTCGTTAGGTTGCCGACTCCAGCCGGCGCCTGCACTGACATTCCACTGACGTAACGCCTCCCTCACATCGAAAGTTCCCATACGAGGTGTTGGAATACGTCCGTCCATGCTATCCAGCGGGACTCCCTGCTGGCAGCAGCGGCCCCAGGGAAAGTATACAATGCCTGCCGCCCACTGGCCATGGCCCCCAGTAGCCATTGTCGGCTGCCCCGATCGTCGGGCTGAAATGCTGACAATTCTCCTAGAAAGCGAACTCTACTCCATTGCTTCCCTGTCGGCAGGCGCGTAGATTCCTACTGGCGCGTTAACGGTGCGCCCGTTCGTCGAAAGGGGTGGTCCATGCGGGTTGTCCCAGGGTTGAGCCGGTTCCTGGCTGCACTGATTGTGCTGTCCAGCGTCCTGATGGTTGGCAGCCTGCAACGCGGCGGCAGCGCGCAGGCGAGCGGAGGACCGAGCATCGGGCAGTACGAAGAATTCTCCGTCACGTTCCCCTTTACCGGCAGCTACAGCAACGTCTACGACCCCAGCGTCGTGGATGTCGAAGGCGCCTTTACTGATCCGAACAATGTCGTGCAAACGGTGCCCGGCTTCTATTTCCAGAATTATACGCGCAGTTGCTCCGGCCCTGTTGGCGGCAGCACGGAAACGCTGAACACCAGCGGAAGCCCGGTGTGGGCCGTACGCTACGCGCCATCGGTCATCGGCAACTACAGCTACGTCGTGACCATCAAGGACTCTGGTGGCAAGCGGACGTTGGGCAGCGGCGCCTTCACGTCCGTGTCGTCCTCCAACCCCGGTTGGGTCGGCGTTTCCGGCATGCACCTGCAGTTTAGCAATGGCCAGCAGTTCATCCCGCTCGGCATCAACTCCCCCTGGTTCCAGAACGGCCCCGACAACTTCGGTGAGTACGGCACCGGCGAGTGGGGCGACGGTACCTGCGGCGTCGATGCCATGTTCAACATCTACCAGGCCAACGGTGTCAATGCTGTCCACCAGTGGACCTGCAACTGGGACTCCAACAAGGATGCCCCGTTCGCCAAGCCGAACATTGCCTGCGACGGCAGTAGCACCAACCCATCCAACTTAACCTTGACGCAGATGCGCCAGCCGGATAGCTGGGAACTGGACTATGAAGTGACCCAGGCGCATGCCAAGGGCATCTACATCATGCCGATTCTCAAGCATCGGGATGGCCAAAATATTGATCCCGGCGACTCGATCAACACCCGCTACAGCGTGGCCCGCTGGGGCTACTCCACCAACATCATGGCCTGGGACACCTTCAAGGAAAGCGCGACGAACGTGACGACCGTCGCCTCCTACGCCAACACGTTAGAGTCCCAGGATCCCTACCACCACCCGGTCTCCGCCAGCCAGTGGAACCACTATCCGACACTGAACAGCGGTGACCTCAACACCTACAACAGCGTCTTCGGCAACTCGGACATGCAGATCGTGCAGAACCATGACTACGGCACCGACTGCAACGACACTCTCGACAGCGACACCAGCCTCTACCTCTTCTATATCAAGGAACAGTCGAGCGACCCACGCGCCTGGGGGAAGTTCAGCAAGCCGAGCTTCTTCGGTGAGACCGGCGTTCACCCCGGCACCGGCAGCCCCTGCACGCAGCAGTCCGGCAAGAGCCAGTACTACCAGGGCGACCAGGGCAAGCTGATCATGAAGGGGGAGATCTGGGGTTCCCTCATGGGCACTAGCGGTGGCTGGGCGCCCTGGATGTACGAGTCGGACCTGCCAGGTGGCACCTTCACCCAGTTCACCGTCTTCCAGGGACCGGCGGCCTACGTGACGGCGCTCGGGCCCGGCGGGATTCCCGATGCGGCAACCCTGTTCACCAGTTACCAGGACACCAGCCAGGTGACGACCACCAACTCGCTGTTGCGGGTGATCGGGCGCAAGGATAAGAGCTTCGGCGCCTTCTACGTCCAGAACACCACCGGCACCTGGGGCTCGGTCCTGCGCGACGGCAAGACGCCAACTCCGGCCGGAGGCAGCGTCGACCTGCTCAACATGACGCCAAACGGCGCCTACACCGTGACCTGGCTGGACACCGATGCGGGCACTGTGCTGCGCACCGACAACGACGTGGCTGATGGCAGCGGCAAGCTCGTGACGACCCTACCGCAGAACATCACCGACAGTATCGCGGCGATCGTGGTGGGGGCGACACTACCAACGCCAACGCCGACCGCGACAGCGACCAGTACACCTGCGCCGACGGCAACCAACACGCCAGGCCCGACGGCCACCAGCACGCCCGCTGCAACGCCAACGGCTACCGCCACGCCGCATCCGTTGACCGTGGTGTACGACATCAACGCTGGCGGCAGCAAGGCTTCGCCCTACGTTGCCGACGAGTTCTTCAGCGGCGGCACGACCGGCAGCATCACGCACAGCATTGACACCAGCAAGGTGGTTGATCCGGCGCCGCAGGCAGTCTATCAGACCCGGCGCAACGGTACCGGCTCCGGCTCCAACTCCTTTACCTACCTCATTACCGGCCTCACGCCCGGCAATATCTACACAGTGCGCTTGCAGTTTGCCGAGCACGCCAAGACCTCCTCCGGCAAGCGCGAGTTCGATGTCAGCATCAACAGCAGTCAGGTGCTGACCAACTTCGACATCTTCGCCGCCGCCGGTGGCGAGTTCAAGGCAGTCTCCGAAGCCTTCGCAGCCACTGCCGACAGCAACGGTGACATCACCATCAACTTCAACCCCGGCGCCATCGACAACCCGCTCGTCAATGGCATCGAGATCGAACAGTAGAAGCGGGCTATGGACGGTATCTGTGCGGCGGCGGCGCAAGAGCCGTCAACGCCGTGCAGATACTGCACCAGCCCAGTTCGTACCGGCCTATCTCTGGGGAATGACGGCGTGGCTGGGGTGCTCTCAGGCGCGTGGTGCATATTCCCGTGAGGCAAAAGAGATGGCAGACTCCACAGTGGACGATCTGTTCACCCCGTCCATTGGGAGGTTGCCATGTCCTATTCTGACGTGTCCTACGAGACGCTGTTCACCGTGGTCTACGTGGTCGTGGACGAGTGGTACCAGCAGGAAGGCCGGCTGCTGGTCCGGGGGCGTCCTGGCGTCAAGCCGCAGTTTACGGATAGCGAAGTGCTGACGCTGGAGGTGGTGCGGGAGTTGGAGGGGCAGACCAGGGAGCGGCGCTGGTATCGCACGGTGGCGGCCAACTGGCGGGGGCTGTTTCCGCGCTTGCCGGAGCGCAGCGTGTTGCACAAGCGCACCAAGAGCCTGTACCGGTTGCTGGATCGTTGCCGCTGCTCGTTGCGGGATCGCTTGCTGGACCCGACGGATCCTCGGCGGCTGATTGACGGCACGCCGGTGCCGGTGTGTNNCCAGGCGGTGCTGGTCCCGGCGGCGGCGGACGAGCGCGAAGCGGCGCTCGCGCTCCTGTCGCCCGGCCTCGTCCTGATCGGCGACCGCAACTTCAGCCAGTACGCCTCCGTCACCTGGTCGGCCACCCTGGACGACGCGGGCGTCACCGTGATCGCGCCGCCGCCGCGCCGCCACGCCGCCGACCAGGATCCAGGCGAACGGGCCTTCCTGCGCCACATCCGCAACCGCATCGAGACGCTCATTGGCCTGCTCAAGCAGGAGCACGGGCTGGAAGACCACCGCGCCCGCTCCTGGTGGGGGTTGCAAACGCGCATCGCTGGCCTCCTCGCCGCCTTCACCCTCGGACGCTATCTGCTGGCCGCTGACCTATGCTGATCCCACCATCGCAATATGCACCATGCGCCTCAGGAGCCTCCCGTCACGCCGTCACCATGCCCTTGATCTGCAACGGGAACACCTGAAGTTAAGGAGGATTGACCGGAAGGCACGCTCTCGATTGCTGATATAGTCCATTGCAACGCGCGCGACTACGGCGGCGGAGAGCGCACATCGTGAGGAAGGAATTGACATGACGCAGTCCTTTGACGAGCCAGGTCGACTTTCACAGCAAACGAGCCGACGGCAGGTGCTCCGTCGCGTCGGGGCCGGCGCTTCCGGCCTGGGTGGCGCCCTGTTGCTCGCTGCCTGCGGCGGTAGCGTGTCCACGGCGGCAGGGACCGGCACAGCGTCTCTCGGTAGTGCCACGGCTGCGCTGGTGGTCGCGTCAAGCGCGACGTCCAGCACGGCGAACGCGTCATCGGGCGCGAGCACAGCGTCCAGCGCGGCGACGCAAGCAAAGTCGGCCAGTAGCGCAGCGTCCGCAGCAAGCCGGGCTGCGCCAGCGCCCGCTTCCGCAGCACCGGCTGGCAAGCCAGTCGAGATCCGCGTCCACATGGTGAAGAAGAACGACGTGTCGGACTGGATTCAGACCGGCCTGGACACGAACATTGGCAACTGGAAGACGCAGTATCCCAACGTCAAGGTCACCCTGGAAACGGTTCCGGGCTGGACAGCGCAATACTTCCCGAAGATCTTTGCTCTGGCAAGCGCCGATGAACTGGGCGACGCGGTCTGGTACCCACCGCGGCATGGCTCGGACTTCGCCTGGGCCACCCAGTTCAACCTTGTCCGTCCCCTCGATGCGCTGGCCGCCACCGCCAAGTATGACAAGAGCCAGTTCTTCCCCGGCGCCATTGCCGGCAACACGCTTGACGCCAAGTGGTACTGGTTCCCTTACATCGCTGAACCAGTGGTGCCGGTGATCGCTTACAACAAGACCAAGGTCCAACTGCTCGGCCTGACGGAACCGACCGACGATATGACCTTTTCCGACTGGGCGGCCTGGGCGAAGAGTGGAACGCGGTCGGGTTCTTCGCCCACCTACGGCTTCTACCACGGTGACTGGGGTAATGCTCCCTTCGGCAACGGACCTCTCCTGCGCCAATTCGGCGTGGAGCCGGTGAGTGCGGACGGCAAGAAGGCGACCTTCCTCTCCTCAGGCGGCAATGGCTTCAGCGATGCGTTGCAATGGCGCTATGATCTGGTCAATACGCTGCAGGCGGAGCCCCCACTCAACCTGCCTGGCGGGATCAATCAGGACAAGCTGTTCCAGGGTCAGCAGTTACTGGCAGCGCCGGTGTGGCCCTTCCGTATCCAGAACTACCCAACCATGTTCAAGGACTTCGAGATGGGCTTTGTCCTGACGCCGACCGTCAAGAAGGGGGACAAGCGGCGGAGCATGCTCAACCAGCACGTCTTCGGCGTCACGACTGCCAGCAAGAATACCGGTCCCGCCTTCGACTTTCTGGCCTGGATCTGCGGCAAGGAAATGGAGGTCGAGGGGTTGCTCCAGGGACCGAAAGGGCCGAGTGCGCGGGTGGACTTCTGGGCCGATCAGCGGGTCTACCAGAAGTTCCCTGCCTATTCCAAGCTCAAGCCGATCATGGAAAACATCGAGTCAGACTATTTGGTAGCGAACTACCGGGGCGAGGACTTCGACAGCGCCTTCGCCAAGGAGGTCGACGCCCTCATGAGCAACAAGACCAACGCCAACACCGCTGCGACCCAGATCCAGCAACTGTGCCAGGCCGTGCTGGATCAGTCGTCGCCCGGCGTGCCGGCACAGCCGGCGAAGTAGCGAAAACGGTCGCCAATGGGGCGTCGGGACAACGCGCTCAAACAAGGCGATCCTGTTGCGCGATCCATTCGCAGTCATTGTTTTTTCCCCTAGCGGTACCGCCGACCGACGTTACGGAAGACACGCCGCACCGGCACCGTCAGACTGGGGAACAAGGGAGAGGTGAGCACATCGCGTTCGTTCAGGATAGTTGGGACGCCGTACCTACCGGCTACATATGGTTCACCGTCGATCGAATATTGCGCTACGATGCGTCGCTGCGAGTCTAACTGCCAGTAGTACGGCACGCCGTGGCGCTCGTACGCATCCCACTTGGCGCCGCCGCGACGATGCTCCGCTCGCGTCGTGCGGGAGAGCATCTCGACTACGAGGTCAGGCACGCCTTCTACGGCATGCTGACCGTTGAGGTGTTCGCGTCCGCTGCGCAAAAAGAAGACATCGGGATGCGTCACATCCTCGGCAGCCTCGCCCCGCTCGGGATAGTCAAGCGCGACAGCGCGCGGATCGGTGAAGACGAAACCAAAGCCGGCATCCTGCGCTTGACCAAGAAACAGAATCATCTCGATGATTAAATAGGCGTGGTCGATATCCGGTACGTTGCGCACGACGAGGTCTCCTCCCAGGATCTCATAGATCAGGCTATCGTCGGGCAATGCCACCATGTCCGCCAACGTATAGGTCCGCCTGGCCACAATCACAGCTATCCCCCTCTCTCGCGCCGGACCTCACCCCCAACCCCTCTCCTGGGCGGAGAGGGGGGACGAGTGGGAAGATTGTAGCGTCCATCTTCGTGCTCACTCCCGCCTCTCCCAGACGAAGGGACATGAGCGGGAAGGCGCCGCCATCCATCCTCGTCGTAGCCCCCTCTCCGCCTAGGAGAGGGGTTGGGGGTGAGGTCCTACAGTTCCCGCTCCCGCTGCACGCGCTCCAGCGTGGCGCGCAGGCGGCGGAGTTCCGCCTCGAAGGCGTCGCGCTGCTCCAGCAGGCGGCGCTCGTACTCCTGGCGCAACTGCTCCATGCTGTCGTGCATGTTGAGGATCACTTCCACGCCGGCCAGGTTGACGCCCAGGTCTTCCATGAGCTGCTGGATACGGCGCAGACGGGCGATGTCGCGCGCGGAGTAGCGGCGGATGTTGCCGTTGGTGCGCTCCGGCGTCACAAGACCCAGGCGCTCGTAGTGGCGCAACGTCTGCGGGTGTACCTGCAGCATCTCGGCGGCCACGCTGATGACGTAGCAGCCTTCTTTGACGACGCTGCAGCCCGCAGGCTGCTCGACTTCCAGGTCGGCGTATGGTGCTTGACGTGCCATGGCAGAACCGCTCTACTTTCCGACGGTGGCGGCGGTGCGGGAACCGGCCAGTTCGGTAAACAGTTCACGCTCGCGCTCCGTCAGGTGACGCGGCAGCACGACGCTGAGCCTGGCGTACACGTCGCCTCGGCCTTCACCTTGCAGGCGCGGCATGCCGTGGCCGCGCAAGACGAACTGCTGCCCGTTGGCGCTCTCCGGCGGGATTTTCAGCATCAGCCGCTTGCCGTCCGGCTTCGGCACGGGCACTTCGCCACCCAGGAGGGCGGTGGTCAGTTCGACGGGTACCTCGCAGTAAAGGTTGTGGTCCTCCCGGCGAAAGGTCGGATCGGGCAAGACATTGATGACCAGGATTACGTCGCCCGTGCCGCTGCCGCCACGCAGGGCGACGCGAGAGCCGGTGTCCACGCCGGCCGGGATCTTCGCCTCAATGCGGCGGGTACGCAGTTGCTTCCCGGTGCCGCTGCAGGTGTAACAGACGGTGCCGTTATACCGGCCACTGCCACCGCAGATCGGGCAGGGCTGGGGAACTTCCAACTCCAACTGGCGCTCGACGCCGCTATAGGCTTCGGCCAGGGTGATCTCGATTGGCTGCTCCGCCGCCGTCAAGGCGCTGCTGCTCCCACCAGCGGCGCCGGCGCCGCGGCCGGCCTGGCCAAAGAGGCTCTCGAAGAAGTCACTGAAGCCGCCCAGGCCACTGGAACCAGCCGCGCCGCCGAGGTCCCCCAGGTCCCCCAGATCGACGCGGCCATTGGCCCTCCCTCCTGACGTCGTACGCGTCCGCGTATACGGCGCCTGAGTCGTCGGGCGTCCGGTGCTGCCGGTCCGGCTGAAGGGATCCCAACTGGGGCCGACCTGGTCGTACTTGCGGCGCTTCTCCGCATCGGAGAGGACAGCGTAGGCTTCGCCGATCTCCTTGAAGCGCTCCTCCGCCCGCTTGTCGTTGGGGTTGACGTCGGGATGCGATTTGCGGGCCAGACGGCGGTAGGCATCCCGGATTTCCTTCTCGGTTGCCTTCTTCGGCACGCCCAGGACCTTGTAGTAGTCCTTATATTCCACGCCTGCTCACCGCCTCTCCCATCGTCCAGCGCCTAGCGTTCTGCTCGCTGGGTATCGTGCTGTGGCGCTGCCGCCACCACGACCCGCGCCGGGCGCAACACGTCATCGCCCAGCCGGTAGCCCTTCAGACTCTCCTGGAGCACCGTACCGTCGGGCTGCTCGGTTGTCGTGACGGTATCGACCGCCTCGTGCAGCCGCGGATCGAACGGCTGCCCAACAGCCGGAATCGGCTGCAGCCCCTCTTGGAGCAGCAGTTGATTGAACTGCCAGGAAGTCAGTCGCAGACCGGTCAACAGGCTGTCGCGGCCGGACGCTTCATCCGTCTGATATTGCAAAGCGCGATCGAGGTTGTCCATCGCGCTAAGCACTTTCAAGAGCAGGCCGCGCTTCGCTGCCGCCGCTTGGTCAGCAGCTTGCCGTTCGACCCGCTTCTTGAAGTTCTCCATGTCGGCCCGGCTACGTAGAAAGCGGTCGCGATTAAGCGTGGCTTCCGCTTGCGCCTCAGCCAAGGCCCGACGAAGCTCACCGGCCGACTGCGGCTCGTCGGCTTGAGGGGGGTAGTTTGTCATCCCTAGCTCGCTCGGCTCAACGCTACCGGGGCCTCCACCGTTTCCGGGTGGAGCGCCCGGAAGAGGACATCTTCCACGCGCTCCACTGGAATCAGTTCCAGGTCGGCACGAATCTCGGCTGGAATCTCTTCCAGGTCACGCTCGTTCTCCTTCGGGAAGAGCACGGTGCTCACGCCGAAGCGGTGGGCCGCCATCACCTTCTCTTTCAGTCCGCCGATCGGCAGGACCCGCCCGCGCAGCGTGACCTCACCGGTCATCGCCACGTCGCGGTTCACCGGGCGGCCGGACAGCGCCGACGCCAGCGCCGTCGCCATCGTGACACCGGCCGAAGGTCCGTCCTTGGGGATGGCCCCTGCCGGCACGTGCACATGGACCGAATGGCCCGTAAAGAGGGCAGGGTTGATGTTCAGGACGCGAGCGTGGGAACGGACGTAGCTCAGGGCTGTGCGCGCCGACTCCTGCATCACGTTGCCCAACTGGCCGGTGAGGGTCAGACCCAACTGGCCGCCCTCGCCGCCTTCCATGACCGTCGCCTCGACGGTCAGGACGTCGCCGCCCGCCTCCGTCCAGGCCAGGCCGGTCACCAGGCCGACCTCGTCGGCCTCTTCCTTCAGGCTGTCGGTGAACTTGCGGGGACCGAGGTACTCCGCCAGGTTCTCCGGCGACACGCTGGTCACCGCGGCATCACCTTCGGCAACCCGTCGGGCAACCTTACGCGACACTGTAGCGATCTGGCGCTCCAGGCTGCGCACGCCGGCTTCTCGGGTGTAGCCCCGGACGATGGCCTCCAGCCCTTCTTTGGTGAATCCGAGCTGCTCGGCGGTCAGGCCGTGCTCTTTGACTTGCTTCGGCACGAGATGGCGGATGCCGATCTGCACCTTCTCCACCTCGGTGTAGCCGGCCAGCGGGATGATCTCCATGCGGTCGCGCAGTGCCGCCGGCACGGTATCCAGCAGGTTGGCGGTGGTGATGAAGAGCACTTTCGACAGATCAAACGGCACGTCCAGGTAGTGGTCGGCGAAGTCCTTGTTCTGCTCGGGGTCCAGCACCTCCAGCAACGCCGCCGAGGGGTCGCCCCGGAAGTCGGCGCCGACCTTGTCGATCTCATCCAGGATGAAGACCGGGTTCTTGGTGCCGGCGTTCTTCATGCCCTGGATGATGCGCCCCGGCATGGAGCCGATGTAGGTGCGGCGGTGCCCGCGAATCTCCGCCTCGTCGTGGACGCCGCCGAGGGAGATGCGCACCGACTGGCGGCCCAGCGCCCGCGCGATGGACTTGGCCAGGCTGGTCTTACCGACACCCGGAGGGCCGACGAAGCAGAGGATCGGTGTCCGCAATTCCGGGGCGAGTTTGCGCACCGCCAGGTGCTCCAGGATACGATCCTTCACCTTGCCCAGACCGTAGTGCTCATCGTCGAGCACATGCGCGGCTTCGGCGATGTCCAGCCGGTCCTCGGTCTCCTTGGACCAGGGTAGCGAGAGCAGGGTGTCGATGTAGCTGCGAATCATGCCCGTTTCCGGGGAGCCTTGCGGCATCGACTCCAGGCGGGAGACTTCCTTCTCCGCCTTCTTCTGGACTTCTTCCGGCATGTTGGCCTCGGCAATCTGCTTGCGCAGTTGATCCGTTTCGCTGCCTTCGGCGTCGCCGCTCAGTTCCTTCTGGATCGCCTTCATCTGCTCGCGCAGCAGGTACTCGCGCTGCGTTTTTTCCATGCCCTGCTTGATCTCGCCGTGAATCTTGGCCTTGATGCCGAGAATCTCGATCTGCTCGTTCAGCAGGGTGATGACGTGGCGCAGGCGTGGCTCCAACTCGACAGCCTCCAGCGCCTGCTGCTTCTGCTCGACGGAAAGCTCGGGCACGAAGGCCGCCACCAGGTCGGCCAGCAGGTTCGGATCGTCGATCCTGCTCAGCCACTGCGCCGCCTCTTCGGGGATGGCGCCATCCAGCTCGATGTAGCGGCGAATGAGCCCCTGCACCTCGCGCTGCAACGCCTCAATGCGCGGCGTGCGCTCCTCCGGCTCGCTCATGACTTCGATGGTCGCCGTGATGCTCGGCTCATACTGGTTGTACCAGCGGACGCGGGCACGGGCGTAGCCCTGAATCACAAAGTTGAGCACCCCGTTGGGCGCCGCATACAACTGCAAGACCTTGGCGACGGTGCCGACTTCGTAGAGGTCGCCGGCGCCGACCTTATCCTTGTCGCGCTCCTTCTGGGCGACGAGCAGCACGAGCTTCTCTTCGGACTCGGCGACTTCGGCCAGGGCGCGGCGGGAGCCTTCGCGCCCGGCCATCATCGGCATGGGGATACGCGGAAAAGCAAGCGTGCCGCGCAACGGCACGACGGGCAGAGATGTCGGAATATGCTCGATCTTCTCTTGCCCAATGGCCTCAAAGGTATCTGGTATGGACATGGCGGTGGGATTTCCTCTCTCGGTCGGTCGTGCCGAGGGCTCCCACTCTGGTGGGGCGGCAACATTGACCCGTGACTTAGTATCCTAGTTGAGTGTCCCTCTGTCAACTAGAGATTCGTTAGAGAACTTCACCCTCGCCCTGCTCCAGACCCAACGCCATCAGGTAGCCGCGAGCGCGTTCGGTGAGCTTGTAGCGTTGCACCAGCTTCCAGAAGGCGGGGCTGTGGTCGGGGCGAACGAGGTGGGCGAGCTCGTGGATGATGACATAATCGCGCACCCAGTCCGGCGCCGTCGCCAGGCGGTCGGAGAGGCGGATGGTGCCCTGATTGGTGGTACAACTGCCCCAGCGGGCGTCCTGGTTGGAGACGTAACGGATGTCGACGATCCGCAGCGCGCCCCCGAAGTAGGCGTTGTTGAGTTCCTCGGCGCGCTGGCGCAGGGCGCCGTCCGTGTTCAACCCGTTCGTGCGCTGCTTGCCCAGTACGCGCTGGCGCATGCGCTCGACCCACTCCTGCTCCTGCTCAGCCGTCATCCCGGCCGGCAGGCGCACGACGAGGACGCCTGCTTCCATGCGCGCGCTGATCGTGCGCTGTCGCCGCTCGCTGCGAATAATCCGGGTTTCCATCGCTGCTCCCCAATGCTCCGGCACGTCGGCTAAGGCAGACTCTCTAGCCCGGCGGCCTATCTGCTCGGAATTGATCCTGATCGAACTGGGTCATTGCTCCATCGAACACGGACTCATATTCCCTGTCTATGGGAACCACGCCCAGCTCGCGGATGGCGAAGCGCAGGACGTGCTCCAGCGGGACACGACCTGAAGGAACATGCCAATGAGACGAGAATCTGGGGCGTTCAGCCGTCCAGGCGGCGCCGATGTGCAGGTGCGGCCAGCGAAAGGCCCCTTCGCCGTCGGGATGCCAATGGTAAGCAATGATCTCCGGTTTTTGCGCTTCGGAAGTGGTATACGCATAGTAGTAACTGGACGTGGAAACCGTCCACCCGTTCACAGGATCCCCTGCTATCGGGATCGCCCGGTAGCTATGCGCCACCCAGAGCCAGATACGTGGCGTAGCGTTAAGCGCCGCCGGTCGCCCGGCGTTCAGGAGGGCAGAACAGAGCATCTGCGGTCGCTGTAGCCCCAGGATGGTCATTTTACCGTGGATCAGGCAAGACACCACTGACTGGAGCACCGCGCCGAACGCGTGTGCTGCGTCGTAAGGAGTTCGGAAAGCCCTAGACAAAATGGCGACGAAGCATCGCGAGACGTACAATTTCTGGCTGCTCGCGATCTTGCGCGTATTCGCCACGATCGAAACGCCGCAAGAACTCGTGGTAGGGCACGCCGAGGTAGCGTTGAGACATATCGTCAAGCAACGCATTCGTCTCCGCTTTATCGGTGATGAATGCCGCCTGCTGCCTATCGACGACCGCCGACATGTTCCACCTCCCAGTCGTTAATCTGGAGGATACCACACTCATAATCAAGGACTATAGTCCGGGACCGAGTGCTGCCAATCCCTGGCAGCACAGAGTGCAAGCCAACCGCGCCGTCACTCCTCATCCCCCGCCACCCCGCTGGTATACTCGGCAGGATGTCGGTGCGTGACGGCACGCACGGAGACAGGAAGGAAACTGCATCGATGAACCTGCGCATCCCCGGTCCCACGCCCTGCCCGCCCGAGGTGCTCGCCGCCAGTAGTCGCCAGATGATCGACCACCGCGGCCCGGAGTTTGCGGCGCTCATCAGCAGTGTGACCAGTGGCTTGAAGCGCTGGTTCGGGACCGAGCACGACCTCTTCGTCTTCCCCAGCTCCGGCACCGGCGGCCTGGAAGCGGGCGTAGTCAACTGCTTTTCGCCCGGCGACCATGTTCTGGCCGTCTCCATCGGCGTGTTTGGTGAGCGCTTCGCCAGCATCGCCAAAGCCTTCGGTCTGAAGGTGACGAAGTATGCAGTGGAGTTCGGTGAAGCGGCCCAACCGGCGCGTGTGGCGGCGCTGCTGGACGAGAATCCCAGCATCAAAGGCGTGCTGGTGACGCACAACGAGACGTCGACCGGCGTCACCAACGACATTGCCGCCATCTCCCGCGCCGTGGCCGGACGAGCCCTCTTGCTGGTGGACGGCGTGAGCTCCATCGGTGCGCTGCCCTTCCAGGCCGACGCCTGGGGCGTTGACGTGGCGGTCACCGGCTCCCAGAAGGCCTTCATGTCCCCTCCCGGCGTCGTTGCCGTGTCGGTCAGCCCCAAAGCCTGGGCTGCCGCCGAGCAGGCCACCTGCCCGCGCTTCTACTGGGACTTCGCCACGGCTCGCCAGTACCTGACGCAGGGTCAGACCTTCACCACGCCGGCCCTCTCCGTGCTCTATGCTGTGCTGGAAGGTATGGCGCTCATGGCTGCCGAAGGCATGCAGAACGTCTTCGCCCGCCACCGCAACCTTGCCCGCTACACCCGCGAGCAACTCACGGAACTCGGCTTCCGGGTATTGAGCGATGGCGTCCACTTCTCCGATGTTGTGACCGCCGCCTGGCTGCCCGATGGCGTGGATGGCAAGGCGCTGGTCACGCGGCTCCGCCAGGAGCACGGCATCATCATCTCCGGCGGGCAGCAGAGCCTGGCCGGCAAGATCATCCGCATCGGCCACGTCGGCTGGGTGCAGCGCGCAGAGCTGGATGCGGTATTTGCGGCGCTGCAGGTGACCCTCCCCAAGGTCGGCGGGAGAGTAGCCGTCGCCGTTGGCTAGCATCGTGTGCTAACGCTGCAACTGGGCGATCCGCTGCCTTCCGCTGGCAGATCGCCGAGCGCCATCGCCGCCATCGGCAACTTCGATGGCGTCCACGCGGGTCATCGTTACCTGTTGCGGCAGGTTGTCAGCGCCGCACGCCAGCATGCACGCCCCAGTCTCGCCATCACGTTCTGGCCGAACCCCCGAGCCGTGCTCCGGCCGGCCGCCTGGCCTGGCTACCTCACAACCTTCGCCGAGCGAACGCAGTTGTTGGCGGAACTAGGGGTGGATGCCCAACTGACCTTGCCCTTTAGCACTGCATTCGCCGCGCTCACACCCGCCGAATTCGTCGATCAGCTTGCTGGATCTGTTGCGCTGGAAGAACTCTGGGTCGGTGAGGATTTTCGTTTCGGCCGCCAGCGCAGTGGCGATGTCGCCCTGTTGCGCGAGCTTGCCAACCGGCACGGCATCACCATCTGCACCATCAGCCGCCGGGACGGTCCGGCGGGCAACAGCAGTAGCAGCACGATCCGCGAGCAGGTGCGCGACGGTCAGGTGGCAGAGGCCGCCCAGTTGCTCGGCCGTCCCTACCGCCTCGGCGGCATCGTCGTGCCCGGCGACCGGCGTGGCCGCCAGCTTGGCTACCCAACAGCCAACCTGGCAGCAGACGAGGGCAAGCTGCTGCCAGGACGCGGCATCTACGCCGTGATCGCCCGCAGCGACGACACCATCCGGCCGGCCGCCGTGAGCATCGGTGTCCGTCCGCAGTTCGATGGCGCAATCGAATTGGTGGAAGCCTTCCTGCTGGATTTCTCCGGCGACCTCTACGGCCGGCGCCTGGAGTTGGAATTCTTTGCCAAACTGCGCGACGAACAACGCTTCGACGGCGTGGAGGCGCTGGTGGATCAGATGGGAAGAGACGTGGCACGGGTGCGGGATATTGTCCGATAACTGCCGCGTGGATACATTGCGCTTGTCGGGCGCGGAGGAGACCCCTTCCGGCTCG
>DHIZ01000036.1 GCA_002404055.1 Chloroflexi bacterium UBA4733
GGGATTATCTGAAAGCCCTCTTAGTCGTGTTAACACTTTGCTGTCCAAGCCAGACATATTTGTTCTCTCGTGGACCCCAGAGGTCGGCATGGTGGACGTTCGCTGGACCGTTCTTACCGACTTCCTTCACGAAGACACCTATGGCAACTCCCTGCTGGATATCGAAGACGTTTTCATCTCGTCCGCCCTCAGGTGGCAATTCGCGCTTCTTGCTGTTGCCGTGTAGATTCAGGATGTAGATGTCCGTAAATGTCTCCATGAGTTGTTGGCGCATCCCTCGGAATGTCGGGTTGTCCAGGTAGCCATGGTTGGTGATGAAGGCGAGGATACCGGAACCGGTCTGCTGGATGCGCCACTGTCCGAAGCGCAGGAACTTCACGTAGTCGTCCTGGAGCCACTTGGGATTACGCTCGCCGAGCGGCTTGCCGTCCACAGCGTAGTAGTCTCTGACTAGCCGCTCGATCCAGTCCCCTTTGTTGGCCGAGTTGCCGGAGTAGGGAGGGTTGCCGAGGACCACCAGGATTGGCTTGTCTCGCTTGATGTCCGCTGCCGCATTGGCTTCCTCAGAGATGTAGCGTCCGACCAGCAGTTCCGACTTCTTCAGCGCCTGCTCCAAGGTGTTGGTGAGGTATACCCCGAGTCGTTCATCTCCCGTGAAGGTGTAGGCCCAATCCTTGCGCTGCGATTCCGGCAGGTCGAGTCCTGCCAGTTGCATGCCGAGCTTCAGGTGGGCGACCGCGTATGGCGCGATGAGCAGTTCGAATCCGTGGATGCGGGGCAGCAACTGACTGCGGACGTAGCCGGACCACAGACCGGCCTGACGCTGTTGCATGAAGTGCTGGCGGATGTGGTCGGTGACGGCGTAGAGGAACGTCGCGGTGCCACAGGCAGGGTCCAAAATCTGTACTCGGGGCATACGCTCAACTATGGAGCGTCCCGCGGCGTTCGTGCGTTGGTGCGTCACGTCGCCCGTATCCGCGAGGCCGTCTGCACAGCCGAAACGTTCTCTCAGCAGGTGATCGACGGAGCGCACGATGTACGAAACCACCGGCTCAGGCGTGTAGTAGACGCCGCGGGACTCCCGTAACTTCGGGTCGTAGGCGGCCAGAAAGGTCTCGTAGAAATGCACGACGGGGTCTTCCTGACGGGTGCGCTTGCCAAAGTCCGCCAGGACCAGGGCCATGTCCGTCTGCGCCAGCAGTTGCGCGAGGTCATCGACGAAGCCGATGAAGGGTTCGTCGTCCACATCCGGCCCCGTGATCGTATTGAAGAGGCGGCGGAGAAACGGGTTAGTGCGAGGGATTTCGCGGGCGGCATCCTGACGGCGGAAGGGGGTGGATCCGGTGTGGTTGATGCGCGCCGCAAACAAGCCGTAGCTCAAGGTCTGGGCGAACATGTCTGCAAACTGCGGTATGGGCAAGTCCGGGATGAGCACCTCGGTAAACGCCGAGCGTAAGTCCTTAAGTTCGTCGGACTCTGACCCCGTAGCGAAGCTCTGCACAATGATGTCGCGGATCAGGTGGGTCAGGCGAGCCATGCGTTGGGCCAGGTCGCGCGGTGTGCGGATCGGTTCCGGCTGGCGGGCCAGAAAGTCACGCAGCAGGCTGACCACGGCTACCATGCCGGCTTGATCTATGACCAGGCGACCGCCGCGTGTACGTTCCCACGAGCCAAGGCGGGCCGTCAACCGTCGCTCTCCACCGACATACCAGCGAAACTCCAGGTAGTCGGTGAGCAGCAGGTTATCAAGAGACGGCAGGTAACGGCGGAGTTGTTCGCTGCGCTCCGTCTCGTCCAGCGATACCCCGATGTCTTTCGTTTCGACGTAGCCGATGGTGAGCGGTCCATGACCCGTGTCGCGGGATACCACGTAATCCGGGGCGCCGCAGGCTACCCTTTTGGGGTCGTTTGTGGCGGTGACACCCGGGCCGAGCGCCTCGATCAGTTCCTTCAGCGCCGGTCGGTAACTATGCTCCGTGGCGAGGCCCGACCGCAACGTCCGCTCAACATCTCTTTGATACGACTGGATCGGGTTCGTGCTCACTTTTTCGTACCCCCGAATGAGAGTGATGCCCCCGGCCCTTTGGACCAGGATTTGCCCAAGCAGACGGCTTTGACAAGTATTTTTCGTCCCAGATGGTATGGCCTGGGAACGAAAGACGCAAGACTCTCGCCCTTGGCGGAGCCAAATTGCGGCCGACGATACAATGGAAGCTATGGACAGTATGCTATCCCTTGATCGCGTTCTGGAACGTGTCCTGGCAAGGCCGCAGGGCGGGAAGGCGGTGTTGAACGCCATGGTGCTGACCAGGCGGCGCTACCGGTTTGATGAGTGGATCGACTCGCCCGAGAACACCATGCTCAGCGAACTGGTAGAGGGGATCCCGGTAGAGCGCATGTCTACATCGCGGGACCATGGCAGGGTGGTGGCAGAGCTGTTCGATTGGCTGCGTCGCGCTGAACGCGCCGGCTTCGGTGAAGTGGCGCTTGGACCGGTGGCCGTGGTGTTGGATGCATCGGGGCCGCGCCGGAACGTGCGCGAGCCGGACCTCTGCTTCATTCAGGAGCAGCGCCTCTATATTGTCACCGGCAAGGGCATCGAAGGGGTGCCTGATCTTGTCATCGAGGTGCTGTCACCGACGAACCGGAACGACCAGTTGCCCGGCGGTGATATCTGGCGAGACTATGAGCGGTTCCGCGTGCCGGATTACTGGATCGTAGACCCGGAGATACGGACTGTCAGTCAATATGCGCATCTGGGCGATCATTATGGGCTGCCGGTGGTGTTGCGCCCTGGCGATGCGCTAAAGAGCGTCCTGTTGCCCGGCATAATCCTTCCAGTGGCGGATATTTTCGCGTCGCTGCAGGGGTAGGCCCAACGTCCGATGCGGAATGAGGCGGGCACGATGACGGCTATCGCGACGATCTCAACGGCGGGTCAGTCTTGTTGCGCTACCATGGTCGACGTTTGGTGGCTTGAGCCGGGCATCGTCGGAGAGTTCTATTGCGCACCGGAATGGCATGTGCTGCCCCGCCTACTCGGTGACTACACGTTCTGGTTCGTGCGTGGCGGGGTTGGCACGCTCACTTGTGCAGGCCGCGACTACGGTCTCACCGCCGGCGACTTGCTCGTCGTGCCCCCGGGCGTCGTCCACGCGGCGACGCACGATCCAGCCCGGCCACTCTGGGTGATCACCACGCACTTCACCGTGCATACCCACGAGGGAGTGCTGCCTTCACTCCCATCCGAGGCCGACCCGTCGCTACACCGCCACTTGATCGAGCCCCACGCGTTCGATGCTTATTTCACGCGACTGCTGGCGCTCCGGGCACTGCAGCCACCGGAGTGGCAGGCTGTGAGTAGCGCACTACTGCTACTCCTGCTTACTGAACTGAGGCGAGAGGACGCCCAGTTCACCCTCGCGCTCACCCGTGGTTGTCACGATCACCCGGCCATTGCTCAGGCGCTGTTGCGTCTGGAGACTAAAGGACGCTACTTTGCTACGTCCGGCGCCTTGGCCAAGGCGTGCGGCTTCTCGTTAGGCCACTTCTGTCGGGTCTTCCAGCGACAATTCGGCTGCCCGCCTCAGCACTACCTGCTCCAGCGCCGTATCGACCGGGCTCGCCAATTACTCCTGGAGAGCGACCTGAACATGCGGCAAGTGGCCCAGGCACTTGGCTACCGGGATGTCTATTTCTTCACGCGCCAGTTCAAAGCACTGGTGGGGCAGCCGCCCGCCGCCTTCCGACGTGAGGCTAGGGACCGAACGTGAACGAGGCGCAACCGATGACTGCATCAAACCAGTGCAAATGCACGTTTCACGCGTCCATTGCCGTGGCACGGTCATGCCGCTAGCATGCAGCGAGTAGTGCCTTCGCGGAACATTCCACCAGAATGGGAGAGATATATGCCCGACAACAGCATCTCGAACTTGGGGGCCAGAGCGCTGGCCCGTGTGCTGCCTCGCCGCCGCCTGCTGACCGTGCTGGTCGCGGGCGCGACGATACCGTTGCTGGCAGCCTGCGGGGGGAGCGCCACCGCCATCGTCACCGCCTCGACCACGAGGACTACCACAGTGGCTGCCACCCCGTCCCTGGCCTCCACAACGTCCCGGACCGCGGCCGCGCCAGCCACGAGCGCCGCGACGACGACTTCGGCCACGACGACTAGCGCGGCTGCAGCACCCGTAGCCACCGCCGCGCCGACCCAGCCGGTAGCAGCGGGTAGCAAACTCGTCTTTTGGAATGCTACCGAAGGCACAGTGACGGGCTACGAACAAGGCGACAAGAATGGCTTCCTCGACTATTTTCGGGCGAAACATCCCGAGATCCAGTTAGAGGCGGATTACTTCCCGGACATCTACACGAAGTACGAGAAGACGGCTGTCGCCGGCACGCCGCCGGATGTTTCCTTTGTCAGCGTCGTTTCGGTCTACGACTACGCGAAGAAGGGATTCCTCACCAACCTGCAGCCCTACTGGAACCGCAGCAAGCTGGGCATGGGGAACTACTATCAGGTCTTTTTTGACGCGATGCGGTACCCATCGACCACAGCGGATCTCTACGCCATACCGTACGAGTGGATCAATACCTGGCTCACCTACAACAAGGATCTATTCCAGCATGCGGGCGTACCGTTTCCCGACGAGACCTGGACGTACGCCAAGGTGCGTGACACGGCGCACGGGCTTACCGACTCGACCAAGCCGCAGTGGGGCACCACGTCCAGCATCGACTACAGCCATCTCGGCTGCATCATCCCCTCCAACGGAGGAAGCCATCTCAGCCCGGACTACCGCAAGTGCACCTTCGATTCGCCGGAGAACGTCAACACGATTCAGTACCTGCACGATCTGATGTACAAGGATAATGCGGCCCCGCCATCCGGCACCAAAGCTCCAGACAAGGGTTGGTTTGTCAACAATCAGCAATCCATCAGCATGTGGGATTGCTGCGGCACCCTTGGCACGTACCGTCAGAGCAAGGGACTATCTTGGGACATTACTCTGAACCCGAAGGGCACGAAAGGGCAGTATAACGTCGGATGGTCCAACCAGTACGTCATATCGACCGTATCCAAAGTGAAGGACTCGGCCTGGGAGTTGATCACTGACTCTATCCGCCCGGATCGCCCGCCACTGACTTTTGGACAGGGCAAGGCGCCAATCATCAAGGCTGCCGCCGAGGCCTGGCTGGTTGACCAGAAGAATGAGCCACCGGCGAACCTTAAGGTCTACTTGGACGAGCAGTACCTCACGCAACTCGTCGTCGGTCCTAACTGGAACGACTGGCAGAAAGTGCTCAACCAGCAACTCAATGATGCCCTTCAGAACAAGGTATCAGTTCCCGACGCCGTAACTGCGGCCACCAAGGCCGTGCAGGTCGTGCTTGATAAGGCCTTCGCTTCATGACGGATTCCGCCGGATTGGCAGGCCGGATCTCGATGCCTCCGCGCGAATTCTCGACATTGGCTTACTACAACCGCTTCTACGTCGACTTAAGATCCGAACTCACCTTTCGTGCCACCGATAGCGTCGGCTGGCGAACCTGGAAGGCGGCGCTGACAGCGAAGCTCACGGACTCAAGATCGGAGCAAGATAATGCAAAGTATGCAGGTGCAGATGCATTGTTGCCGGTCAACTGCGTCGGTACGATGTCTTGGACGGTAGCGCCGGTGCCGAGACAGCATGGCCGGAACTGTCCGGACGTTAGGTAGGGAGGCGGATCGTGGCAACAGTACGCGCGGAGGCAACCTTAACGGCAGAGCAGCGCCGGCAGGCCGAAGTAGACGGCTATTTCGTCGTGGAGGGCCTGCTCTCGCCCGAGCGGTGCGGGGCCTACATCACCCGGCTCACGGAGTACGCCACCAGCGAACGCCCCTTGCCGAACGGTCTCAGCATCCAGCGGGAGCCGCAGGTGGCGCGCGGTGAGTTAGCGGCCAAGCCGGGGGAAGACGTCCGCAAAATCAGCGGCGTGGCCAAGGGCGATGACCTCTTCCGGCAACTGGTGCTGCATCCGACCATCGTGGCGCTGATGCAAGGTCTCATGGGCCCGAACCTCAAGCTGTTCCGAGCGGACGTGCTCATGAAGCCGGCTGGGATCGGTTCGGCCAAAGGGATGCACCAGGATTCGCCCTACTGGCCGATCCAGCCGATGGCGCTGTGGTCCTGCTGGCTGCCCTTCGATCCGGCGACGCTGGAGAACGGCTGCATGACGGCCATCCCCGCCAGCCAGACGCGAGGCGCCTTACCCCATGTGCATGTCACCGACGATTACGTGATCTCGGCTGCGCACTACGACCAGCGCCAAGTTGTGCCGATCCCCATGACACCGGGGAGCGGCCTCTTCTTCCACAGCCTGCTGCTGCACGGCACCGCCGCGAACCGCTCGATCCAGCCCCGCCGCGCCATCACGATGAGCTACATGGCTGCCGAGTATCACTACACCGGCAAGCCGCCCCAGCCCGACTACCTGCACATCAGCGGCGGCCATGTCCCAGGCGGCGTGTAAGGTGTCGACGATGCCTGCATCACCGGAGGGCCCTGCCGCAGACGACCGAGAACGGTCGTCCCAATCGGTACACGCCGCTGCTCCTTCCGCAAGCGGAGCCGAGGAGGCGCCAGGGTTGGCGACCCATGCGTTGCTGCAACGCCTGCTGCTGGTAACGCCGTCGCGTCTTAGCCTACCGAAGTCCGTGGACAGTCCAACGACGCTGGCAGAGTGGCAGGTGCAACTCCGAGCTGCTCTCTGGCAGGTGCTTGGGGTAGCGCCAGAGCCCCAGCAACCGGTCGCAGTGCAGGTGCTGGACAGCGAACAGTGTGATGGCTACACGCGACAGCATCTGCGCTACGCCGGCACGTTGGGGGGAACCGGCATAGCCTACCTGCTCGTACCGGACGGAGCGACCGGGCAGGCGCGGCCCGGGTTGATCTGTCTGCATGGGCACGGCGCCAACCTCGGCAAAGCACTCGTCGTGGGGCTGCCGCCGGACGCGGAGGCGGCAGCAACGATCGCCAGACTGCGCTACGACTTCGCCGTCGCCTTTGCCCAACGTGGCTATGTGACACTGGCCCCCGACGCCATCGGCTTCGGTGAGCGCGCTCCAGACCACTCTGGCGGCTATCACACCGCCATGGGGCTCGTTGCGGAATATCTGGGACACTCCCTCACCGGCCTGCGTTTGCTCGACGACCAACGGGCGCTGACGGTGCTGGCGACCCGGCCCGAGGTGGATGCGCGCCGGCTTGGCACGGTCGGACTGTCTGAAGGAGGGAAGCGGGCCCTCTTCCTCGCGGCCTTTGATGAGCGCATCCGGGCCGCTGTCGTGAGTGGCTACTTCACCACCCTGCGCCAGGAAGTGCTGACCTGGCGGCGGTTGCAGGGCTGGGACCTCTGCAACCACCTGTTCGGACTACTCCGGCTCTGCGATCTGCCGGACATCGCCGCGCTCGTGGCTCCGCGTCCTCTGCTCATTCAAAACGGCCGTCGGGATTCTCTCTACGGCGTCGAGGAGGTGGAGACGGGCTTCGCCACCGTGCGCCGCGCCTAC
Source organism: Chloroflexi bacterium UBA4733 (assembly GCA_002404055.1). The sequence continues at coordinate 7,550 of DHIZ01000036.1, forward strand.
GCTGTCGGAGAGGAGACCACCTGCGCGCTGGACCTGTTCGACGGGGAACACGTCTTCAATTTGGCTCCTGCCGCGGGATGGTTCGCTCGTCACCTCGCTGCGTGAGATCCAAGCACAAATTGCATGAGGATGGCGGAGGAGTCCATTTTTGCCACTATTCCCTCTGCTCGCCCTGCGAGAAGCCGTCGTGAACGCGCTCTGTCACCGAGACTATTCCATTCCGGGTGGCGCCGTCAGTATCACCATTTATGACGACCGGTTAGAGGTTTGGAGCGCTGGAACGCTGCCGTTTGGTCTCCAGGTTGAGGACCTCAAGCGGGATCATCAGTCGCGCCCGCGCAACCTGTTGATTGCCGGCGTGTTCTACCGCCGCGGCCTCGTCGAACAGTGGGGACGCGGCACGCAGAACATCGTCGAACTCTGCGTCGAGGCCGGGCATCCGGAACCGGAGTTTGTGGAGCAAGCGGGTGCAGTTGGTGTTCGCTTCCTGCCGAGCGGCTACATTGCCCGCACCGAGTCGGCCACGACCTCACGCCTCGTCAGCGCGAGATTCTGCACTTGCTGGCCCAAAAGGGACCAATGTCCGCAGCCGAGATTCATGCCGCGATAAGCCATCCGCAATCGAAACGATCAGTCCAGACAGACCTGGCGCTCCTGCATCGGCTCAATCTTGTGGATCCCACCGGACGGGGCCGGGCAGTAGTGCATCGGTTACGTCGGTAAGATTAAGAGGCCCGCCCCAACGACGCTTCGGGATTCTGCGGGATTACTTCGCGATTCTGCGGGATTCTGCGGGATTACTTCGCGATTCTTCGCGATTCGGTCCGTTGGGAACAGCCCGCATGGTCGTTGCACCGGCGCCTACAGCCTTCTCTCCGCTCGGGCTGGCGTTCACCCTGCCAGTGCCACCTCCGCCGCTTGCACCGTGGCTGCGATCACGTCGTCATCGTGCGCCAGCGATACGAAGGCGGCTTCGAAGGCGGATGGCGCCAGGAAGACACCCTGCTCCAACAGGCGGCGGTGGAAGCGGCGGAAGCGGTCGGTGTCGGACTCCTGGGCCTCAGCGAAGGTGCGCACGGGGCCGGGATGGAAGAAGAGGCTGAGCATGCTGCCAGCACGGTTGATAGTGACGGGGACGCCGTGGCGCCGGGCAGCGGTTGCAAGGCCCGCTTCCAGAGCGGCCGACCGGCGTTCCAGCGTGGCGTAGGCATCCGGTTCCTGCAATGCCTTGAGCGTGGCGATGCCGGCAGCCATGGCCAGGGGATTGCCGGAAAGCGTGCCGGCCTGGTAGACCGGCCCGGCCGGCGCAATCTGCTGCATCAGGTCGGCGCGGCCGCCGTAGGCGCCGACCGGTAGTCCACCGCCGACAATCTTGCCCAGGCAGGTGAGGTCAGGCGTCACGCCGTAGCGCGTCTGCGCACCGCCATAGGCGACGCGGAAGCCGGTCATCACTTCATCGAAGATCAGCAGCGCGCCTTCGCGGCGGGTGATGTTGCGCAGGCCGGCCAGGAAGCCAGGTTCCGGTAGCAAGACGCCGGCGTTGCCCACTACCGGCTCCACGATCACGGCGGCCACGGCGCCGGGCTGGCGCGCGAAGACCGCTTCCACGGCGGCCAGGTCGTTGAACGGGACGCTGCTGGTGTGCTGCACGGCGGAGGCCGGCACGCCGGGGCTATCCGGCAGGCCCAGGGTCGCCACGCCGGAGCCGGCGCTGACCAGGAAGGCGTCGGCGTGGCCGTGGTAGCAACCGTCGAACTTAATAACGCCGGGGCGGCCGGTGGCGGCGCGGGCCAGGCGCAGCGCGCTCATCGTGGCTTCGGTGCCGGAGTTGACGAAGCGCACCTGCTCCACGGAGGGCAGGGCCGCCGTGATCAGTTCTGCGAGCTCCACCTCCAGGGGGTTCGGTGCGCCATAGCTCCAGCCGCGTTCGACGGCGGCATGGAGGGCCGTCGCTACGCTTGCGGGAGCATGGCCCAGGATCAGCGGACCGTAGGCGCAGACGTAGTCGATGTAGCGCCGACCATCCACATCATAGAGATACGGCCCTTCGCCGCGCTGCACGAAGAAGGGCGTGCCGCCGACAGCGCGAAAGGCGCGCACCGGACTGTTGACGCCGCCTGGCAGTAACTGCTGGGCGCGCGCAAAGAGGGTCTCCGATAACGTTGGCACTATGTCTCTCCTGCGGCCGCCACGAACCACAAATGCAGCACCTGCACCAGGGCGGGAATGGTGTGTTCTGCGGCAACCACGTCAACCCGCAGCCCTGCCTCCTGCGCGGCTGCCGCTGTGACCGGGCCGATGCAGGCGATGACGGCGTTGCCCAGCGCTTCGGCAGGGCCGGCGTAGCCGGCATGGCGGGTGAGGTCGGCAAAGTGGTGCATGGTGAGGCTGCTGGCGAAGGTGACGGCGTCGATGCCCTCTGCCAGGGCCGCGCGCAGTTGCGCTGCGTCGCCCTCGCCGGGAACAGTGTCGTAGACGGCGACTTGTTCGGCGATGATGCCGCGGGCCAAAAGTCCCTCCCGCAGTGCCGGGCGAGCCGCCGCCGCCAGCGCCAGCAGCACGCGCTCCCCAGGCTGCGCGGGGATGCCGGCCGCCAGTGCTTCACCGATGTATTCCTGCGGTCGGTAGGACACGCGCAGGCCCAGACGCTCCGCCTCGCGCGCCGTGGCCGGGCCGATCACGGCGATCTTGCGGTCAGCCAGGTCACCTAGGGGGCGACCCAACGCCAGGAGCCGCGCAATGGTCAGCGCCACGCCGCTGCTGCTACTGAAGACGACCCAGGCGTAGCGATCCAGGTGTAAAAGCGCGTCATCAAGCTCCGGGGAGGCGGCGGGCGCAATGGCCAGCGCCGGCACTTCCACCGGAATGGCGCCGGCGGAGCGCAGTTGGTCCGCCAGTTCGCTGGCCTTCTCCCGGCTGCGGGTGACGAGGATGCGCTTGCCAAACAGCGGGTCCGTGTCGAACCAACGTAGGCGCTCTCGCAAGGCCACCACCTCGCCCACCACGATGATGGCCGGCGGGCGCAGTGGACGGACGCGGGCCGCCAACAGGGCCTCAATGCTGCCCAGTGTGCCGGTGACCGTCTCCTGCTCTGGGCGCGTACCCCAGCGGATCAGGGCGATCGGCGTCTCCGCAGCGCGGCCGGCCACCAGCAGGCTGCCGACAACCTCGGACAGGTTACCCACGCCCATCAGTAGCACCAGCGTATCGGCGGCGGCCAGCGCCTGCCAGTCCAGCGCACTCTCTGCTTTGCCGGGCTCTTCGTGGCCGGTGGCGATGGCGAGCGTGCTGGCCAGGCCGCGATGGGTCAGCGGGATGCCGGCGTAGGCGGGAACGGCCAGTGCGGAACTGACGCCGGGCACAACTTCGAAGGGGATACCGGCGGCGCGCAATGCCTCCGCCTCTTCGCTGCCGCGACCGAAGAGGAAGGGATCCCCACCCTTCAAGCGCACCACGACCTTACCCTGCCGCCCGTAGGCGACGAGCAAGGTGTTGATCTCCGTCTGAGTCAGCGTGTGTTGCCCGGCCTGCTTGCCGGCGTAGATGCGTTCGGCAGTGTCCGGCGCGAAGGCAAGCAAGGCAGGGTTGGCGAGGTAGTCGTAGATCACGACCTCGGCCGAGGCCAGGCAGTCGCGCCCTTTGATCGTCAGCAGCCCCGGATCGCCCGGCCCGGCGCCGACCAGATAGACTTTGCCTGACGTAGCGGGCTCCCCTCGGTTCACAGCAGGCTGTCGGCCGCCGCGTCTCCATGCTAGCACCTGGGCCCCGAAGCTGGGTGGTGCATTCCGGCAAGTTGTGAACGCATTTGGGCCGGCACGCCCGGCGACTGAAGTCGCGGGCTAAAACGAGCGAAGCCCGCCTTCGCGGGCTGATTAGTCCGCGTAGGCGGACTTGGCAATGCTAGCCCGCGACTTCAGTCGCCGGGGAAACTCCAGAATGCCCACCGCTCCCGTCTCGCCGTCCCCCGCCCGAATCACGTGACTATTGGTGGTCGCCCCTATTGAATCAACATGGCGTCGCCAAAGCTGTAGAAACGATAGCCGCTGCCGACGGCTTCGGCATAGGCAGCCAGGACGTGCTCGCGTCCGGCGAAGGCGCTGACCAGCATCAACAGTGTCGAACGCGGCAAGTGGAAATTGGTCAGCAGCCCATCGACTGCCTGGAACTGATAACCGGGCTTGATGAAGAGCGCGGTCTCGCCGCTGCCGGGCTGCAGCTCGCCAGTCTGTGCCGCCGATTCCAGTGTACGGCAGGTGGTCGTGCCGATGGCGATAATGCGCCGGCCGGCGCGGCGCGCGGCGTTGAGGCGCGACGACGTCTCCGGCGTCAGCGTGTACCACTCCGCGTGCATCTGGTGATCGTCCACCGCCTCCGTGCGCACCGGCAGGAAGGTGCCGAGACCGACGTGCAGGGTGAGGCGCTCTACGGCGATCCCGCGCGCGTCCAGCGCCGCCAGCACCCCTGGCGTAAAGTGCAAGCCGGCGGTCGGCGCCGCGATGGAGCCTTCCGGCGCTGCATAGATGGTCTGGTAGCGCGCCGGATCGGCCAGATGGGTGTGGATATACGGGGGCGTCGGCAGCTCACCCAACTGCGCCAGCGCCGCCGCCACCTCGCCGGACGGCGTCTGCAGGCGTACCTGCCGCAGCCCATCGTCGCGCACGGCCAGTACCTCGACGGTCAGTTGCCGCCTATCCTGCCCCACGACCACCCGGCCACCGGGCGGCAAGCCGGGGCGCGTCATCGCCAGCCAGTCATCACCGCCAAGCGGGCGCACGAGCAGCACTTCCGCTCGCCCACCGGTCGCCTTGCGCCCATGTAGCCGCGCCGGAATCACCTTGGAGTCGTTGACCACCAGCACGTCATCCGGCTGCAGCAGGTCCGGTAGCTCGCGGAAGCGGTGATGCGCGATGGCGCCGGTCTGGCGGTTCAGTAGCAGCAGGCGGGAGGCGTCGCGCTCCGGCAGCGGCTCTTGGGCGATGCGGTCGGGCGGAAGGTCGTAATCGAAGTCGCTCACCAGCATGGGGCACAGGCTACCACGAACAAGCCGGTGAGGGCGTATTGCCGGCGCTCCGGCTCTTTGTACTCATGCCCCGCCGGCGACTGGTACGATACCAGTTCAGGATGTCAAGCTCCGCGTGCAAGAGGAGGTCGCCCGTGGGTTCCGCCCTCACAACAACCAGGCGCTACACTGTCGATGACCTTGACCAGTTTCCTGATGACGGCAAACTCCGGGAATTGGTCAACGGCGAGATTGTGGAGTGGGACGCGCCGTCGTGGGAGCACGCCGCCCTGGAGGCGGAACTGACCAGCATTATTCGGAACTTTGTCCGCGAGCGTCGTCTCGGCACCGTCGGATGCGGCGAAGCGATGGTGCGCATCCTGGGCAGCGCGCATGATGCTCGTGGCAGCGACATTGAGTTCTGTCGCCGCGGGCGTAGTACGTGGGCCGAAGCCCGGCTGCCCGCCGCCTTGACGCCTCCGGATCTCGTGGTGGAGATCATTTCGCCGTCTGACCGGGCCGATCAGGTCATGGAAAAGGTGCACGACTGGCTGCGGGCGGGCGTGCAACTCCTCTGGTACATCAATCCAGAGACGGGAACCACGACGGTCTATCAGGGTGATCGAATCACCCACGTAACGGCGGACGCGGTGCTCGACGGTGGCGATGTCCTGCCGGGGTTCCAGATTCGCCTCGGCCAACTGCTGCAGGAGCTGCGCGCGGAGATGGTGTAAGTCGTCATTGGCGCCTACCTGGCGCTTGTCGAACGGCGTTCATGCTGCGGCCGATGGCAAGGCATTGGGCTCCCCCAGCAGTCCGATCTTCCGTAGTGGCGTCGGAACGGCTCAGGTGGCTGGCGGCTGGTTGGAGCGTCAGGCAGCGGTGGCGAAGCTGCCGGGTCGTCTGGGCAACACATATGGTATGCTAGGCCCGCACACGGCATCAGGACGGGGATGGTAGGGATGCCTGGATACACCATTGGTCGACGAGCGGTCTTGCGCGCCTGCGCCGCGGGTGGGTTGCTCCTGGCGGCGCCGCTCCTCGCTGCCTGTGGCAGCACCGGCGCCAACGGCGCCTTGACGGCGACGATGGCGACGATGGCGACGACGGCAACGATGGCACCGGCGTCCAGCGTGGCACTCAGCGTGTCAACCACAACGGGGAGCGCCAGCACTACCGCTCAGCCCGCATCCAGTGCCGCCGCCGCTCCGGCCGGCGCTCCAGGCGCCCTCAGCTTCTGGTCGATGGATGACCCCACCACCGGCCAGCACTACAAGGCCTGGGTGCAGCGGATCAAGGACTTCAATGCCGCCAATCCAAAGTCCCCCGCCGCGATCGTGAACATGTCCTACAGCAGCGTCAACACAAAACTGCCGGCGGTGGTCGCTGCCGGGACGCCGCCGAACGTTGCCGAGCAGGATCGCTACACCATCGCGGCCGGCGCCGCGCGCAGCTTGATGCAGGACATTTCGGCGCGTGCCAACACCGCCGGCATTAAAGGGGACGATCAGCAACCCTGGGCCTGGCAGGAAGTTGCCATCAAAGGCAAGCTCTACGGCCTGCCGACGGACACCGACAGCCGCATGGTCTTCTATAACGTCAACCAGTTGCAGCAGGTCGGCCTCGCCAAGACCACACCGAAGACGCTCGACGACTATGCGCAGATCGCCCAGAAGCTCACCATCAAGCAGGGCGACAGCTTCAAGCAGATCGGCTTTCTGCCCTGGTACGACAACTGGGGCCTCTTCGGCTTCGGCTGGCTGTTCGGCGGTGCCTTCTACGATGAGCAGTCCGGCAAGGCCACCCTCGACGACCCCAAGAACATCGCGGCGCTGGACTGGCTCAACAATCAGGCCAAGCTCGTCGGCTATGACCCCGGCCAGGCGTTCATCAAGGCGCGCGGCGCGCAGGGCAATCTGTTTCAGTTTCAGGCGATCAGCACGTACTTCCAGGCCAGCGCCTCAGTGCATACTTACCTGGACACGTCCGGCCTGGACTGGGGCGTGTGGCCGCCCCCGCCGCCCCAGGGGATGGCTCACACCAGCACCTGGTCGGGGGGCTTCTGCGTCGTCCTGCCCGCCGGGGCGAAGGACCCAGACCCATCGTTCGACCTTATGCGTTACCTGTCGGACGCTCCTTGCCAGTTCCTGCTCGCCAAATTGGGCCTCAGCCTGCCAACGATCAAATCCGTGGCCAGCGACCCCTACTGGAATACCGTCGACCCGCGCGTGAAGCAGTTTGTGGATATCCTGCCCTACTCGCATAGCCGCCCGGCCATCCCGCAGATCAATCTGATGAATACCCAGCTCAATACGGCGCGCGCCGACGTGCTGAGCGGCAAGAAGGGCGCGGCGGAGGCGTTGCAGGAGGCGAACCAGCAGGTTAATCTGGCCATCCAACAGAACCGCACATCCTGATTTAGCGACACGAGGAGTGAGCTTATGGTACTCTCGCTCGCACCAACCAGACGCTACACTGTTGATGACCTTGACCAGTTCCCCGACGACGACAAGCTGCGGGAGTTGGTGGACGGAAAGATTGTGGAGTGGGACATGCCATCGTGGGAGCACTCCACGCTGGAGGCGGAACTCGCACGGATCATCGGGAACTTTGTCCGCGAACACCGCCTCGGTCTCGTCGGCAGCGGCGAAGGCATGGTGCGAATCCTGGGCAGCGCCCATGATGCCCGCGGCAGTGACATTGAGTTCTGTCGCCGCGGCCGACGCAGCCGGGACGAGGCCCGGCTATCCGCCGCCTTGACGGCGCCGGATCTCGTGGTGGAGATCATTTCCCCCTCCGACCGTGCCGATCAGGTCCTGGAAAAGGTCCACGACTGGCTGCGGACCGGCGTGCAGCTCCTCTGGTACATCAATCCAGAGACGGGGACCACCACAGTCTATCAGGGCGATCATGTCACCCACGTGGCGGCCGACGAGGTGCTCGACGGTGGCGACGTGCTGCCCGGCTTTCAGGTTCAAATCGGACGCCTGCTGCAGGAGCTGCGCGCGGAGATGGAATAGGGCGCCACGGGCGGGGGCAATGATCCGTCAGGCTGCGAACTCCAACGACACCGAACTTCGGGACGGGCTGGCCTGGGTTCGCACCGATACGCTGTCGACGTTGCTGGTATGCGCCGGCGCCGTGCTCTGGCTCTGGCTGCTGACCTTTTTGCGGCAGCCCGATCAGTTCTGGCCCGGCTGGGGCATCCTGGGCCTGCTGTTCATCGTCGTCTGCGTCTGTTTTTTCCTGCGCCAGCGCTACTATCTCGCCGCGTGGTTGTTCAGCAGCGCCCTCTTTGGCGGAGTCACTGCCGCTCTTCCCTCCACCGGCACAGCCAACTTTATGCCCTTCCTGTATCTGCCGGTCGTGCTGGTGACCGGCGCCCTGCTGGGACCAGTCGCCTGTCTCGTGTTCGCCTTTGGAGCCACCGTTGCTCTTCTGCTCGTACCGGCGACGCAGGGGGGCTCGCCGGCAGCCGGCGTGCTGTGGGCCGCCATTCCCCTGCTGTGGCTGGCCGGCCTGGTCTCCTGGGCGTCCACTCGTAACCTGCTCACGGCACTGCGCTGGGCCTGGTCGACCAGTCGGCATGCGGAGCAACACCTGCGCGAGGCCCGCGAGTACCAGGCGCAGCTCGCCGGGGCCAAGCGTCAACTGGAGGATGCTAACTACCGCCTGGGGCGCGCCAACGTGGCACTGCACCGGGCGCGCCTGGAAGCGGAGGAGGCGCGCCGGATTAAGGCGCAGTTCGCTGCCCACGTAAGTCACGAGTTGCGCACCCCGATCAATCTCGTCGTCGGTTTCGCCGAACTCATGCGCGACTATCCGGAAGTGTACGGGGACGTGGCGCTGCCGCCGGCCTATCTGGCCGACTTGAATGCCCTCTTCCGCAGTGCCAAGCACTTGAAGTCACTGATCGACGACATCCTCGATCTGTCGCAGTTGGATGCCGGTCAAATGCCGGTCATGCGCGATGTCACCGAGGTTGGGGCGCTGATCCACGAGGTGCTGGCCATCGCCCTACCGCTGGCCGAGCGGAAGCGCCTGACCCTGCGCTGCGATGTCGCGCCCGATCTGCCTATGCTGTCGATTGATCGCTTGCGCATCCGCCAGGTGTTGCTGAACCTGCTGAACAACGCCACCCGCTTCACCGATCACGGCGGTATCACCGTGCGTGCCTACGCGCAAGCGGAGGAGGTCGTGATTGACGTGGCGGATACGGGCATCGGTCTGCAGGCGGCAGACACCGAGCGGCTCTTCGAGGCCTTTCGGCAGCTTGATGTCTCGCCCACACGCTCGCGGGGCGGAACCGGGCTGGGCCTGGCTATCGCCCGCCGCTTCGTGCAGTTACACGGCGGCAGGATCTGGGCTGCCAGCGCCGGCCCCGGCCAGGGCAGCACCTTTGCCTTTGCCATCCCGTTGGTTCCGGCGGTAACGGAGACCCTGGGCGAAACCTCGACTGGTGTACTCGCTCCGGGCCGGCCGGACGCGGCTGCGCCCCGCCGGCGCGCCGACCCCACCGTCGTCGTGCTCGATGAAGATGCAGCAGTCGTCGGGCTGTTTCGCCGCCACCTCGACGGCTACCGCGTGCTGCAGGCCGCCCGACTGGAAGAGGCGGTGGCGCTGGCAGCATCGACCGCCGCCCACGCCGTGCTTGCCGATGCCGCCCCCGCCGATGCTGAGCGCCTGCAACGCCAGTTGGACGCCGGCGCGGGCAGCGCGGCAGTCCGTCTGCTCGCCTGCCCAATGCCGAGCGGCAGACGGCAGGCCCGCACCCTTGGCGTTGTTGATTACCTGGTCAAGCCCGTGGATCGCGACAACCTGCTGGCATCGTTGCGCAGTGTCGCGCCATGGGCCCGGCGCGTGTTGGTGGTGGACGACCAGCCGGATATGGTCAGCCTGCTCTGCCGTATGCTGCGATCCGCCCCCGAGCCGTACCAGTTGCTCCGCGCCTTCAGCGGGGAGCAAGCCATGGAGCACCTGCGTACCCAGTCGCCTGATGTCGTACTGCTCGATCTGCTCATGCCGGAGATGGATGGCTTCGCCGTGCTGGAGCTCATCCGTCGCGAACCCGCGCTGGCGATGATTCCGGTGATTGCGGTCAGCGCCAAAGGCGCTTTCGATCCGCTCGCTCCGTCGGCGGCGCGCGCGCTCACGCTGGTGGCGGATCACCCGTTCGCTATCGGCGAGTTACTGCGCCTGGTTCAGACTACTCTGGATGCGCTGCCGCCGGCAACGGAGACCACTGCTGAATCGCCAGCAGCAGCGCCGGGCGTGTCAGTGGCTTGCGAATAAAAGCGCTGGCGCCCAACGCGAGCGCCAGTTCCGCCTCATCCAGCACGGTGCAGACAATAATGGGGACGGCCTGGGTGGTCGGGTGGTGGCGCAGCGCCTGCAGGGCATCCCAGCCGTCACGTTTGGGCAGCATGACGTCCAGGATGATCAGGTCCGGCCGCGTTCGTGCCGCCAGACTGATGCCATCCTCCACGGTTTCCGCCGCAACGATGGCGATCGCCTGACCGGCAAGATAGCGGGTGAGCAACTGGACCATATCGGGATTGTCGTCCACGACCAGGAGGCAGCGCCCCGGCAGTGGCAGCGTCAGGAGGAGCGTCTCGGCCTGTGCCGACTGCTCGCGCGCCAGGGTTCCGCCGAGCATCTGTAGCAACTGCTGCACCGCCGGCGGCTGTTCCGCCGGGATGGCAACCGGCTGACTCTCTGCCCCTAACGAAGGCTCGTAGGCGACGGTCAGGCTCACGCTGCCGTCGGCCATGCCGCAACCGAGCGTGAGCTTCCCAGTGCGCGCCGGCTGTAAGAGGCACTCGGCCAGGCTGATCAGGAGTTGTCGCAGCGCCGTGCGGTTTGCCGGCAGCAGAATCCCACCGGCCGGTACATGCTCGTGGATGCTGACGCCGCGGCGGATCGCCAGCGGCGCCAGCACCGCTGCGACGCCACGCACGACTTCACAGACATCGAGTGGCCCTTCGGTGTGCGCCAGCGCCGCGATGTCACGATCAAAGGCGTCGGTCGGCATGCGGCCACGCTCCGGGCGCGTCGGTGACGAAGAATCTAGCCGGCGATCCCAGAGCAGTAGCGCCATGGTCTCAACGGCATGGCGCTGCTCCCGGTGGTATTGGGACTGACTCAGGCCAAGCTCGCTCATGACTTCCCGGTAGGGCAAGGCCTCGATATAGCGCAAGTCCAGGACCTGGATGATCCGGTGCTGCCGCCCCGAGGCTGGGTAGCCTTCTGCCTTGAGTGTTTCGATAGCGTCCAACAGTATCCGGCGCAAGGCCTGACCGCGGGCGGCCCCGGACTGCGGATGAGCCGGCAGCAGGACGATGGCGAACGGGTGGTCACGCAGGTGGACGAGGTCGTGCAGGTGTTCGAGCGCATCTTTGACCTGCTCGAAGAACGCAGCGGGGAGACCGTCCATCAATTCGCTCCGCACCTGCCAGGACTACTCTATGATTACAACATGGTCGCTCTGGCGCTATGCCGTGCTTCCCTACGGGCAGCCCTTAGTTTATACTCTCAAGTATCGTGGCGTTTGTTCTGGTCGGCAACGGCGCGCAGGCGGCCCGACGGTGTCATCACCAGGGCAGCGCCATTCGCTGCATCGACCGAAGCCTGTTCTGTAGCGCGTGACGGTTCAGTTCAGCAAGGAGTGGCAAGGATGTCTAGATTCCCAACGTTGCCTGCCAGCAGGCGGTCCTTCCTGGCGCGCAGTGCCGGAGTGCTCTTCGCCGGCGGGGTGGTGCCGCTGCTGGCTGCATGCGGCAGCTCGTCCAGCGCGACTACCTCGGTAACGGCCAGTGCGGTGGCAAGCACGTCGGGCGGCGCGACTGTCGGCAGCGGCGCGACCGCCGCAAAGCAGGCCGGATCGTCCACCAGTGCGGCCCCCGTCAGTCAGGCAGCAGCCGGACAAGCGGCGCAGGGGAGTGTCACCTGGTTGGTGCCGGAGGACCCGCTGCTCGACAAGTTCTCGCGCACGGGGATCGTGCCGGACTTCAAGAAAGCGCAGCCTAACATCAATGTGCAGGTGGTCTCCCCCGGCAGCACGGCCTACGGCGAGAAGCTGCTGGCGTTAGTGGCTGCCGGCACCACGCCGGAGGTCTTTACCGACTGGGGCAACATCGGCATCTTCACCTTGCAGAGCCACCAGATCGTCACCGACCTCTCTACCTATATCAATCAGGCCAAGATCGACCTGAGCTTCCTGTTGCCGTCCTACGTCACCGAGTACTCGGCCAACGGGGGCCTGTATGCAGTACCCTGGAACAGCAACCCAAACTTTATCGTTTACAACAAGACACTGTTCCAGAAGTACAACGTGGCGCTGCCGCCGACCGATTGGAGCGACAAGACCTGGACCACGGACAAAATGCTGGCGGCGGCGCAGACCCTCACCCATGCCACTGGCGATCCGTCGACTTCGACCTTCGGCCTGATTATGGGCGCCGGCTCCATCGGCTCGCTTGGCTGGCTCTGGAACGCTGATCCCTTCAACAACACCGGCGGCCCCGAGGCCTCGACGGTCTACCAGGGTCAACCCTATGGCCAGGTATACCCGGACCGCCAGGGCATGGTCGACGCCATGACCTGGCTGGCCGACCTTACCCTGAAACAAAAGGTCAGTCCGACTCCTACCGATACGAAGGCCTTCTCCACGCAGGGCAACCCCATCTTCAGTGGGCGGGTCGGCATGGCGGCGCCCAGCGTTGCGGCGGGCGGATCTGCCACCCGCCGGCGCTCCTTGCAGCGGGAGCGGACTCTCTGGTTCTATCTCTTCATCGCGCCCTGGCTGATCGGCTTCCTCTGCTTCACCGTCTACCCGGTCATTGCCTCGTTCTACTTCAGCTTCACGCAGTACAACGTGACGCAGGCGCCGATCTGGATCGGGGCGGCCAACTACGGCAACCTGATCCACGACAGTCTGTTCTGGCATTCGCTGGCGATCACCGGTATCTACGCCATAGTGTCGGTGCCCTTGAACCTGCTGCTGGCCTTCTGTTGCGCGCTGCTGCTGAACGTGCGCCTGCCTTTTATGCGGGTGCTGCGCACGATCTACTACTTGCCGACGGTGCTGCCCGTCGCCGCTACCTCGGTGCTCTGGTTATTTCTGTTCCTGCCGGAGTTCGGCATCGTCGACTGGGTGATCCACTCGCTGACCGGTAGGGCCGGCCCCGACTGGTTAGGCGACCCGCAGTGGGTGTTACCGGCGCTTATCCTGATGAGTGTCTGGGGCATCGGCTCCGCCATGGTGATCTTCCTGGCGGGCTTGCAAGCCATCCCGCCCGAACTCTATGAGGCGGCGCAACTGGACGGCGCCGGCTTGTTCGCCCGTGCCAGGAGTGTCACGTTTCCGATGGTCACGCCGGTGTTGCTGCTGAACCTGATTCTCGGTCTGATCGGCGCCTCGCAGACCTTTACGCAGCCCTACATCCTGACGCAGGGCGGGCCCGACTACGCCTCCTACTTCTACAGCCTGTACCTCTACCAGAATGCCTTTGAGTACTTCAAACTCGGTCTGGCCTCGGCCCAGGCCTGGATTCTCTTCGGGCTGGTCCTCATCTGCACCGTGACGGTCTTCCGTTCCTCGGCGCGCTGGGTGTATTACGGTGGCGAGCGTTCTTAGGAAGGCGGACGATGGCTGAATCGCAGTTAATTGTGCAGCGGCGGGCGAGCAGCCTGCGCCTTGGCAGGGCAGGCATGCACCGGGTCCACATGGGGCTGGCGTTGCTGATCCTGCTGCCCGGTGCGGTCGTCTTCATCTTCCCCGCCTTCTGGATGGCTATTTCCTCCTTCGAACACGTCGCCCAGATTCTGCAGTATCCGCCGAGCTTCATCCCCAACCCCTGGACGTTGCAGGGCTACGCAAAAGGCTTGACTGCCCAGCCCTTTGCCCGCTACTTCGGCAATACTATCGAGATAGCCGTGTTGTCCTCCATCGGCGGCGTGCTCTCCTCCTCCCTGGCGGCCTTTGCCTTCGCCCGCATCAAGGCGCCGGGATCGGAGGCACTGTTCCTGCTGGTGCTGAGCACGCTCATGCTCCCCTACGCCGCCGTGATGATCCCCCAATACGTCATGTTCCGCCATCTGGGCTGGATCGACACTTACCTGCCGTTGATCGTGCCCGCCTGGTTCGGTCTGCCGTTTCAGATCTTTCTCTTCCGGCAGTTTTTTGCAACGATCCCGGAGGAAGCCTTCGAGGCGGCGCGTATCGATGGCTGTGGCTATCCGCGCCTCTACTGGCAGATCGCCATCCCGCTCTCCATCCCGGTCGTCGCCACCGGCTTGATCTTCCATATTCAGGCCGTCTGGAGCGACTTTCTGGCGCCGCTGATCTACCTAAACTCCAATGCCAAGCTGACGGTGTCGCTGGCCCTGGCCGCCTTCCAATCCAGTTGTGATTGCACAGCCTGGAACCAGTTCATGGCTGCTGCACTGCTGGTGACGCTGGTGCCGATCACCTTGTTCTTCTTCGGTCAGCGCTACATCCTGAGCGGGATCGTGGTGACGTCGCGGTAAGGTGGGCGGGACCCTGCTTCTCCCTCGTATCGCGCTCCATGCTACGCTAATCGTCACCAGGAAGCGAGGCAGCATGCAGGCCGAAACAGCCACTCTAGACTGGCCGCCCGATCTCTTCGACAGTGAAGAACAGGAT
>DHIZ01000407.1 GCA_002404055.1 Chloroflexi bacterium UBA4733
TTATTCCGTGACGGCTCCTAAGCATATGGCCATAACTTTGGCATGGGTCGCTCCAGAGGGGATAGGCTGCAAAAGCACGCCTTTGTTCTGGATACGTGCTTAGGTCAGCCCGCGCAGGCGGGCTTCGCTCGGCCGTAGGCGCGACTTTAGTCGCCGGCCGTCTACGCACGATCACGGCTACTCGACCTGGACGTAGCGCTGGTGTAGCCAGTCCAGGTCGAGCCGGCGGGAGGTGTCGTCGGAGAGCCGGTTGTTCATCTCCACTTCCGCAATGGTGCGGGTGCCGACGATGGCGACCGACACCTGCGGCGCGGAGAGGACGAAGTTGAGGGCGAGGGTATAGGGGTCGCAACCGGCGACCAGCTCCGGGCAGGCGGCCTGCAGCAACCTGGGGAAGGTGCCGCTGGTGGCCGGGCGCATCACCACCACGCCCAGGCCGGCCTGTTGCGCTTCCGGCAGGATATTGTGGTAGGCGTTCTGGTAGATGACGTTGAAGCGGATCTGGATCACGTCAAAGAGGCCACTGGCGATCAGCGGGCGCAGCGTCACCGGCTCTTCCGCCGTGATGCCCAGGAAGCGGACTTTGCCTTCCGCGCGCAATTCCCGGTAGGCGTCGGCCGGCCCCTCCTCCAGCAGGTGACGCACCTGCTCCGGCCGGTAGTCACCGCCGTGGAACTGCAAGACATCGACATAATCGGTCTGCAAGCGGCGCAGACTGGCTTCGGCTTCCGCCTTCACCTCGGCCTTGCCCTGCGACCAGGTGCCGGCGGAGGTTTTGGTCGCCAGGGTGAAGTCGCCCCGGCGCCGCCCGGCTACCCGCCCGATGATCTCCTCGCTGCGGCCCGCGCCGTAGCCGGGCGCCGTGTCGACATAGTTGTAACCGAGGTCGAGGGCGCGCTCCACCATCGCCCCAATCTGCTTGACAGACGCCTCACTGGCCGGGTCCCAGGGCGCCATGTAATTTTTCAGCCCAATCTGCGCGCCGCCGATGCCGAGTTCAGAGACGCGGAGCCCTGTTTTGCCAAGCGTTCGATACTGCACAAACCAACCTGCTTCCTTTTTGCTGCAGGGGGAGGATAGCACGGGGCTCGCTGGATGCTAGCCAACCAGGCGTTGCCATGGCGGATGGCCCGCTCTTAAGCGGGCGGGCGAGTTGGCCCTCCCCTTAAAAGGCATAAGGGGCGACGAAAAACTGTCCGAGGGTCGATGTGCTATGAAGGTGGGCAGCCCACGCTGATCACGCGACGATTTGGATGAGCGCGTGACGGAGCGCGTGGGCGGCTGGAGGACAGTATGCCGGCAACTGGGGTGGTGTCAACGGAAGGGGGACTGCGGGAGGTCCCGCCGTGCCCGCTCGGGGAGGAGGTCCTGCGCTGGGTCGTTGAGCGGTTGTGGACGCAGGGGGTGCATCGGCCCACCTGCAAGCGACTGGCGCTGCTGGTGGGGGGGCTGCTGGAAACCGCCACGGTGCAACGGGGGAAGTTGACGGCGGCGGTGGCGCGCCTGCAGCTGAGCGCGGCGACGGAGCCGAGCATCGCCCGGCGGATTGAGCGGCTCCTGGACGACCCGCAACTGGATCCCGAGCGGATCGTGCCGTCGATGACCACCGCCCTCTTGCCGAGCCTCTTGGCGGCGGTGCGCGAGGCGCACGCCGTATCGGCCGCGGGCGACGCGCGGGCGCACGGCTGCTGGTATCCGCTGCTGGTACTCGTGGATGAGACGACGGTGCGGGACGCCGTGCATGTGCTGGCGGCGGGACTGGCCTACCAAGGGATCGCCGTGCCGCTGGGCGTGCGTACCTGGCC
This sequence comes from Chloroflexi bacterium UBA4733, assembly GCA_002404055.1. The sequence continues at coordinate 1,806 of DHIZ01000407.1, forward strand.
GCAGAACGTTCCCTTGCCTCCCGGTGAGTATTGGCGACACCTGCACGCCTTACTGAGCGATGTCCAAGTCGCGCTGCCGCCGGAGTTGCGCGACCACGTGGTGCTGGTCGCGGATCGCGGCTACGGGGTGCCGCGCATGCTCGACCTCGCCCAGGCGCTGGGCTGGGCCTGGGTGCTGCGGCTCAACGGCCCCACCTGCCTGCGCTTAGCAGATGGCCGCGTGATCGCTGCCAGCGCGCTGGCCCCCCGTCCCGGCACGGTCGCCCGCCACCCCGGCACCCTCGACGACTTCCTCGACGCGGAGGAGGCCGCCCCGGACACTCCCGTGGCCGCCTTCCGCACCGCCGGCTGGCGACGCTGCCAGGTGCTCGCCGTCTGGGCTGAGGACGCCGCAGCACCCTGGCTGCTGGCCACCAATCTCCCCGGCAGCCGCCGCGAGTTCCTGATCTACGCCCGACGCTGGGCGATCGAACGGCTCTTCCTGCACTGGAAGTCCCACGGCTGGGACCTGGAACTCTTGCAAGGCCCGACGCCCCAGCGTGTGGCACGGCTGCTCACCGGCATGATCCTCGCCACGCACTGGGTGCTCGCACGGCCGCCCTTCGGGCGTCGGCGCATCGCCCACACTGCCGCCCTCCTCACCGCCGCCGCTGGCTCCACCACCGAACGCCAGCCCCTCCAGCAGCCGCATCTCCCGGGCTGCGCCCCCACGCCACGCGATCCCCGCCCCGCGCCCGCCAAACGCAGCCTCTTCACCTGTGTCATTTTACGCCCGATACT
>DHIZ01000224.1 GCA_002404055.1 Chloroflexi bacterium UBA4733
TCCTGCACCTGCACCCAGGGGGTGTTGTTGGCCGACTACCTGAAGGATATCCTCACTGGCCAGAACCTGCCCGCCGACCTGGCCCAGGAGGCCCAGGGCAGCCCCTTCCTCGACCAGTACGATTCGGGCGCGCCGCACTGGGTCCACAATCCCAGCCTCCTGCCCAACACCGATCTGACCAACGCCTTCACGCCGGAGTGAGATGTGGGTAGCGTGAGAAACTGCCAACGAAAGGAGCGCGCCATGGCACATTTTGGCGGAAGGAGGGGCTGGTTGCTGGGGCTCATCGCCGCCCTGCTGTTTGTCAGCAATAGCAGCCCGGTGCTTGCCGCCTCGTCACCCACCTTTACGATCAGCGGCATCGTCTACTTCGATCAGAACGGCAATGGCCGGCGTGACGCCGGCGAGCCCCTGCTGAGCCGTGTGCGGATCGAGGAACAGGTCAACGGGCAGTTCGTGCCGGCCAGCCAGAGCCAGGCGGACGGCGGCTATACCTTCGCCAACCTCACCCCCAGCACGTACACCATCGAGGCCGCGATCATCAATCCGGAGCCGACGAGCGGCGTCACCGGCGGTCAGGTGGCCCTGGCGTCCCCCCCCCGCACGATCACCGTGACCAACGCCGACCAGAGCGGGATCGATTTCGGCCTGACCCTCCCGGCGACGCCGCACGACGTTCGCTTCTTCCCGCAGACGGGCTATCGTGTCGACAACGACCTCCTCTGGAACTACTTCCAGGCGCGCGGGGGCGTCACCACCTTCGGCTACCCGGTCAGCCGGGCTTTCCCTTTCCTGGGCTTCTGGACGCAGATCTTCCAGCGCCAGATCCTCCAGGTCGGCGGGGCGCCGGGCGGCGTCCACGAGCTGAATCTGCTCGATCCCGACCTGATGCCGATCACCAGCCTCAACTTCTCCACCTTCCCCCCGTATGACGCCAGCCTCACCCAGCAGGCGCCGCCGCCCTCCGCCGCCAACTACGCCGACGCCATCGTCGCATTCGTCCAGCAGCACGCCCCCGACCGCTTCGACGGCCAGCCGGTCAACTTCTATCGCACCTTCACCACCACCGTCAGCTTGCAGACGGCCTACCCCACCGGCGGCGGCAACCCCGTCCTGCTGCCCTTGCTGAATCTGGAGATCTGGGGCGTGCCGACGAGCCAGCCCGCCGCCGACCCGAAGAACCACCACTTCGTCTACCTGCGATTCCAACGGGGGATCATGCATTACGACGCCGGCTGCCAGTGCACGCAGGGCATCTTGTTGGCGGATACCTTCAAGAGCGTGCTGACCGGGAAGAACCTGCCGGCCGACGTGGCCCTCCAGATGGCCACTTCCCCCTACCTGAAGCTTGACGACCCGCTGCAGGTGGACGCGGTCGCCCGCGTGCCGGTCGCCACGGCTTCTGGCGCCACCACCGTCCCGAAGGTCCAAGGCTGGACCGACCTGGCCTATGCCTTCCTGCCCGCCACGTCATAGCGTGCGGCCGGTTGATCTCATGGCAACCTTGCACAAACAAACCGCGACGATACGAGCGAGTTGCGTCCCAATGCAACCTTTGGCTCCTTCTGTTATATTCGAGGGGTCATGGGGAAGGAAACGCCGGTGCCGTCCACTGGGGAGTCCCTGCCGGCCGTGCCAGCCAGCCAAATTGTATTGTTGCATTCAGAGGGAAAACGTCGTTCTGTTGCATTGGGTCCAGCGAAAGGCAAGCGCTGGCAGCCGCCGGACGGGCTCTTGCCGGCTGATGTGCAGGGCATCATCGCCGCCGCCCCGGAAGGCCGCGACCGGTTGCTGCTGCGGATGCTGTGGGCAACGGGCGGCCGGATTAGCGAAGCCATGGCCCTGCGAGCCTGTGACATGCAGCGCGACGCGTTGGTCCTGCCCAACCGCAAGAATCCGAGCTAGACATCCAAAACGGCTCTTCCTACCGACCGGCAGCCTGGACCTGCCGGGGGAGCTGCTCCTCTGGCAGAAGCAGCAGCACCTGGAGGACGACGATCCGCTCTTCTGCTCGCGCAGGCGGGGGCCAGACGGCAGCAAGCGAGCGATCTCGCGTGTCCAGGCCTGGAAGATCGTGAAGGACACATCGGCAGGGGCGGGGATCCGGGTGCTGGCCTTGCGTCCGTCGCAGTACGGCAACGCCGGCGCCCCGGCCCCGGTGCATCCCCACCTCTTCCGGCACGCTCGGGTGCGCCAGCTCCTGCGGCAGACGAAGATCCTGCCGCTCGCCCAGAGGCAGGCGGGGCGGAGCCACATGCAGATGGCCTACCTGGCCATCGGGGATGAGGAGGCCCGGGAGCTGATGCAGCAGGTGACGGAATAGCAGCCAGACGAAACGAGGGAGGGACGCCAATCGGCTGGGCAAGCGCCGCCATCGCCTCCTCACGGCAGGGGCAGGCCGTCACCCTGCGGACGCATGGCCATTCGATGACCGGCAAGGTCAATGACGGCGACCTGGTCACCGTCGAACCGCTCGGCGAGCGGGATCTGCGCATCGGCGACGTCGTGCTGGTGCGGCTGTACGGCCAGCAGTATCTGCACCTGATCAAGGCGATCCAGGGCGGCCGGTACCTGATCGGCAACAATCGCGGCGGCATCAACGGCTGGACCGGCCGGCGAGCCATCGCTGGCATCGCGACGAAGGTCATGCCGCTCTGAGCGTACGTTTGGCCGGAATTGCGGGGGTTACGAAGCGCGCGCGGTAGGGCCCCGCTGCTCCGCACGAAGCGCCAGATCTACTAGCGCAGATCCTTGAGCAAGACACCGAGACCGGCCGTCGAGATCCTCATAGAGTACGCCATAGGCCTCGGAATAGGCCCGGCCGTGGCGCGCTACCGCGTCGCGGACAGCCGCCAACACCTCTACCTCGGTCGGGAATTCTTCGGTCAAATTGCCAGAAGCGGCATCCCACAATTCGTACATCGTACCCATAGTATACGACAGCACTCACACCGGCACAACGTCGACAACGCACGAGTGCAGGATCGCCGCCGAGGCCCACAGGGTGTGGTGCCCCTCGCTGCTCGTGGTGCGCTCGGCGCGAACGCGGAGACCCGGTGGGATAGCTAGTCGGGCGACGTAACCGCCGAGCTGCGGGAACTGGAGCGCCTTCACCCTCGCCTGCTGTTCGGTTTCATAAACCGAGATTCCGTCCCACAGTCGCAGCACTTCAGGCGTTGGCCGTCGCGGCGGCCTGCCAAGCGCCGCGTTGGAAAGAAAGTCAGCCAAATCGGGCGGGTCAGTACGCACAATGCGAAAGAAAAGCCGGCGTGGGGCGCCAATCTCACCGTTGATCATTGAGGCTGCCACCTGCACCACGACAGACCGTACTTCGCGTGTGTCGACAGAGCCTGCAGGTGTTGGCGAGGCACGTCAACGTTCTGCACACACGTACCCCGCGATCACTGCCTGCCCGATACTGGAGGGTAACGCAACGCAAGCAATGTTGCAAGGCGTGCTCCATCAAGGACTGTCTGGTCGTTTCGGCGAATTGCTGAATCGCCGGTACCATGGAACGACAGGCGAGGAGGCAGCCAAATGAAAGTGATCGTCGGCATGAACGAGGCAGGCCGGTTGACGCTGCCGGTGGAAGCTCGCCGTCAGCTCGGTATCGCTGATAGCGAGGCGCAGCTTCAATTGGAAGCCGGTAGCGGGAAAGTAACCTTGCAACCGGTCGAGGCAGTGCCTCAGGAGGATGCCTGGGCGTACACGGCGGAGTTCCGGCGTCAACTGGAGGAGGCCCTTCGCGACGTACGGGAGGGGCGAGTACGGCAGTTGACCGAGGCTGAGCTGGAGCGGATCGCTGACGTGGCCGACCGAGCCGCCGGTGAGGGCATTCAGCCGTTGCCGCGCGTCGGAAAGTGATCGCCGGCTATCGCTCGTTACAGTTCAGCGAGCGATTCCTGGCGAGCCTCGCCGATCGCGACTTCTCGGCCCAGGAGCGGCGACAGTTCTTGAAGGCGCTCCGTCTGCTTGATGATAACGAGCAACACGCGTCGCTGCGGGTTCACCCGCTTCACGGCCAGGACGAGGGAGTCTGGTCCATGTCGGCATCGGACGTGCTGCGGATCACCTTTCTTCGCATTGATGGCGGGCGTAAGGTGCTGCTGGTCTGCAGCCGGCACTACGACCGCTGACTCCCACGAAGCAGAGGCCCCAATTGGCGCGATTTCTTTGGCGCTTTGTGCCGTCGCCACGTGGCTCGGAGGACGTGCGGACGGCGGCGTCATCAGCTATGCTTCCTTCCGCCTTGTGCCGTCTGAGACGGTGTGGCAGCATCAGGAGGACCTCGCTATGCCGCGTCACATCGTGCCGACGCCGCCGATCATCACCTTCCGCGTGCGCTTGCCGGGTTTTGTTGATGAGGACGGGACCAAGGTTGACGCCGTCTGGCGGGAGATCGAAGTGGCGGCCAACCAGACGTTGGCAGATCTGGGTGAAGCCATCCCCCTTGCCTTCGGCTTCACCGACCCGCACCTGTGGTCGTTCTTCCTGAGCGGCAAGGCCTGGGATCGCCGCACCCAGTACGCCCTCGACAGCTCGCCCGGTCCTTTCGGCGAGCTGGGTCTCCCGGCGGCGCGCCGGGCGCTGATCGGCGCAGTACCCTTCCCCGGTGTCCGCGGGACGAAGGAGTTCCTCTTCCTGTTTGACTATGGCGACGAATGGCACTTCCGGGTCAAGCTGGTGCGGACGAGTGATGTGGTGGCGCCGGACGTTGCCTACCCACGGGTGGTGGCGAAGCACGGGAAGGCGCCGCCGCAGTACGAAGGGATGGAGGACGAGGAGGAGGACGACGATGATGATGAGGAGTGAACGACCGGCAGGGTGCTGCTTCTGCCAGCGCCGGTTCGGCTGAAGCAAGCCATGGCCGTCACCTACACCAATCGCAAGGGCATCACCTATACCCTGGCGCGCACCGCCACCAAGACCGGCAAGGCGCGCTATGTCTTCACACGCGAGCCCCACGGCGAACTGGTCGAGGCGCTGCCGCCCGGCACGCGCATCAGCGAGAGCGTCAACGGCGTCGTCTCGCTCGTCAAGGACACGCCATCGGTGATCGCTCCGACGGAGGTGGCGGTCTTGGAACAGATCGTCCGACGGCACCCTCAAGCGCACCACTACCGGGTGGGGGTACATGGCAGCAGCCTTGAGGTGTACGAACGCAGCGGGCCGGAGGCCGAGGAGATCGCGGCTATCTTCGGTGATATCGGTCTGCGCCCGGCCCAGCTACAACAACTGCGGGCCGATCTCGACCGCTCCGCCCGCTGGACGGCCGTGCTGCGCTTCCATCTGGCGGATATGGAGCAGCGCACCTTCTGGCTGGAGCGGCGCTGCTACCTGGGCGCCATGGAGGTCTGGTTGCCCATTGGCGAGAGGGGGCCGCTGGCAGATCTGGCCTATAAGGTGCTCTCGATCTTGGGCGCCGAGGTACTGTTCGAACGCCGGTGAAGGGGAGCGCCAATGCAATGGTCGCTTCCCGCCGCTCAACTGCGACGTTGCGCCACTCAACGGTGAAAGTGACAATCACGGCAAGGGGAGGGGCCCAACAATCAATGCAACCGAAGACCCCTTCTGTCACATTCGAGCATGACAGGGGGCGGAGTGAGAACGGAGCACGATGTGACGCCGGACACAGCCTCAGGGGAGGAGCAAAGGGGCACTTCACGCACGAAACGGATGTAACCCAACTTCGATTCACGCCATTTGTTGCATTCACGCGAAAGGCATCGTTCTGTCTGGGGTCGACGACATTCACCGACGCGATTGCCTTGGAGGCCTTGGAGCGCGTGTTGCCCGCAACCGTGCTGCAAGGCGCGGCGGTGGCTGCCGACGTGCCGACAGAGCGGCGGCGCAAGTTGCCGACTGACGTCACGATGCTGTTGTGCGTGGCGCGGGAGCCCTCTGGGCGTTGCCGCCTGCCCTCGCGAGCACGACGGAACAATCCCCGCGTCGTCAAACGCAAAATGTCCAAGTTCGCCCTCAAACGTGGCAAGCCCGCACCCCCTTCGCAGCAACTCGTCGCCTTTGAAACCACCATTCAGATCCTGCCGCAGCCCGCCCCCCAGCACCAGATCCTCGACCAGCCACTTCCTCTCGACGGCACTGTAGACACCCCCCGGTCGGTTCAATGCCTTATCTGAACCGTAGTGGGGCTAGCCCCGGTCCCTCGTAGCGCCCTTTAGGGTGCTTTGTGATTGTTAGCCCGGCCATAAATGGCCGGGTGGTCGGCAGGGTCAGTCATCAACGTTCCCCTCCACCATGCTGCGCCGGGCTCGTATCAAGAAGGCATCGGCCCGATCATAGTCGGGACGGTCCGGCAAGGCCGTGGTCATAAAGCTCGCGTCGAATTCCTTGTGGAGCATCAGCCGCCAGGCATCCACCTCCGTCCAGGGAACCTCTCCCCGCCGAATTGCGAGGAGTTGCTCCTGGTGCGAGTCGACACGAAGGGGAACGTTCCCTTCCCGAAGGATCCAGATGCCTGAGAGCAGCAAGCGGATCAGGTGCATGGCGTGCTTCCAGCGCAGCGTGCCCTTTGTACGCAGGTCCACTTCTAGCTTCTTGAATTGGGACATGACATAGCCGTTATAGGTCTGGTACACGAGCTTCGATAGGAAGACGGCGCGCATATCGCGCAGTTCCTGAGCGAGCGGCGTGGCATGCTCTACCAGGGGTGTGAAAAGGCACTCCAGGATGTTGGGGTTCGCTCGGAGGGCCAGGGTGAGGAACTTCTGCAGTTCCCAGCAGCATGCATCACTGTCCGGGTACTCCAACTGTTCCGGAAGGCCGAAGAGCGACCAGTGCAGGCGAGCCGACGGGAGGTAGATGCCACGCCGGTCGATGTCGGAATCGTCGCCGGCAAGACCATACGCCTGCGAGCCAACGACGCAGCGGTAGATCACATAGGAGTCCAGTGCTCGCCTCTGATCGTCGTCTGAGGCCGAACGCAGCGGCACGAGCCGTTCGGCCTTGCGAACACTTAACTCACGCCGGTGCAAGGATGCGGTGCTGCCATCAGGGAAACGGACGCTGTAACTGTTGGTATCATCCGCGACGGCTGCCGTCACGATACCGACCGTGCCGGGCGGTCGCACGGTTCCCATTTCGGTGGCGACGATGGCGCGCGTGACGATGTGCGTTCCAACGGGCAGGCGGAGGGTCGCTGTGTCACCTCTCAAAACATCCTGTTGCGCATCCACTTCACGTCGCCCCTTGACGCTGCCATCGCCATCGCAACCAAGGATACCTCGGCGCGCCTGGTAGTATCGCCGCAGTTAACCTGCAGCCGCTGTACCGGCACTCTATGCATAAGCGAGCCGGGCACGGCCGGTTCGGCTGGTAGGAAAGGACAAGAGCTGAGCATGCTGGTCAAAGACGCCAAAGCAGTAGCGCGACACTGGGTGATTGAAGAAGCCGGCAACGTGCCTGGCTTCGTTAGCGCCTACTTCGCCGGTTCATCGGGCTGGCTGCCCGATGACGCCGTCCTGCCGCCAACGTCCGACCTGGACGTCAACGTCGTCTATGACAGGCAGAATACGACGACCGGGCGCGGGAAGTTTCTCCATCGGGATGTGCTCCTCGAAGTCACTTCGCTTCCTTTTGATCAGGTGCAGTCGCCCGACCGGGTTCTCGGTGACTATCACCTGGCCGGCGGCTTCCGCACGTCGAACATCATCCTGGATCCGTCGGAGCAACTATCTAAGATCCAGGCGGCGGTGGCACGCGACTATGCCCGACGCTACTGGGTCCGGCGGCGCTGCGAGCACGCCGCCAGCCGGGTTCGGGAACAACTCGCGGCACTGAAGGAATCCGACCTCTTCCACGATCAAGTGCTCGGCTGGATCTTCCCGACCGGCGTGATGACCCACGTGCTCCTCGTGGCCGGGTTACAGAACCCGACGGTGCGGCGCCGGTACGTGGCCGTGCGGGAGCTACTGGAGGAGTACGGCCATCTGCCGTTCCACGAGACGCTCCTGGAGTTAGTGGGCTGCGCCCACATGAACCGGTCGCGAACTGAACAGCACCTCAACGCGCTGGCGGAGGTGTTCGACGCCACTACGGCGGTGGCGAAGACGCCGTTCTCGTTCTCCTCTGACCTGAGCGAGATCGCCCGTCCAATCGCCATTGACGGCACTCGAGAACTGATCGAGCATGGCCTGCACCGGGAAGCAGTGTTCTGGATTGTTGTCACCTACTCCCGCTGCCAAAAGGCGCTCTCGGTTGATGCTCCGGCTGCGCTGCAGCAGGCGTTTGCGCCCGGCTATCGGCAGTTGCTCGGTGACCTCGGCATCACGTCGTTTGCCGACCTCCAACAGCGTGCTGAACAGGTCAATCTGCACCTTGTTCAAGTCTGGGAAGTCGCGGAAGGCATCATGGCAGTGAACCCCGGAATCGCGGAGTAGGAAGCGCGAGCCGCGATAGCGCCACCGGACCGCCAACGTGCCGCCAGCGGCCACGCAAATGAGCTGGGCGCTCCCCCTTGTTTTTATGTCGAGAGCCGTTTGCCGAAGCTCACCAGATGTTCGTCCATATAGCCCAGGCGCTCATAGAAGGCGCACACGTCCAGGTTGTCGTGCCGCACCTGAAGGTTGATCTTCGTCACGCCACGCCGGCCGTCGTAGGCGCCCATCACGGCGCCCACAACTATGCTGCCTGCTTCCGCCACCAGAAAGAGCGAACGGTCTCGCTTGCGCTTCTCGGCAATTTCGGCGCGTAGGTCGAGCCAGGGGCGATCAACGCCAGTGCGCCGCCAGAGAGCTAGCACCGACTCCTGGTCGGTGTCATGGTAGGTACGAATCTGCGGCTTCAAACTCTCGGTTGCTTCACGGCGAATACTCTCCATAGTCAAAACCATCCCGTCGCCAGCGTTTCATCCATTCCCAAGTCTATCCCTGCTAGACTGAATCCGTCGACGGGTGTAGACTTAAGCATGTGAAGTACAGCGACCTCGTCTGGAAGATCCGACAGGCGGCGACAGTGACAGAACGTACCATGTACCACGCTCACGCGGTACGTAACGGCGGCTGGTGGGCAATCGACGTTCCGGAGGCGCCAGGGGCCTTCACCCAAGTACGGCGTCTTGATCAGGCGGAAGCCATGACTCGGGAGATGCTGACCCTCCTGCTGCGCGCGTCTCCCGACAGCTTCAGCATCAGTCTCCAGGTTGAGATACCTAAGGAAGCCTCTGCCCGAGTGGCAGAATGGCGCGCTCTACGCGAATCGGCAGAAACGGCCGAAGCGCAGGCAGCCATCGTAGCGAGCGAACTCGCGTCCACATTGCGCGCAGAAGGTCTGACGGTGCGAGATGTCGGTCGAGTGCTCGGCGTGTCGTACCAACGAGCATCTCAGCTTGCCCACCGCAAGCCGCGACAGACTCGCATTGCCGCCTCAGGATGAGTGCCCCAAGCTGAGTGGCTGCCGTGGCGGAGTAAGGGGAAGCGCACGGGGAGCGCTCCCGTTCAGTCCACGTCGGCCCACAGGTAGCGCATCTCGTCACTCGTCGCCAGCAGTTCGTCCAGCGTTCCCTCTGCCTTGATGCGGCCTTCCTTCAGCACGATGATGTGATCGGCTCGGCGTAGCGCCGCCCGGCGATGGGAGACGGCCAGGCAAGTGGCGTCGGGGCGGGCGAAGAGGCGTTCCCAGAGCAGACGCTCCGTCTCCACGTCCAGCGCGCTGGAGAGGTCGTCGACCACCAGTAACTCCGGTTCGCGCACGAACATGCGCGCCGCCGCCGCGCGCTGGGCCTGTCCGCCGGAGAGCTTGACACCGCGCGTCCCCACCAGGGTGTCGAGCCCGTGCTCCAGCACGGCAATGTCGCGGTCCAGCACGGCGGCATGGACGGCAGCGGGCACGTCGACGTCGTCGGTCGGCAGACCCATCAGCACGTTGTCGCGCAGCGTCTCGCTGAAGAGCCGGGGCACTTGCGGCGTGTAGGCGCTGTGCGGCGGCACGAAGAAGGCCGCCGGGTCGTCCACGGGAGTGGCGTTCCAGGTGATGTCACCCGCCTCTTTGGGCAGCAGCCCCAGCAGGACGCGCAGCAGGGTGGTCTTGCCGGCCCCGATCCGCCCGGTGACGACGGTGAGCGTGCCGCGGCGCAGGCGCAGCGCCACGTCTTTGATGCCGTGGCCGCCAGCAGGGAAATGGTAGGTGAGACCAGTTGCCTCCAGGAGCACAAGCCGATCATCGGCATGGCGTGCCGGCACGCTGCCAACCGGCAAGGGGCCGCGCAGGTGCAGCGGAATGTGCCGGACAAGACGCTGCGGCGGCGCGCCGCGCAGCACCGCTGTCATCCGGCCAAACGAGACGGTGGCCTGCTGGTAGAGCGTGATGTAACGGCCGGCGAAGCGAGTGAACTGGGTCACGTAGGCAAGGTAGGAGACGAAGAGCGCAAAATCGCCAACGGTGAAGCTGCCGGCGCGCATCGCCTGTGCCGCCAGCAGCAGGATGCCGCCCGTGCCGACGCCGACGATGTTGGCGAACGCGGAATCGAGCACCTGGCTGAACACCCGATCGCGCAGGGCAGCCTGGCGCCGCTGCTCGTTGAGGCGGTCCAGATGCTGAATGACGTAGTCCTCACTGCCTGCCACCTGGATCGCCTGCACCGCTTCGAATATCTCGCCGATGGCGCCCGTCACGCGGCCGGTCGCCGTGCGTGTCGCGGCTCGGTAGCGCTGGACGCGCGCGCTCGCTATCTGCACAAGCAGCACCACCAGCGCCAGCGGCGCGAACACCACCAGGGTGATCTGCGGGTTGATGCGCCAGAGGATGACCAGCGCCACACTGCCGAAAACGGCGTAGCCCAGCACGTCCAGGAAGCTATCGGTGAGGAACGCCGCCGCATCGACGTCGTCGCGGAAGCGGCTGATCATCTCACCCGGAGCGGCCAACAAGGCGCCGGCGCCGGGCAGGTCCAGGACGCGGGTGAGCATATTGCGCTGCAACAGCCCGCCAACGCAGAACTGGTGGATGCCGTTGACGGTGAAGGCTCCATAGTTCACGATCGCCCGCACCACCGCGCTGACCACCAGCAGCACCAGCAACGTCGGGATATCGAAGCGGGCCGGTGCGCTGTTCGTCAACACGTTGAAGTACTGCTGGGCAATCAGGCCGGGGATCAGCGGGAAGGCGTACCAGGTCTGCCAGAGCAGGATGTCGGCCAGGTAGAGCCGGCGCTGGTAGGTCACCAGCCCCAGGAAAAACTGCCAGGTCTTCATGCGAAAGCGACCTCCAACCCCGTCTGGAGCAAGTGAGACAGCCGCGAGCGCGGGTCCTGAGACAGGGCAGCGTACCCGCCGTGTTCCACGACCCGCCCGCCATCGAGAATGAGCACGCTGTCGGCACGCCGGATCGTCGCCAGGCGGTGCGCGATGATGATGGCGGTACGGTTCAGCAACAGGCGATCGGTGGCGATTGCCACCAACCGCTCCGTCGCCGGGTCCAGGCGCGACGAGGCCTCGTCCAGGATGACCAGCCCCGGATCGCGCAGGAAGACGCGGGCGAAGGCCAGCAGTTGGCCCTCTCCCGCCGACAGCCCGCCGCCGGCCGTGAGTTCGGTGTCCAGACCGAGCGGCAGCTTGCGGAACCAGGGGCCAAGACCCAACTCCTCCAGCACGGCAACAACACGCTCATTGGCGATCGTCGGGTCGAAGAGCGTGAGGTTGTCGCGCAGCGGGGCGTGGAAGAGCTGCACTTCCTGCGTCACCAGTCCGACCCGCCGCCGCAGTTCGGCCAGGTGCAGCCGGCGCAGATCGACGCCACCCAGCGAGACGGCGCCCTCGTCCGGGTCATGGAAGCGCAGCAACAGGCGGCTGAGCGTCGTCTTGCCACTGCCCGTGTGGCCGAGCACACCCAGCACCTGTCCAGGGGCCAGGGCGACGGAGACGTCCTCGAGCACGCGCTCACCACCGTCGTAGCCGAAGCCGACGCGCTCCAGCGCGACCGCCAGCGGCCCCGCCGGGATCGGCAACCCCTCGCCGTCCAGGATCGTCGGTTGAATCGTCAGCAGCTCCTGCACGCGCCCGATGCTGGCCGCCGCCCGCTGCAAGTCCTGTAGTTGCTGGCGAATCTGCTCCAACGGTTGGCGCAGCAGTTCGGTGTACTGGAAGATCAGATAGACCGTGCCGAGGGTGATCCCCTGTTGGCGAAAGAGCGAGGCGCTCAGGGCCAGGGCGATGGCATTGCCGATGGTAAAGAGGAGCACATTACCACCATCGGCCGTCGCCCAACCCAGGCTGGACTTGATTTCCAGCGGCAGCCAGCCGCGCAGCAGTTCCGAGTGTCGGCGCAACACGTAGCCAACAGCGCCGTTGGCCCGCGTATCCTCCGTGCCTGCCAGCCGCTCGCCCAGGAAGCCAAAGTACTCGGCGCTCTTCTGACGGACGCCCATCCAGAGCGGCACGGTCACGGCGCGCAGGCCCAGCAGCACAAACACCGCCAGCAGCGCGAAGCCGCCAAGCGCCGCGCCAACCAGCACGTGGATGCGAAAGAGCAGCACGATCACGCCGATCAGCAGCAAGAAATTACCCAGCACATAAATAATGAAGCGCGAGAAGAAGTTGGCCAGCGCCGTGACATCGCCGTCGATGCGCTCGATCAGTTCGCCGGGGGTGCGGGCGGCGTGGAAACTGCGATCCAGCCGCAGGCAGTGCCGTGTCAGCGCCGAGCGCAACTCGTTGGTGGCCGCCCAGCCCAGGTTCTCCGCAACGTAGGTCTCGACCACCGCCACCACCTGTGTGACGAGCGCGAGCACGATATAGAGCGCCGCCGCGTAGACCAGGGTGCGCAGCGTACCACCGACCTGCGCCTGATCGATGAAGCGGCGGATGATCTGCGGGTTGATGAGCTGCAAGGTGATGTTGACGACCAGCAGTACACCCAGCAGCAGCACGGAAAGCCGGCGCGACCGCAGATAGCGCCAGAGCAAGGTGAAGTATTGCCGAACCGGGAGCTTCATTCTTCTACCATTCCGTTGGGACCGAACTGTCAGTGTATACGGGCGCGCCTATTGCCCGCGACGTTCTCGCCTATTCCTTGACTTATACGCTGGAGGTAACGCAGCGCTGGACACACGCGATCGCCTGCATCGCCATAGCAGTGTCTCCAGGCGAAGGCGCGGACCTTCGGGCGCAACGACCTGCATGACGCTGACGCTGCAATGGAAAACGCTGCTGTCGATGCGACACCTGCACACGCCTGGGGGAGCGGTACGTGTCGTCGACCCGGTAGGCCGGTCCCAGGCGGTGGGCCGGAAGTTCCTGCGGAGGGTACGACGTGGGCATGTTGGGCAACCGGCGGGAACAACGTCCCGACCAGCGGCTGCCCACCCGACCGGTTCTCGCCGTGGCGTGCTACGCGACCAGTATCCTCGTAACCATCGGGGCGGTTCCTCCTTCTCTCCGGCAGCGCAACACAGGGATACGCCGACAGAGGCTGCCGAACAGTGCGAGCGGAGTATACCGACTACAGCCAACCACGTGCAAGGCGTCTTGCATAGAAAGCGAACGGTATTTATAGGCGTGTGTACAGGGCCGCGATTGCGATCGGCGGCCAAGGCCGAGGGGCGACTGCGGTCGCATTGCGGACCGTTGACGGCAGACCCAAGCGACCGCAGTCGCCCCGCGTAACTTGGCCGCAGACCGCAGTCGCGGCCTTGTATGCTGGGGAACTAACGTCATTTGCTTGCTGAAGACTACTTTGCGGCACCCCCGCGACTACCGCATCACCTCAGCGCTTGTCAGGCGGCCAGCCACCAAAGGGGCAACGTCACGCCAGTCAAAACTCTCAAGAAGGCCAGGGAAGAGATAGTCAGGGAGCATTTCCAGCTGTTCCGGGCGCGCGTAGAGTCGCTGGGTCATCATCTCGTCGAGGTCCGGCACCGGCGCTTCAAGCTCCAGTGCTATAACTGTGGGATCCAGCGCCGCTGCGAGGTAGCCGCGAAATGCACCGCGACCGGTCCCAAAGAGGTGTATAGGCCGTTCGCCAAGCTGCAGTTCGGAGTCGGCGCGTACGAACTCTATGGCTCGCAGGACATCGTAGACGGCCATAGCCGGCAAGCTGTCATCCAGCCAAAGCAGGTCACAGGCCAGCTTGTAGCGCGTGTTGTGCAGGGGAGAATGCGACGTCAGCACGTCCCGCGGCGTTAGCACCCCCGTGCCTCGCACGTCCAGCGCCAGTACTGCCTGCCCGGCTCGGACCCGCTGCAAGCACCAGTCGCGCCGTTGCTCCAGGTCGACAGTGCCCTGGTCGAAGAGCGCGATGACGAGTGAGGCAAAGCGGTCGGTCGCCGGGCGCAACAGCACACCAGCGTTGAGCACATCCTCTTCCGACCACCAGAAACCGTGCAACACCGACACCCCATCAGCCGGCGGACCCGGCAGCCAGCGCGGGAAGAACTCGCGGGCCGGGCGGCGACCACGCTGCACCAGATCCTCCAGCCGGCGGCGGGCCGTTTCAGCACGCTCCGCGCCAGAGTGCGGTGCCCGGCGCGCCCGATATTCGGCTAGATTGAGATCGAAGACCCGCCGCGTCCCTGGCCGGTCGAGCAGGACCTGGCCGCTATCCGTACACTGCAGCGCACCGGCATCAAAGGGGTGAGGCTCGCTGTGATCTACCGATGCGCGGTCGCGCCCGAGCAGATGCTGGACGAAGAACGCGGTCGCCGCCTGGGCGAGCTGCGGGTGGAACTGGTGCGTGCAGGTCGCGCGGACCAGTTCCAGATTCTGCTCGGTGCCCAGCACACCGTAAACACGCCGGGCCCGCTCCACCGTGGCGACGGCGCCTTCGATGTTGAAGAAATCGTAGTCGGCAGCCAGCACCAGCGCCGGCCGCGGCGCCATCACGATGAGGCAGTCTTCGTGGTCGATGCCGGCCGCTGTCCCGCCGGGCAGGTGCTGCTCGGCATCCTGGGCCTGACCGGTCCACATGTAGTCGCGGCGACGGCTGAGTGAGGTCGCCGGAGCGACCGCCGCCAGACGCGACTCCAATAGCATCATCCAGGCGGTTTGCGTGCCGCCACCGCTGCTGCCCGTCATGCCGATGCGCGCGGCGTCGACCTCCGGCCTCTGGCAGAGATAGTCGATGGCCCGCCGAGCGTCCTGCACGAAGTAGCGAATGATCGAGTGCCCGAGCCACCAGCACTGATATCCGGCGTAGGTGTGCTCCGCTGTGCCCCAACGAACGTCCTCCCGTCCAGAGCCATCCAAATAGCTCTTTCGCTCGCCTTGGCCGTAGGGGTCGAGGGCCAGCACAACCAGACCATTGCGCGCCAGTCTTTGGCACACTGCCTGGTAAGTCGGGTGCGCCTTGGCCGCCTCGGCATGGCCGCAGGCGAAGAGCACCGCCCCGGTGGGTTGCGTCAAGTTCGCCGGCAGATAGAGGTTCGCCGTGACGAACACCTCCGGCATACTCTGATAGATCACCTTCTCGACAACGAAGCCGTCGCCCTGAACCGTCCCCCGTTCTTCGGGATTGAGCGGCGTGTCGGAGGGTGGCATGCCGCCGATAGCCGCCAGCGTGCGAGCGCGCACTTGCTCCTGCCAGGCGTACACCTGCGCCGCCGTTACCAGGCGATCCTTGTACCGCTCCCCTTGCTCGAAGAGCGCCTCCGAACGGCGGTACACATGACGCTGCAACTGGAAAGACACGTCGTAATAGCCGTCAAGGTGGGGACGGAAGCCGAGCGGAATCGCTGCAGTCACGGTGGTGTTCCCTTCTATGCCGGACGACCGGTCTAGCTTGCCGGTTCACTGGCAGCCCCGCTCAGGAGTCTCGCCAGCGATTGCACAAGACTGTAGCCGCTTGCTGTCTTGCAAGCAATTAGCTGTCGTCCAGCGACCACGCGGTCTGCCGCCAATCACCATAGCACTGTCCTACCTGAGGGTGAAAGCGACCGCAGTCGCCCTCGTCGCTTGGCGGAGGGTGCCCTCTGGTCCCGCAGTCGCCGCCTTATCGAATTAGCCGATCCGCCTGCCCCCCCCATTGGTCCACCCTGCCGGGTGTGGTAGCGTAGTGGCATAAGGCGACAGTGGTCGTCTACGCCGCAGCATGAGGTACCACGGATGCCGCTGAACGTCGTTGCACCCTGGGCGGAGCCTGTCACCGGCCAACGTGGGTTGTTGACTGCCGACGACTTGGCGCACTTGCCCGACGACCGCTGGAATTACGAACTCGTTGAGGGAAGGCTGGTGCGAATGCCGCCACCGGGGAGCCGGCACGGCCTGTTCGGGATGAAGCTTGCGTTGGCAATCGGCAACTTCGTCGAGGCACGGGCCCTGGGAGTCGTCTTCTTAGCGGAGACTGGATTCCTGCTCAGCCGGGCCGATGAGGCCGATACCGTCCTGGGAGCCGACATCGCCTACGTTCGCCAGGAGACCTTGCCGCCACCGGAGAGACCCGAATGGTTGGGCTATCTCCGCCTGGCGCCCGACCTGGTGGTCGAGATGGCCTCGCCAACGCAGTTTCGGCCCGAACTGGACGCGAAGGCTCGGGCCTGGCTGGCTGCAGGTGTGCGGCTCGTCTGGGTCGTCTGGCCACGCCGAGAAGTAGTCGACGTTTGGCGCGGGGACAGCGTCGCTCCATTCGCCACCGTCGGCGTTGGAGGCGCGTTAGACGGCGCCGATATCTTGCCGGGCTTCACCTTCCCGGTGGCCGACCTCTTTAACTTTGATTAGGGCGTGCCTGGCGACCTGCCGGGGCCGATCACTTCGGGACCGCGATGGTCATTGCACGCAATGCCGTCGACCGCACCCAGTGACCGCTCCCTACTGCCAGCGCAGGTCCAGTTCCTCCAGGATCCCCCGCAGACCGGCGAAAGACTCTCGGCTGCCTTGCTCTTTGCTGCCGCCGGCCGGTTGGTAGTGCGTTTCCAGGGCGATCACGCCGCTGTAGCCGTCGTGCTGCAAGGCGGTCAACTGGCCGCGATAGTCGCCTGGCCGCTGCCGATGGGTTGCCAGGCTGAGGAATCGTCGGCCTGGCGGACGGCGTCCTTGACGTGGACATGGCTGATCCAGGGACGCACGGCGGCGTAGCCATCGGGGTAGGGGTGTTCCTCGCCGGAGACGAGCGCATTGCCGATATCCCAGATCGAGCGTAGCGCCGGCGAATTGACCGCCAGCATGAGGTCCCGCGTCTCAGCGCCGGTCCCCACCAGGCAACTCTTGACATTCTCGAAGCCGAGCAGCACGCTGGACTGCCGGCGGGTATGGAGGCGGTGACGCACGGCGGTGACTGGGCAGCAGGAGCGCATATTGCCGCGCAGCAGTTGCTCAGTCCCTCCTCTGGCGCGCGACCGACGGCGCTGTTCGCCACGAACGATCTGCTAGCCATCGGGGCGATGCGAGCGATCCGCGACTGGGGCTTACGCATCCCTGAGCAGATTGCCGTCGTTGGTTGCGACGACGCCGAGTTCGCCGGCTATCAGGAGCCGCCCTTGACGACCGTCCATCTGCCCATCGAAGAGATGGCAGTCCGGGCGACCTCCATCCTGCTCGACCTGATCCGCCAGCGCGTGACGGCGCCGATCCAGGGGTCGTTTCCGGCCCATCTGGCGGTACGCCGCTCCAGCGGACCGCCCGCGAGAATAGGGGAAGTTGAGCAAGGGTTAACAGGGCCGCGACTGCCGTGAAAGTCCCCAACCAACCGAGCTGCTATCCGACGACCAGGCGCTACTTTCATTGGTGGTGGTCGTCCGAAGGACGGGGGTTACTGCGGTCTTGGAGGGGCCTCCGGCACGGCAGTGCTGTCTTTGGGTCGGGGGCGCCCACGCAGTGGGACCTCAGTCGCGGCTCTGTCCTCCAGCCACCAATCGTCCCGCCACCTGCTCCGCCGCGTGCAGCGCCTGCTCGATATCGTCCGCCGCGATGCCGTAGTGAGTCACGAAGCGGATGCGCCGGGCGCCGATGTGCAGGGCCAGGACACCGCGCTCCGCCAGCAGCGTTACGCCAGCGGCGGCCGCTGCTGCGGTCGGCAGGTCAGCCATGACGATGTTGGTCTGCACCGTCTCCAGCGCCACCTCAAAGCCATCCAGACGTAACAGCCCTTCTGCCAGGCGCCGCGCGTCGGCGTGGTCCTCCGCCAGACGCTCGGTCATCGTGTCGAGCGCCACCAGCACTGCGGCGGCCAGCACGCCGGCCTGACGCATGCCGCCGCCCAGTTGCTTGCGCCTGCGGCGCGCGCGCGCGATGAACTCGCTACTCCCCGTCAGCAGTGAGCCAACCGGCGCCGCCAGCCCTTTGGAGAAGCAGAAGTTGACGCTGTCGGCTGTCTCCGCCAGGTCCCGCGCCGGCACACCGAGGGCAACGGCAGCGTTGAAGATACGGGCACCGTCCAGGTGGACGGAGAGGCCATAGTGATCCGCTACGTCCCGAATTCGGCGCAGCTCGACGGGCGTGCTGACCACGCCGCCGGCGTAGTTATGGCTGTTCTCCACGCAGATCAGCCGCGTACCGGGCGTGTCGATGGACGTGCCCTGGATGGACGCCGCCACCCGTTCGGCATCGAGCTTGCCGTTGGCATCAGGCAGCACGTGGGCGACCAGTCCTCCCAACTCTGCCAGGCCGCCAACCTCGTTTAAAAAGATGTGAGAGTTCTCGCCCAGCATGACGCTCTCGCCGGGCCGGCAATGGGTGGTGATGGCGGCGAGGTTGCCCATAGTCCCGGTCGGCACGAAGAGGCCGGCTTCTTTGCCCAGGAGCACCGCGCCGCGTTGTTCGAGCGCGTTGATCGTCGGGTCTTCCCCGAAAACGTCGTCGCCCACGGCCGCTTTGGCCATCGCCTCGCGCATCTCCGCTGTCGGCATCGTCACCGTGTCGCTACGTCAATCAATCCTGGGGGGCAAGGCCGACACTCCTCTCAGGGCAATTTCACCACCCTGCGCGGTGAGATAGGATGGCGGGGTAGCCGAGGCGGGCTCGGTTGGTGGGGAGGGAACGATCGGCTTATTGCCGAACGATGCCTTAGCCCTTACCGAGCTGTTTCGCCAACTGTGCCGTGCAAAGCTGCTGCAACTGGCTGAGCGCATCTTGCGCTGTGAGCTGCCCCTGGAAGACCTTGATATACTGCGTTTGCCAGTTGTCCGAGAAAAAACCTTCAATGGGATCGACCGGGTCGGCCCAGAACTCGTCGGCGGTGGTCGTCGACTGCGTGTAGAAATCGAGTCCGGGGTACTGCTTGACGTTGACTTTGGCCAGGAAGGACTTGCGACCGCCGAGCCAGCCCTCCCCATCGAAGATGATCTGCTCGGACGCCTCGCCGGTGAGGTACTCCGCGAAGGCGAATGCCTGATCCGGGTGCGGCGATCCCTTGGGAAGAACAGCGAAGTGTCCACCGGCGGACTGGATTTTCTTGCCCTTGCGGTCGGCGCTCACGGGCGCCCAGGTGTACACATAGTGCTTGGTCGGGGCCAGTTGAGTGAGGGAGCCGGGCGTCCAGTAGCCGTTGATTTGCATCGCCTGGGTGCCCATAACAATGCCCGCTTTGGCGCCGGTCCACTTGCCGTTCGTCTTGCGGAAGGTCTGGTCTGCACCGCAGCGTAGCCGCCGGCGGCGTCGTAGAAGCTCTTGATCGTGGTAAGCGCATCCGTGAGTTGCGGAGTCACCAGGTTGAACTTCCCGGCGCCTTCGTCGTAATAGCCGGTCCCCAAACCAAAGGACGGCCCCCAGAAGAAGGGATCACCACCAGATGCGGAGCCGCCCATAGCGTCCAATGGGTCTAAGCCAAGCTGGGTAATCGCCTTAGGAGCCGTCACGGAATA
>DHIZ01000225.1 GCA_002404055.1 Chloroflexi bacterium UBA4733
GAAGCCGGCGCCGCCCCGGCCCCGGATGCCCGACTTCTTCACCTCATCGACGATCGCCTCGCGCGTGATGCCACCGGCCAGGGCACGACGCCACTGCTCGTAGCCGCCGGTCTGCTGATAGGATTCGAGCTTCCAGGCCCCCGCCTTGCCAAGGTTGGCGGTCAGCATCGGGTTGAAACCGGGCGCAGCCTCCATCGTTACCATGACTACTGCTGCACCCTTTCCGTGGCATAGATCACCTTGCCGACTTCTGCACCCGGCACCGGGCCAGTAGGATAGCGCGTGGCGAGGTCGCGCAACTGATCGAAGATCTGGTCAACCTTTTCCTGCGTCAGGTTCTCGAAGTAACGCTGGTTGACCTGCATCATCGGCGCCCAGGAGCAGCCGGCCAGGCACTCGATGGTCGGACGGAAGGTGAACATGCCGTCCGCCGTGGTGCCCTCGTGCGTCTCATGGGCGGCGCCGTCGTGGTCCAGGCCCAGCTTGGTCTGAACGTACTGCGCCAGCGACTCCGCCCCCCGCAAGGCGCAGGGTAGGTTGATGCAGACTTCCACCAGGTACTTGCCCCAGGGTTCCGTGTGGAGCAGACTGTAGAAGCTGGCGACCTGGAACACGTCGGTGGCGTGCAGTTCCAGGACCTCCGCGATGGTGTCGATGCCCTCTTCGCTGAGGTGGCCGACTTCCTCCTGGACCGCGTAGAGCGAAGGCAAGATGGCCGAGCGCCGGTGCGGGAAGCTGTCGCGCGCCTTCATAATGCGCGCCCGTGTCTGTTCCGAAATCATCTACTCTCTCTACCGATCCGTGCCGCCGATTACGGGGTCAAGGCTGCCGATGCAGGCCACGGCGTCGGCAATCAGCCGCCCGTGCATCATCGGCGGCAGGGCTTGCAAGTTCACGAAGCTGGGTTCGCGGACGTGACAACGGTAGGGGTGATTGGTACCGTCGCTGACCACGTAGAAGCCCAACTCGCCGCGCGGCGACTCCACAGCCTGGTAGACCTCACCCGCCGGCACGCGGACGCCTTCGGTGACCAACTTGAAGTGGTGGATGAGCGATTCCATACTGATGTTCAACTCCGTGCGCGGCGGCAGCGCCACCCGGCGGTCGCTGGTACGGAACGGTCCCTCCGGCAGCTTGCTCAGGCCCTGCTGAATGATTTTCACCGACTCCCGCATCTCGCGCATACGCACCTGGTAGCGGGCGTAACAGTCGCCGGCGGTGGCCGTCGGTACGACAAAATCATACTGCTCAAAGCCGCAGTACGGCTGCTGCTTGCGCAGGTCCCACTCGAAGCCGCTGGCGCGCAGGGTCGGACCGGTGATGCCGAAGGCAATCGCCTGATCCAGCGTGATGACGCCGACGCCTTGCGTGCGTTCTTTCCAGATCTCGTTTTCGGTCAGCAGCGCCTCGTACTCGTCGACGTGCGCCGGAAAGGCGCTGCAGAACTGGGCAGTAAGCTCCGGGAAGTCCGGGTGCAAGTCCAGCGCGATGCCGCCGATGCGGATGTAGCTGGTCATCATGCGCTGCCCGGTGGTGAGGTCGAAGAGGTCCATAATCGCTTCGCGGTCGCGGAAGCAGTAGAGGAAGACGCTCATCGCCCCCAGGTCGATGGCGTGCGTACCCAGCCAGACCAGATGGCTCGCCAACCGCTGTAACTCGGTGAGGATGACGCGGGCGACCTGCGCGCGAGGGGGGATCTCGCAACCGAGCAGTTTTTCCACGGCCAGGGCATAGCCCAGGTTGTTGATCAGCGGGCAGAGGTAGTCCATGCGATCCGTACAGGTGACCGCCTGTTGCCATGTGCGGTTCTCGATGGTCTTCTCGATGCCGGTGTGAACGTAGCCCACGTGGGGTGTACACTTCACCACCGACTCGCCATCCAACTCCAACTGCAGCCGCAGCACGCCGTGCGTACTCGGGTGTTGCGGGCCCATGTTGATGAGCATCGTATCTTCGCGGACACGCGGCGCCAGGTCACCGATGCCGATGTTGCCTTCGAGCTGGTCCTGTACCTCAGTTACCGCCATGGTCGTCTCTTCCTTCTCCTGCGCAACTGGGGCTAGGCCGGCTCGTTGGGCGGCACGTTATCAGAGAACGCCACCGGTTCCTCGCCCAGCGGCACATCCTTGCGTTGTGGGTAGGTCTGCCAGTCGTGCGGCATCAGGATACGCCGCAGGTCGGGGTGTCCGCTGAAGCGGATGCCCATCATATCGTAGACCTCACGCTCCAGCCAGTCGGCCGTCGGCCAGTCCGGCGTGACGCTTGGCACCACCTCGTCGCCCTCCGGCACCTCAACTTTGATGGTGATTCGGTTGTTCTTGGCAAAGGACAGCAAGTTGTACACCACATTAAAGCGCGGCTCGCGGTCCATGCCCAGATAGTCCACCGCCGTCAGGTCCACCAGCATGTTGAATTGCAACTCCGGCTGGTTACGCAGCAGCGCCAGCACCTCACGGATGCGCACGCGTTCCACCACCAGCACTGTCTGGCCGCGCTGGTCCAGGGTTCGCTGCAAGACGCCGGGCAGGGACGCATCCAGCATCTGTGCCGCCGGATGCCGGGTATCTACCGGCGCTGCCTGCTCCGGCTGTGCTTCGATACTCACGCCTATCCTCTATCCCTCCGTTACCGTGGACCTCACCGTTATCCTCGTGCGGGCACGTAGATGCCTTCGGCCATGATCTTCTGTTGTAGCTTCATCACCGCGTCAATCAACTGCTCCGGCCGCGGCGGGCAGCCCGGCACATAGACATCCACCGGGATGACTTTATCACAGCCCTGGATGATCGCGTAGTTGTTGAAGATGCCGCCGCAGGAGGCGCAGTCGCCCATGGCGATGACCCACTTCGGGTCGGCCATCTGGTCGTAAAGCTGGCGTAGCGCCGGCGCCATCTTCTGGGACAACCGCCCCGCCACGATAATCAGGTCCGCCTGGCGCGGCGAGGGCCGGAACAGCTCGGCGCCGAAGCGGCCAAGGTCGTAGCGTGCGGCGCTGGTCGCCATCATCTCGATGGAGCAGCATGCCAGGCCGAAGGTGAGCGGCCAGAGGGCCGAGCTGCGACTCCAGTTGACCAGGCGGTTGAGATTCGTCAGCACGAAGCCTGGTGAGCCGGTCTTGCTCGCCAGCGACGTTGGGTTGCCGCCGGGGTGAATCGGTAGCCGAGGGTTGACGGGAACCGTTTCGACGTTTATTCCCATTCGAACGCCCCTTTCTTCCAGACATAAAAGTAGCCGATCAGCAGAACGATGATGAAGATAAACATCTCCAGGAAGCCGAACCAGCGCAGCGAATGATACACCACCGCCCACGGGTAGAAAAAGACGGCTTCGATGTCGAAGACCAGGAACAGCATGGCATACAGGTAGAACTTGATCGGGAAGCGCGTCCGCGCAGTGCCGACCGGCGACATACCGCACTCATAGGGGGCGAGCTTGGCCGCGGTGGGGCGCTTGGGACCCAGCAGCGCCGTGCCGGCGGAGAGGATGCCCCCCAGGGCCAGCGCCACCACCAGCATCACCAGCGCGGGGAAATATCCCGTCAGCATTGCCGTTTGCACTCTTCGGCGTCCGTTCTCTCTGCTCGCAACCGCCATTCGCCGCCAGACTGCCGCTCAGCCCGCCATGCTAGCGTCAGGATAGCATTCCGACAGTGTAGCGGTCAAAAATGCGAGTTCGCTTGCGACGCCTGGGTGGCGTTACAATAAAACGGCGCGAACAGGAGGCTTCTCGATGAACACCGTCGTGACGATGGACGCGGAAGGGCATCTGACAATTCCGCCCGAGATTCGACGTTCGTTGGAACTTGAAGGAGCCGTGCAGTTTGAACTTCGCGCCGACAACGGTACCTTAATCCTACACGCAACGCACGCGGTTCCCGATGAGGATGCCTGGGCATACACACCAGAGCACCAGCGGCTCGTCGCTGAAGCGCTCCGCGAAGCGCGCGAGGGGAAGACGCTGCACCTTACCGTCGGCGATCTCCAGCGCGTGATCGACAGGTAACGGAGTGCCAACGCCTGATCGGTTCGCGGCGTTGGAATTCAGCCCCACGTTCTTCCGCTCGTTTGCAAGCGAGGACTTCAGTACTGCTGACCGTAATCAGTTCCTGAAGGCGCTCATCCTGCTCGACCAGAACGAAAAGCATCCATCGCTGCGAGTACACGCACTCGAAGGCAATCTGGACGGTCTCTGGTCTGCATCTGCTTCATCGTCGTTACGTATGACCTTCACGCGGCTTGACGGTGGCCGCAAGCTGATGCTGACATGCAGCCGCCACTACGACCGATAATTCCGTCAGTTTCTGCGGTACCATCTTTCTCGGAGGCATTCGGTGTCCGGTGATGCCCTCGGTCTTCAAAACCGTCTGCGGGGCGCGCGCGCCGTGTCCCGGGTGGGTTCGACTCCCATATGCCTCCGCTGATTTCCCTCTGGTAGGAAGGACAAACTCACCGCCAAACGGCAAAGGCGTAGAGGTTGGGATAGCGCCTACCCCCTAACTAGCCCCCTAACCAACGTCGGAACCCCGGATCAGGCGCTCCAAACGGAGCGCAGCGTCGGCCTCCAGCTTGGGGACATTGTGGGTATAGAGGTCGGCCGTGATCCCCACTGTGCTATGGCCGAGCCGCTCGCTGGCGATCTTCAACGGGACATCGGCGGCCAGCATCAGCGTGGCGGCAGCGTGGCGAATGTCGTGGAAACGGGTGGTAGCAGGCAGGTCAGCGCGAGCAAGGGCGACCCTGAAGGCTCGCAGGACGGTGGTATTCCAGAGCGCGCCTCCTGTCGCATCGGCGAAGATCAGGTTGTGCGGTGCGTAATCGGGGCCGAGCAGCACCCGCCGCTCGAGCTGGCGCTGCCGATGCGTTGACAGCGCAGTCACGGCCTCTGGCGGTACGGTAATCGTGCGGCGACTGCGGCGAGTTTTCGGCTCACCATAGGTCGGTTCACCGGCATGGACGGCCTGGAGAGAGCGGCGAATGGACAGCGTGCCGTGCTCCAGGTCAACGTCCGTCCACTGGAGGGCGAGCAGCTCACCTTGCCGCGCGCCGGTATAGAAGGCGAGCGTCCACAACGGGAGCCACGGGTCAGCCGCCGCCGCCAACAGCAACGCGCGGACCTCGGCCAGGCTGGGCACGTGCAACTCGGGGGTAGCGACACGCGGCGGCGTCACCATTTCGGAGACGTTGCGCGCCAGGTTGCCCCAGCGCACAGCCTGCTCCAGTGCCGTGTGCAAGACGACGTGAACGTGATGCACCGTGCGAGTGGACAGCGTCAGCGCCGCTCCGCGTGGACGCGCCACCGGCGCCGTCAGGAGTCTGCTATAGAGCCGCTGGAGGTCATCGGGCTGCAGCTTGGTCAGACGCACCTTGCCCAGCGTCGGCAACACGTGCAGGGTGAGGAGTTGCGTATAGCGCTTGTGGGTACTTGGCCGCACGCTGGCTTGTGTTGCCTCAAGCCAGCGCTCGACAAACCCGGCGAGTGTGTCCCGGTCTTTCGAGGTGGCAATCAACGTCCCATGTTGCTGCCGCCCGCGCAGTTCCTGGAGCTTCTGACGAACTTCGCTTTGGGTCTTGCCGTAGACCTCGCGGACATCAGGCTTGCCGTCCGCCTTATAGCCGACCATCAGCCTGCCGCGCCAGCCGTCCTTATAGGCGCCGATGCTGCCCTCGCCATCAGCCCGCTTGCGCCCTCGCCGCTTTACGGGCGCAGCTGCGGTAGGGGATACTTCCGGTTGCGTGCTGATCATCGTTTGTCCCATCGTGGTTGGCACGCACGGGACCCGTCTGCGGGCTCCGTGCCGGGTAGGGGATCGCAGCCCCTGCCCGGTGGACGAACGGAACTCCCCGCTCGTCGCTGCTGCCATGGTACGAAATAAGACGAAAGAACGAAAGAGGTCCGCCGCAATGGCTGCTCGCCAGCTCCTTGCCGCGATGGCTGGGCCTTCACGGGCGCGGCTCTGGCGCGCTCGACAAGGCGGGCCCGGGCGGCGTTGGGTCCTTAGAGCCTATCCTAAAACCTG
>DHIZ01000058.1:0-9359 GCA_002404055.1 Chloroflexi bacterium UBA4733
TTATTCCGTGACGGCTCCTTAGTACCCGGCCGCAACGGGTAAGAGCTTACTGGGCGGCCTTTACCTTCTCACTGCGCTCGGCGCGCATGGCACGTGCGGATGCCTTAATTCACGATACACTCCTTTACCATCACGGAGACCGCGTCACGTCGGCCTCGTGTCGGCCGACACTACCATGACGGATGGCGACGAGCGTATGTGACCGCGCAGGATGCGAGACGATCAGGCTTCGCCAGCGGCCGCTGAGGACTCCTCACCGAGCCGTTTCCAGTAGATCATGGTCCCGGTCAGCCCGCCGTGCGGCTTCAAGGCGTAGTCGGGGATCACGCCGGCCAGCGTGAAGCCCAGCCGCTCATAGAGCGTTGAAGCGCCACCATCTACAGCGGTGTCAAGCACCAGCAGGGTTCGCCCCCGTTCGACGGCCAGGCGCTCGGCGGTGCGCATCAGCGCGGTCGCCACGCCGCGACCGCGATGGCTCACGCGCGTCATGAGCTTGGCGATTTCGGCCCGGTGCGGCTGGTTAGGCGGGCAGTCGAGCAGCAGCGTCACCGTCCCGACCAGGGTCTCGCCGTCAAAGGCGCCCAGCACGATGCGTTCGCCCCGCGCCGCGGCTGCCAGCGACCGCTCCCAGAAGGCGTCCGCCACCTCGGCCGTCAGCGGATGCATGAAACTCACCGAGCCGCCGTCCGCCACCACCTCGACCAGGAGCTCGCTCAATGCCCGGCGAATCGGCGCTGAGGCGGTCAAGGGGGCGATGGTGATCTCTGCCATAGCGGCTAACTCCGAGCGAGGACGACGAGATAGGTACACGGTGCGGCGGTTTCGTTGGCAAGGATCACCTCGGACGGCGGACCGAAGCCCAGGCAGTCGCCGGCGCGCAAAACATGGCGGTCGCCACCCTCCAGGATGACCAGTTCGCCCGACTGCACCCAGACGGCCTGACGGATATGCGCGTAGGACGAGGCGGGAAAGACCACCCGCTGGCCGGCCGGCAGCTCGATCTGGGTGATCTCCAGCGGATGATCGGGCCGGCAGAACACCTGCCTGCGCCGGTAGCCGGTCGCCGGGTCGCGCCAGACCGGCTGGTCGACAGCCCGAGAGAGCCGCTCGCCCTCACCTTCCGCCCGTAGCAGCAGGCCCGCCAGGGTCAGCTCGAACGCGCCGGCCAGCCGCACCAGGATCACGGCGGTTGGGCTGACCTCGTCGCGTTCGATCTTGCTGATCGTCGCCTTGGAGACACCCGAGCGTTCTGCCAACTCCGCCAGCGACCAGCCCCGCATGGCGCGCTCGAGGCGCAGACGACGGGCAAGCTGAGTGCCCGGCGAATCTATTAGAGTAGTCATCCATCTACTATACTGGACCAACGGCCAAATCGCAAGGGCGGCGGCATTGCAGTCAATGCCGCCGCCCGCAGGTGGTTCGCGGTCCGTTGGAGCCGCCCTTGTTGCCGCTTGCTGCGCAGCTGATCTTCGCATCCCCGCCGAGGTGATTTGCCGGTCACTGCTCACCTGGAACGCCTCAGCGCGAAGCACTCAGCCCCAGGAGCCCACCACCTGCCCGGTGGCGACGTTGAGCCGGTTGTAAACATTGGTCGTGGCGATCGCGAGGATCAACGCCGCCAGCGCCGGCTCGTCGTAGTGCCGGGCAGCTTCCGCCCAGATCGCGTCTGGTACCGGGTCCGCCCGGTCGCTGAGCCGGGTGACGGACTCGGTGAGCGCCAGCGCGGCTCGTTCGGCGTCGGTAAAGTAGGGCGTCTCCCGCCAGGTCGCCACGGCCAGGAGGCGCTCGTCTGTCTCCCCCGCTGCCTTGACCTGGCATGTACCCGAGTCAACACAAACGCTGCAACCATTGATCTGGCTCGCGCGCAGGTGGACAAGGCCAAGCGTCGCCGATGGCACGCCGCCTTTTTCCATGGCCGCCTGCAAGGCCTGTATGGCCTGCATGGCGCCTGGAAGGATCATCGCCGGGTTCTTCATCCGTGCCGGCATACTTGCTCTCCTTACTGAACATCCTTGTCACATCGGCCGGGTTTCGACCGTCACTACAATGACGGAACACGGCGAGGGAATGTGACCGGTCAACAACCCCCAGCTAAAGCCGGAGGCTTGCATCTGCACACAGAGGTTCCGAATGCGACACGGTAGCCAGGTTGACAGGCTGGCCGCCAGCAAGGGATGTACCCCTGCTGGCAAGGTACTTGGCGGCGATGTTGGCAGCGCCATTCCAGTCGGCGTTGCAGCGATAGCCGCACGCCCGACACCAGAAATCGCCTTGGGAACGCCGGTTGTTGCGAGCCTGATGGCCGCAAGCGTGACAGGTCTGCGAGGTATGCCGGGGATCGACCCCGACCACCTTCAACCCACGTTCCTCCGCTTTGTACTCGATGAAGCCCTTGAGTTGCGCGAAACTCCAGCAGTGGATGCGCCTGCTGACCTGGGTCCCCTTCTTGACCCGTATCCGCTGGCGAATGTTGGTCAGGTTCTCCAGCACAACAGTACCGCCAACCGGAACTGCCTGGACAATGCGCTTACTCAGCACGTGGTCGTGGTCCCGGCGTCGCCGCATGGTCTTGCCGCTGAGGCGCTTCAAGTGCCGCTTGGCGCTGCGCGTGCCCTTTGCTTGCAGTTTGCGCCGCAGCCGGAACGTGCGTGCCTCCAGTTCCCGCCAACGGCGCTCCCCCAGGAACTGGGCGGTGCTGGTGACCGCAGGCCGCACCACGCCAAGATCTACCCCCATCACCGCATCCGTTGGTGCAATCTCCGGTGCTGGAACGGTCACGACGACGTGCAGCCTCCAGCGTCCCTTGCGGCAGAGCAGGTCGGCGGTGGCGGTCGGACACTCCGCATACTTGGCGGCGTAGGCCGGCAGGTCGAAGCGCAACGTCTGGCGTCCCTGCGTGGTGGACAGGCGCACGGTGCGCGCTTCCCAGTCCAGCTTGTAGGTGTGGACGTTGTAGCGTGCCGGGCAAACGGTCGCCTGCGGGCAGGATACTTTGCGCCCCTGCTTCCGCACCGTCAGGGCGCTCTTGACGGCTTCCGTCGCCTTGACACGCGCCTGCACGTGCAGGTCGCTTACCAACGTCGGCAACGCCGCCTTCTGGTCGTAGTACGTGGCGTGGTGCAACGTCACGCCGTTTTTCTCGCTGTGCTCCCAGCCATAACGGCAGACCGCATTGAAGGACTGCGTGAACTGAGCAAGCGTCTCCGCCAGCACCGGAAGCTGTTCCGGCAGCGGGCGCAAGACCAAGCGTATGGTTCGTTGCATCCGATACAAATACCATATGCAGCGTGTTTTGGATAGTCTGGAGAGGAGGACGCGCCAAGTACCACCCGCTTGCAAGCGAGTGCCCCCTGGCGCACGTTTGATGTACGAACACGACTGGCTGGCGGCACAATTCGAGACCAACCGCACCCACCTGCGGGCGGTCGCCTACCGGATGCTCGGCTCCTTGAGCGAAGCGGACGACGCCGTGCAGGAGTCCTGGCTGCGGCTCAGCCGCTCCGACACCAGCGGCGTCGAGAATCTCGGCGGCTGGCTGACGACGGTTGTCGCGCGGGTGTGCCTCGACATGCTGCGCACGCGCCAATCGCGGCGCGAGGAGCCGCTGGACGCGCACCTGCCCGAGCCGACCGCGCGCCGTGAGGACGGGACCGACCCCGAACACGAAGCGCTCCTGGCCGATTCGGTCGGTCTCGCCCTGCTCGTGGTCCTCGAAACGCTGGCCCCCGCCGAGCGGGTCGCCTTCGTGCTGCACGACGTGTTCGGCGTTCCCTTCGACGAGATCGCCCCCATCGTGGAGCGCTCCCCGACCGCGGCCAGGCAGCTCGCCAGCCGTGCCCGTCGCCGGTTGAAGGGAGCGGCCTCGATGCCCGACGCCGACCTCACCCGCCAGCGCGCAGTGGTCGACGCCTTCCTCGCGGCCGCGCGCGGCGGTGACTTCGCTGCGTTGCTCGCGCTGCTTGACCCGGATGTCGTGCTCCGGGCCGACGGCGCAGCCGTGCAGATGGGCGCAGCGCGACAGGACAAGGGTGCACCGAAGCTGGCGCCGGAGGTCCGCGGCGCAGCGGCCGTGGCCGGCATCTTCGCCGGGCGCGCCCACGCCGCCCAGCCGGCCCTCATCAACGGAGCCGTCGGAGCCGTGTGGGCTCCGGGCGGTCGGCCGCGCGTCGTCTTCAGCTTCACGATCACGGGCGGGAGGATCGTCAAAATCGACCAGTTCGCTGACCACAACCGCCTTGGCCAGCTCGATCTGACTATTCTCCGATTGACGAATCACCCGACCGGCGGCGGTATAATGGCTCCAGAATAGACCCGAGGAAGGGTGGGTGTCCATGAATCTCTCCGTTAAGAACGTCCCGCGGATGTGGTAGAGCGGTTGCGTGCGCGCTCGCGCAGCCATCATCGGTCATTGCAGGGAGAGTTACTCGCGGTAATCGAGGAGGCACTGGAGCCAAAACGACTCACAGTAGAGGAGGCGTATCAACAGATCACCTCCTTGGGACTTCAGACTGCTGACGACTCGACAGAGATCATTCGCGATAGCCGCGATGCCCGCGCTGGTCGCTGATGCCTCCGTGCTGGCGGCCAGTAAACGCAACACCAGCGAGCGTGCATAGTAGCCATGCGGAGTCTGAATCCGATACAGGGCTCCGACTTCCGGCGCCTCGCTGAGATGCGTCTGTGGGAATCATCGGCCCTCCTTGCGGTTGGGCATTACTCAGGCGCGTATTATCTCGCCGGGTATGCTGTTGAGGGTGCGCTTAAGGCCTGTATTTGCAAACAGCAGCCTGGGCAGGTATTTCCGTCGAGGTCCGCGGTGCCAAGCGTCTATACCCACGATGTAGAGCGTTTGACCCGGGTGGCTGGCTTGGAGACGTTGCTACGCAATGAATCTGCTTCGGATGCTGTCTTTGCGAGCTACTGGACGGTTGCCAAGGACTGGACAGAGCAAAGCAGGTATGCTTTTCCGCGGCGAGTAGATGCTGAACATCTCTATATTGCGGTGTCTGATGTAGGACATGGAGTACTGCGATGGCTACGTCAATATTGGTAAGGCCGAATATTCCCGACAGCGTGCGGCTCTTGAAGGAATTAGACCGGGAACAATTTCCGCTCACGGCGGCATTCTGGCCGTTTCCTGAAAGTACCGGCAGGGACTGGCATCTCGTGATTTCGTCGGCATTGGTTGATCGTGAGGGCGGCCTGCCGGCCTACCAA
Source organism: Chloroflexi bacterium UBA4733 (assembly GCA_002404055.1). Next base: position 5,218 of record DHIZ01000058.1, read on the forward strand.
CGGATACAGCGAGCATTGCGCAATCTCCCCGACATTCGGATTTCGGTCGCCGACATTGTCGCGGTGGGTACGAATGATCCGGTGGTACGTTCTCTCCAAGACTTGATGCCCGCTGGCTTTGCTCCAGATGACTTCCAGGTGGCAGTCGATCTTCCCAAGCGGATGGAACGAGAGACGACGGTTCGTCTGCCGGGCTATGTCTCCTACGCGCCGTATCTCGCGGAAGGAGCTAGCGAGGTCACCGTCTATGTTCATCGTCTTGTTCCGAGGGAACGTGCCGGAAAGGGAAGAACCGCTTAGTATCCCCACCTGGCTCACCATTCTCACTCCAATGACGCCATGGTGTGACGCGCATACCCACACATGGCAGGCCACCGCGGACGCGAGAGGTGGTGACGGCCAAGCAATTTCCAAGCGGCATCCGGCATACTGTGCTCTGGGGATTCATGTACATACTCTATGTCGAAGATGATGTCCGCGTCGGGCGGGCCGTCGTCCAGGGGCTGACTGATGCTGCGCATCGAGTGGACCTGGCTACTGACGGCACGGAAGGCCTGGAACGCGCGGCGACCGGCGCTTACGATCTGATCGTGTTGGATGTGCTGCTGCCCGGCATGGACGGCATGGCGATCTGCCGGCAGTTGCGGCGGGATGGTATTGCCACGCCGATCCTGATGCTGACCGCCCGCGACGCTATCGGCGACCGTGTGCGCGGCCTGGACGCCGGCGCCGACGACTACCTCGTCAAGCCCTTCGCCCTGACCGAACTGCTGGCGCGCATTCGCGCCCTCGGCCGGCGCGGGGAGGCGCGCCTGGGCAGCGAGGCGCTGACGGTGGGCGACCTTCGCCTGGATCTGGAGCAACGCCAGGCCACGCGCGGTGACCGCACCATCGACCTGACCGCCAAGGAGTTCCAACTGCTGGAGTATCTGATGCGCCACGCCGGGCGGCTGCTCACCAAGGACCAGATTACCCAGCACGTCTGGGGCTACGACGCGGAAGTCTCCTCCAACGTGGCGGAAATCTATATCCACTACTTGCGCGACAAGATTGACCGCGGCTTCGCCGTTCCGCTCATCCGCACAGTGCGCGGCGCCGGCTACATGTTGAAAGAGTGATCGCGGTGTTCGCGCGCGTGCGCTGGCGGCTTTTGGGATGGACCATGCTGGTGCTCACGCTGATCCTCGCCTTGGTCGGCACTGCCGTCTATGTCACTCTGCGGCAGAGCCTGACGGCGAAGGTCGACCGCAACCTCGCCAGTCGCGCCAACGACGTGGCGGCCGAGATCTATCACTATGGCGTAGCGCACATCGATCCCTCGAACTTTCGCGGCGGCGTCTTCTACCTGCTGGCCGCTCCCACCGGTGCAATTATCGAGAATCCCCAGCGCGTGAACATCCAGACGCTCCCGCTGCCGCTGCCGACCGGCAGCGGCGCCAGCGCCACCACCATCAGTGTACAAGGTGAGCAAGACCGTCTGTTTCTGCTGCCGCTCGACGTCGGAAGGGGTGGCCGCCTGTTCCTGGTGACCGGGGAGAGCCTGCAACCGGAGGAGAGCGCCCTGCATAGCCTGCTCCTCGTGCTGATCGTCAGCGCAGCCGGCGGACTCTTGCTCTCCCTGGCCGGAGCCTGGTTTCTCGTGAGCCGTTCCTTGATCCCCATCCAGCGCGCCTACAACCGCCAGCGGGAGTTTTCCGCCGACGCCGCCCACGAGCTGCGTACACCACTGACGGTGCTGCACGCCGCTACCGATGTCCTTCAGCAGCACCGCGACGAGCCGCTGACGGCCAACGCCCAGCTCTTTGAGGATATCCAGCACGAGATCGTCCGCATGGAACGCCTCACGTCCGACTTGCTGACGCTCGCCCGCTCCGACCTCGGTGAACTGGAACTGGCGGTGGGCGAGGTCGACCTGGAAGCGCTGGCCGGCACTGTGGTTCGCCAGGTCACGCCGTTGGCCCAGGAACGCGGCATCGCCCTGGGGCTGGAACCGGCAAAAGCGCCGGTGAGCGTGGAGGCGGACCCCAACCGGCTGCAACAGGTGCTGTTGATCCTGCTGGACAACGCGCTCAAGTACACGCCGGCCGGTGGCCAGGTGCGCGTACACGTCGCTCGCCACGGTAACGAAGCGACGCTGGCAGTGAGCGACAGCGGTGAAGGCATCTCCGCCGAACACCTCTCCCGGCTGTTCGACCGCTTCTATCGGGTAGACCCCGCCCGTTCCCGTGCTCAGGGTGGCGCCGGCCTCGGTCTCGCTATCGCCCGCTCCCTCGTCGCGGCCCACGGCGGTCAACTCAGCCTGACCAGCCAGCCCGGCGCTGGAACCACCGCGCTCGTCCGCCTGCCGCTCACCGCCGGCACGTCCCGCTTCGCCCGCCGCTTCGGGGGGATGAGGGCGAGATTCAGTTGGCCCGGCGACTGAAGTCGCGGGCTACATCTGCGATCGCCCGCAAGCGGGCACCCGCCTTCGGCGGCTGGACCAGTCCGCGTAGGCGGACTTGGCAATGCTAGCCCGCGACTTCAGTCGCCGGGAGTGCGTTTCACTCCTCCCGCGCAAACGGCGCGTCCCCGACCTGCACCTGCAACCGCCGCAGTTCCGCGCGGAGATCGCGTACGACGTCGGCGTAGGCGGGGTCGTGGTAGACGCTGAAGAGTTCGCGTGGGTCCTGCTCCAGGTCGAATAGTTCCCATTCCGGCTCTTTGGGGTCGTCAATGGCGCCGGGCTGGCCGAGGGCGTCGGCGTAGTAATAGATCAGCTTGTGGCGGGTCGTGCGCACGCCGTAGTGGGCATAGACGTTGTGGTGGGCGATGTGCATCCAGTAGCGGTAGTAGAGCGAGGTCTGCCAGCCATCCGGCGCCTCGCCCCGACACAGCGCCCGGAAACTGACGCCCTGGAAAGTGTCGGGGCTGGGGATGCCCGCATAGTCGAGGAAGGTCTCCGGGAAATCGACGTTGAGGATGATCTGGTCGCAGACGGAGCCCGCCGCGATCTCGCGCGGATAGCGCATGAGGAAGGGCATGCGCAGCGACTCCTCGTACATGAAGCGCTTGTCGAACCAGCCGTGGTCGCCCAGGAAGAAGCCCTGGTCGGAGGTGTAGACGACGATGGTGTCGTCGGTGAGACCTTGCGCGTCGAGATAGTCGAGCAGGCGTCCCACGTTGTCGTCGATCGAGGCAATGCAGCGCAGGTAGTCCTTGATATAGCGCTGGTATTTCCAGCTCTTTTCCTGCTCCGGTGTCAGCCCCTCCGGCACCGGCCGCTTCAGGTCGCGCTGATTGAGGTCGCGATCAACGCGCATGCGGGCCGCGGCTGCCGCCCTGGCGCGGTGCTCGTAGTCGTCGTTGAAGGTTTCCGGCTCGGGGATGTCGATGTCCTCGTACATGGCAGCGTGGAGCTCGTCGGGGTCCCAGGAACGGTGCGGAGCCTTGTGATGCACCAGCAGGCAGAAGGGCCGTTCGCGGTCGCGCTGCTCCAGCCAGTCCAGGGAGAGGTCGGTGATGATGTCGGTGACATAACCGGGGTAGACCTGCCGGCCGTTCGGATCGATCAGCTCGGGGTTGTGGTAGAGGCCCTGGCCGGGCAGCACCTTCCAGTAGTCAAAGCCGGTGGGGTCGTTGACGCCGCCGTGGCCGAGGTGCCACTTGCCGACCAGCGCCGTCTGATAGCCGGCTTGCTGCAGCAGTTGGGGGAACGTGGTCTGGCGGCCATCCAGCTTGGCGTTGAGGGTGGTGACGCCGTTGATGTGGTTGTAGGTGCCGGTGAGGATGGTGGCGCGGCTGGGGGCGCAGATGGAGTTTGTGCAGTAACAGTTGTCAAAGCGCATGCCGCCGCTGGCGATGCGGTCAAGGTTAGGGGTGCTGTTGATGCGGCTGCTGTAGCAGCTCATGGCGTGTGCTGCATGGTCGTCGGACATGATGTAGACGATGTTCGGTCGCTGCTCCGGCATGTGTGCTCTTTCTCTCCTGGCGGCTGATCCCGGCTCGCGTTGCCGGGTCTCCTTCGCCAAATCAAGGCAGAGTTATGCACGCAAAGCACTGCGCTGTCAAACGGCGATGGAGAGAAGAGTGCGCCGCGACGTTTTGTACAGCAAGCGAACGACGGAATTACCCGGAGGTACAAGGCCGCGATTGCGATCGGCGGC
>DHIZ01000058.1:9480-13218 GCA_002404055.1 Chloroflexi bacterium UBA4733
CAGTCGCCCCGGTAACTTGGCCGCCGATCGCAATCGCGGCCTTGTTCCCACCCTCCGGTCAGGCCATGGGGCCCTGAAAGCCTGCCGGCGCGATGCTGCCCACACCGGCGCCGTTGCCGAAGCCGCGGCCGTTGCCACTGCCGGGGAAGAGCTGGTTCGGCGCGATACCCTGCGCCGGCACGACGGGCGTGGTGTCGACCAGGCGGCTGACGGTGAAGCCGGCGCCATCGGCGCTCAGCGCTGTCGGCCTGGCGATGGGCTGGCCGTAGCGGTCGGCCATCGTGATCGCCCTGGCGCCGGCTTTGGCGATGGTGTCGGTCGCGCCGTCCTTGACGGTCGAGCCGGCGCTGAACTGCACGCTGCCGAACTGGTCAAGGGGCATGACGCGGCGGCCGCCACTGGGGGCCTCTTCCACCCACTCCGCCGAGGAGAGGGAGGAGGTGTACTGCTCAGCAGTCTGGTAGGTCTTGCCGCTGGTGTTGTTCTTGAAGTCGACCAGCCAGTTGCCCGCGCTTTGCTGGGTGATGGAGATGGTCACGGAGTCACCGGGAGTGACGACCAAGGGTACCGTGTGGGAGGAGCGGGGCAGCAACTCGATCCAGGCTTCGTACTGCACGTTGCCGGCGCCCGACACCATCGCTTCGGTGCCCGCCTGGATCAGGTCGTGGGTCTGCACGCCGCCGATGCCCACCCAGGTGGCGTCGCTGCCGGCGTTGGTGGCTGATACGGTCGGAACCTTCCAGGCGCCCGTCACGGACGTGTAGGTGCCGCCGGTCGCGGCGTAGCCGGACCAGTTGTGCGACTCCCCGATCGTCAGGGGAACTGGCGGAGTGGAAGGAGCAGGCAGCGTTCCCGGCTGACCGGAGGCGCTGCTGCCGGGGTTGCCCTGGTTGGCGTCGGGATGATCGTCGGTCTGGATCTTCCAGGAGCCGTTCTGCAGCACCAGGACGTAGACATTGCGATCTGTGCTCTGGTCAACGCTGCCGTCGGAGAGCGTCGTCTGCCAGGTCTCGTTGGTGGTGGCCTGCACGAGCGTCGTGCCCTGCTGGGTGACGGCGCCCCACTGCAACTTCAGGAGCTTGATCGAGGCGACGCCACTGTTGGCCATGTCCTGATTGGTTTGCACCAGGTCCTGGTAATAGGAGGTGGTCGCGGTGTCGCGCATGAGCGTCGGATCATGCTGCGTAAACGCTGCCTGCTGCTCGTTGTTGGCCTGCTGGATGACGTTCTGGACGGCCTGCGTCACACCAGCGGTGGCAGTCACTCGGGCTGCGCGAGCCTGTGTGGCCGCGCCGGTGCTGGCGGCAGCCGGCGTCGTGGAGGTCGACGTGGTGGTCGTGATGGATGCGACCTGCGGCGGTGCTGCGCTTGCGGATGTGGTCGTGGCCGCGCTGGCGGTCGATGTTGCCGTCGTGGTCGCCGCAGCCGCTGCGGCCGACTGCGCGGCCGATACGGCGGCCGCGACCTGGCGTTGCACCTGGGCCACTTTGGCGGGGGCGGCGGCGACCTGCTGTTGCGCCTGCGTCAGGGCGGCAGGGGTGGCGCAGCCGGCCAGGAGAACCAGCGACGCGGCGAGAGGAAGGAAGCGGGGCCCAGTGTGCTGCATGGCAATACTCCATTGTGGAGGCGCTCTTTCTATAGGATACGGTCTGCACAGCGCCTGTGCGCCTGCCGTCCCTTTTGCTCCACGAGATGTATCGTCACATACCCCACTTGGAGTCACCTTGGAACCCCAGTAGAAGCGCGTTAACGCGGTCGAAAGAGGTGATCGACCGCCAGTCCCAGTTCAGGAAAGAGGGGACAGCGCAAGGTGTCGCCCGGCTGCAGTACCGCCGTCTCTACCAACCGTTCCCCTTGGCGCTCATGGGTCGTGATGATTCGGCGGTTTGTATCCACCAGCCAGTAGTAACGCACGCCGAACTGCTGATAGGCGCGGAACTTCTTGCCCTTTGGCGGGCGGTCGTGGCGCGCGGTGGTCGGGGAGAGCACCTCCACCACGATATCCGGCGCGCCGACGACGGACGGCACCTCCGGGTGTTCCAGGATGGCTTCGCGTTCGCGCACGACGAAGAAGGCGTCCGGCTTGTAGGCGTGCTCAACGGGAATATTTGGAGCCTGGTAGTCAAGGACGACCATGCGGTCAGTGCCGGCCAGGCCGTAACCCGCCCGGTGGGCGTCGATCAGCAACCCCAGGCAAGCAACTGCCGCCCGCATATGCGGGTTCACAGGCGAAGCGCGCGCCACCAGTTCCCCCTCAATGATCTCGTACTCCTGCTGGACGCCGGCACGTTCCAAATCGGCGACGAACTCCAGGAACTCGAACATGGTGTAGCGCCGGCGCTCGGTCGCAGCGGCTGCCATCCTGGTACCTCCTTTCTTAGGACTGCGAGGTACTGCATCATACCAAAGCGTCACGGGTACGTCGGTACATGGCAAGCATGCCCTCACGAAAATCGGGCGCCAATAGGGCTCCGATTAGCAGGATGGACTGCGCCTGGGTGCGGTACGCAAGCCTTCAATGCCGAGGGGAATATTCTTGACGTACGTGTCGATGCTAGTCTCAAGTGACCGGTGAACAATCAGGATAACGTGCAGGCGAAGGAATTCCGGTACAGTGGTGCGATGGCGAAAGGAACGATCGGAATGACAACAACTGAACGCATTGGGATCGATGACCAAAGCGTGCGGGTCGTGAGTCCCCAAGCCCAGCTCATGGCGCCTGACGACGCATGGGCCATCTTCGATGAAGCTGCTCAGTACTATCTCGGCATAACCGGCGAGGCCTTTATCCGCGCAGTTGATGCCGGCGAGTTTGACGACGACCCTGATCGGCCAGAGGTTATCAGTTTGGTAATGCTGCGTCCCGGTGGCCGCTAGAACACCCTACGCGGCGGTCCACGATTTCGCGGCGGACATGCAACTCGCATGCTCCTGTATCACCCAGGCTGGGTTCCAGGCAGAAGCCTACCGTGAGGGCGTGGGATCGTACAGCGCAAATCTCAATCGAGGCCTTCCCGTCGCCCTCATCGGTGACGGGCCGCTACATTTGGTCGTGTTGCTCCAGTACAAGGTTGTGGAGGACAAGGACCATAGGCGTAGTTGGGCACTCCAAATAGAAGGATATGCCTATCGTCTCCTTGACGCTTCCGGTGCAGAGATGTTCGCCTATCATTGGCACCCGCAAGGACCCAGTTCGCTGCTTCGGCCCCATCTCCATCTCGGTGCGGGAATGGGCCGACTGTTGCGAGTGGCGACCCGCGCGCATTTGTCGACAGGACCAGTCGCCCTGGAGGACATCTTACGGCTCGTCATCACCGAGTTCGGTGTCACGCCGCGCCGCGCCGACTGGGATACCGTGCTCCAACGCACGCGCCACACTTTTGAGCGGCAGTGGCCTGGTATCTAACCGAATGACCGAGCAGGGATAGTGTACTAAACGACAGTGCGACGCGACGCGGCGCAGTCAACCCGCACTCGGCTACCGCGAGGAGGTTGATTGCGTCCTCGCCCTCCTATTCACGACTTGCTTTGGAGCCTTCCTGATTCAAAGAGCAGCCGCCAAGCCTCGCCCGTCTGCCGTTAGGCATCCTCCCCCGCTTGACGGAACGGGGCGACGTAGGCCGGCTTCAGCAGGCGCCAGAGTTGTTGACGGTAGTCGCGGCCATCGAGCAGCAGGAAGAGCAGTTGGCGATAGCGGCTCTGCTGCACAGCCAGGGCAAAGGCTTTGCGGTCGGCCAG
>DHIZ01000058.1:13379-23146 GCA_002404055.1 Chloroflexi bacterium UBA4733
GGCCGCCAGTTGCTCCCAGACTGCTACGTTGGAGAGGCCGAGCAGGATACGGTGCAGGCGCAGGTACTCCTCGTGTTTCACTTTGACGCGCAACCCGGAGGCGAAGCGGAGAACAAAGCCCTCGGCGTTGTCCCGCTGCAGCGCAACGACCTGCGCCAGATCAGTCAGCCCATCGAAATGCTCCACCACCGGCCCCGGCCACGGTCCGCCTTCGGCGTTCGGCGCCGGCAGCGGCAGGTCCTGGCCCGTGGCGTTGTCGATGACGGCCAGGAGCACTAACGCTTCCCGATCGCGGTAATCCACCACCACCCGGAACTGCGGGGCGACGATCTCGAACAGGTACGTCACCCTGTCGGGCAGCGCGATGCCGCCATAGTGCTGGCGGTAGTGCTGCGTCGCCCACAGCGCCTGGTCGGAAGTGAAAGAGCCGCGGGTGGCAATGGCGGGTCCATCCGGCGTGGGGTACCGGATACCGAGCGACCCGTCGACCTTCTCGAACACGGAGAACGGCTCGTTCGGCAGTGGCGGCAGGAAAGTGGCGGCGTACTCGCTGAGGTTGAAGAACTTGCGCAGCGGGCGCGCCACGATGCGTTCGGCGTCATCGACGATAAGTCCCCGGCAGGTGAGCGTTTCGGTATTCCAGACGCGCCCGTACTGCGCCTTCTCGGTGTAGTTATAGATGCGCAACGGCAGCGAGGGATGGCGCTGCACGCGGATGTAGCGCTCTGCCACCATCTCCGCTAGCTTGGCGGGGTCGAGGATGTTGGTGAGGGTGGGCGGGGTCATACCTCCCGCCGGCTCGGGCAGGGAGACCATTTCCTCTGTGTTGTCCATGCCTCACCGTCTCGCAAGTCGTCCGGCTGGTCGGCCAGAGTAATGGAGTCGTGCAGCTCGCCCACAGGGTCTGGACCGAAGGAATAGCCGTGGGCTGTTGATGAAGGGTTCACCTGGGGCGAGAAGTTCATGGGGACCTTCCTGTCTGCACCGTTGAAGGATAGCGTACAGTGCGAGGCAAGAGTTGGAGGAGGAGTGACTCGACGATGTATTCCTGCTTAGCCGCGCCGCGTGACGGCGGGACGCTCGTTCGACAATCGCCAACGGTAGATGTGGAGATTGACCGGCGCACCCACGTCGGACGTGTCATCGGGCACGGTAATGCGAACGTCGAACTGCTCGATGGGGAACCCGGAAGGAACAGCACGGCGCAGGCGCGCCATCATCGGATCCCTCTCCCCCACCACCTTCACATCATCCAGGGTGAGCGGATGATCGGGCAAGTGGGCGAGCATGCCCTGGATCCGCTCATAGACCGCCAGGCTGCCAATCCGATCGACTTCCGGCGAGACGATGACGATCTCGCCGTCACTTTCGTCCGTTGCCTCCCGCCAGAACGCAGCCACGAGCGGAAAATACTCGCTGTCCAGAGTCTGCAGCAACTGCTCAACGGCTGTTGCATTGAGGCCTACCAAAACCCTTGTACCCATTGCAGCACTCCATGTTCCTGATGCGAAGCAGCCTCCAACAGGTCCGCCGCCTGGCGTACCGCCCAGCGTTCGTAGCGGCTTTGCTCATTTTCTAGCCCGTTCCAGAATACTGGCCGCGTATCCCCCGGCGTTCCCGATGCGGCGCGATTCGCAGCACGGCCGCAGCTATGGGGTGATTGGAGTGATGTTGGGCAATGTCGACAAAGGCTACTATTGGCGGAACAGGTAGATGAAGGAGGACAGGCAATGCCATACGCTCACTCTCGCAACGACCTCGGGCAGCGCCAGGATCTGGTGGCCCATCTTCGAGGCGTCGCTGAACTAGCTACGCAGTTTTCCTCCGCCTTCGATTCCGCTGAGATTGGTTACCTCTTGGGTCTATGGCACGACCTTGGGAAGTTCAACCCGAATTGGCAGCGGTATCTCCTGGACAGTGAACGAGGGCTGACGAAGCGAGGTCACGGACCAGATCATAAGGCAGTCGGAGCACAATTGGCGTTGAGTCGGTTGGGACCTACTGCCTTGTGCATTCAAGGACACCACGGAGGACTCAAGGACCCAACCGACCTCAGATCATGGTTGAGTACCCGGCTGCGTGAACCGGGCGTCGAAGAGGCTCTGGCGCAGGCGCGTCACGCCGTCCCCGAGATAGAGCCAGCGCGGTTGCCGGCACTTGCGCCTCACGTCACCAAGGATCCGCTTGCGACAGAGTTATTCCTACGCTTCCTTTTCTCTGCTCTGGTAGACGCCGACTTTCTCGATACGGAGGGTCATGCTCGACGTGACAGTGCGGTGACCCGCGGTGCAACCCTGAGCATGGGCGAGTTGTGGGAGCGGTTCGCAGCTTCTCATACCCAACTCATTGAACGGCGCCTGCAACGAGAAGGGGAGCATTCGGACATCGTTGACCGTGCGCGCACACGAATCTACGAGGACTGCCTCGCCGCCGCCGATGCTTCGTCCGGCATGTTCCGACTTTCGGCGCCGACGGGTGGCGGAAAGACCAGAGCAGCGATGGCCTTTGCCCTCCGGCACGCCTTGCGTCACGGACAACAACGCATCATCGTTGCCGTCCCTTTCATCACCATCACTGAGCAAACGGCTCAGGTGTACCGAGACATCTTCGGCACCGATGATCAGGGCCGACCGGCAGTGCTGGAGCACCACAGCGGCGCCTATCGCGCCGATGTCGCCAACGACGACTTCGACCCGGCGGTGAACTGGTCGCGCTTAGCGGCGGAGAATTGGGATGCCCCCATTATCGTCACCACGACCGTTCAACTGTTCGAGAGCTTGTTTTCAGCGATGACATCGCGCTCGCGCAAGGTCCACCGCCTGACGAATAGCGTCATCATCCTCGATGAAGCGCAGGCTTTGCCCCCTCACCTCTTGACGCCGATCTTGGATGCGCTTCAGCAACTCTGCACGCATTACCGTACATCCGTCGTGATTTCCACGGCCACGCAGCCGGCCTTTGAGGTAATCCCCGCCTTTCGCGGCCTTGACGCCAGGGAGATCGTGCAGAGCCCAGGCGAGCTGTTCAGCGCGCTACGGCGCGTCACCTACGATTGGCGTACAGAACGTCCGCTGGATTGGCCGGAAGTCGCCGCCTTACTGTCTGAGCAGCCGAAGGCCCTTGCTATTGTGAACACCAAACGTGACGCTCGGGCCCTCCTTGACGCCCTGGACGACCCGGGTGCCTTACACCTTTCCACATCACTTTGCGGCGCGCACCGGCGGGCCGTCATCAACACGGTACGTGAGCGACTGAGGACCAGCGAGCGCTGCCGGCTCATCTCGACGCAAGTCGTGGAGGCTGGCGTGGACCTGGATTTTCCCCTGGTGCTCCGGGCCATCGGCCCTCTTGACGGGATCATTCAAGCAGCCGGCCGGTGCAATCGTGAAGGTTCCCTCGATCATGGACGCGTCATCGTATTCGAGCCCGCAGAAGGCGGGGAACCGCAGGGCGCCTATAAAGTTGGCATTGGAATCACCCGCAAGCTTTCTGGCGAAGGACCGCTTGACCCGGATGATCCAGCGGTGGCGAGACGCTACTTCCAACTCCTCTATGAGACGCTGGACGCCGACCGGGAACACATTCAAGAACTGCGGCAAAAGTTGAAGTATCCCGATGTCGCGCGCGCGTTTCGGATGATTGATGACGACAGCGATACGGTGGTCGTTGAGTACGGAGTCGAGCAAGAGCAAGGGCGGGTGCGGGCAGCGGTGGATCAACTTCGGTCTGGAACGCCGAACGCCCGGCTACTCATGCGCGAGATACAGCCCTACACCGTGGCCATGCGCAAACGGGAACTGGAGCACCTCGCGCGGCAAGGCCTCGTCAGCAGAGTTATTGACGGCGTGTGGCAATGGCATGGCCGCTACGACGAAGTTCAAGGGGTAACAGGGGAGGACCTGCCTATCGACCGGCTCGTGTTCTAACGCTAGTACTATCTACCTAGATCCCTTTTCAAGCAGGCTGAACTAACGGACAATACATTGAGACTCCATGTATTGGAATAGCATAGGCGCGGTGCGAACCTGCCGTGGGGATTGAAATCACGTGTCGGACTAGCAAACCTACCAGTGGACGTGCGGAAGCGTGTAGCGACGAGGAGGCCGCAAAACGGCATGAGCGACGAGTACCGACCGGTCAGCATAAAGGTGTGGGGACAGTACGCGTGCTTCACGCGCCCGGAGATGAAGGTTGAGCGCGTTAGCTATCCGGTGCCGACACCGTCGGCGGCCAGGGGCATTTGCGAGGCCGTTTGCTGGAAGCCGCAGTTCACCTGGCGTATCACAGAAATCTGGGTACTGAATCCCATTCGCTACTTTTCCATGCTGAGGAACGAGGTAAACAGCCGAGTGAGCGATCGTTCGGCCACGGCCTGGGGAAGAGACGGTGGTGGTTACGTTGCCAGCCAGGATCGTGCGCAACGCCACACGCTGGCCTTACGAGACGTGGCCTACGTCATTCACGCCCAAGTTGACGTCAAACCGGATGTACAAGAAGACCCCGCCAAGTTCCGTGACCAGTTCCGCCGTCGTGTCGCAGCAGGTCGATGTTTTGCCATGCCCTATCTCGGCTGCCGGGAGTTTTCTGCTGCCTTCGCGACGCCGGACGGTACTGAACGGCCAGTGGATATGAATGAGGAACTCGGTCCGATGCTGCTCGATCTCGACTATACAAAGGATGTCGACGGCCGCTATCGTCCGCAGTTCTTCACTGCTCGCCTGGAGCGGGGCGTCCTTCACGTTCCGGCCCATTCTGAGAGAGGAGGGGACGATGCTATTGCAACGGCTGGTTGAGTACGCGGGCCGGGAAGGTGTCGCTGACAATCGACCGACGCTGTACAGTGAGGCGCCGGTCCGTTACATCATCGAACTCAATCCCGATGGGCGCCCGGCCAGCCGCCGGCCCGTCGACACGGCTGACACGACCAGTCCGGCGATGCGGCGTGGTGAGCGCCGCTTGGTGCCTCAGGTGACGCGCGCCTCAGAGATCAAGCCGTTGCTCTTGGCAGACAATGCTGAATATACGCTTGGGCTTGCTCGTGAGGCGTCAAAGGCCAAGCGGGTTGTTGGCTGCCACCGCGCGTATCTTGAGTTATTGCAGCGGTGCGCCATTGTAACGGAAGATCCGGCCGTACAGGCAGTACAGCAATTCCTCGTGCAGGACCCTGTCAGCCAGCTTGACCTTGATGAGAGTTACGATCGCGGCGCGAGCGTCACTTTCCGTGTTGGCGACATCTTCCCGGTGGACCTGCCAGGCGTCCGGCAATTCTGGGCCGACGAGAACGATCCTGCCTTGAAGTCCGCACCCCATATGCAATGCATCGTGTGCGGCAATGTCCGTCCGGTGCTTGATCGGTTACAGGGGAAGATTAAGGGAATTCCGGGCGGACAGACGTCCGGCACCTCGATCATTTCAGCCAACAGTGGCGCTTTTGAAAGTTATGGTCTCGAGGCATCCCTCGTCGCGCCTACCTGCGCCAGTTGTGGCGAGAAGTTCACCAGGGCACTGAATGCCCTGCTTGCCGACCGGTCGCATCGACTCACCCTGGGTGATGCGGCATTCGTGTTCTGGACTCGTGAGCAGGTCGGGTTCGACTTTCTCAACTATATGCTGGCTCCCGACTCCGAGCAGGTTCGGGCGATGCTGGGGTCAATTCGCTCCGGCAAAACGCAGCCGGATGTCGAGTCTACGGCCTTCTACGCTACCGTGTTATCCGGTAGTGGCGCCCGGGTGGTCGTACGCGACTGGATCGACACGACTGTTGGGGTAGCTCAGGGCCATCTTGGGGATTGGTTCGGAGCGCAAGAGATCCTGACCCCATACGGCGAACGCTCCCGCCCTTTGGGCCTGTTACAGCTTGCGGGCGCCACGGTGCGCGACCTGAAAGATCTTACCCCCGAGGTACCGCGCGCACTGGTGCGGACGGCGCTCACCGGTGTGCCGCTACCGCTCGGCTTGCTCTTCCAGGCAGTGCGCCGAAACCGGGCAGAGGGCACTGTGACGCATGGGCGGGCCATGCTCATCAAAATGGTGCTGGTGTACAGCGGCAGAATCACGAGAGGAGAGGACATGGTTGGACTTGACGAGACGAACATCGATCCCGCCTACCGCTGCGGACGCTTGCTGGCCGTGCTGGAGGAGATACAGCGGCGCGCGGTCCCGGGAATAAAGGCCACGGTTGTCGACCGTTATTTTGGCACCGCGTCTTCGGCACCGGCATCTGTCTTTGGGCGGCTCATGCGCGGCGCCCAGCCGCACCTGTCCAAACTGGAGCGCGACCGGCATGGAGCTTATGTCGGCCTGCAAGCACAACTGGAAGATGTGCTCTCGGGCCTCAAAGCCTTCCCCCGTACGTTGACGCTCACTGAGCAAGGGCTCTTTTCCCTTGGGTATTACCACCAGCGTGCACACAACCGGGCAAGAGCGCGCGAGGGGGCCGACCGCCGTGCCCTCGCCGCCTTGAACGATGCAAGTGTCGACCAAGCCGCCGACGATGCTCTGGACCTGAGCGAAGTAGTAGAGGAGAAGTGAGATGACCAGCAACGCGCACTCTGACGTCAACCGCCGGCACGATTTCGTACTCCTGTTCGACGTCACAGACGGCAATCCGAACGGGGACCCAGACGCTGGCAACTTACCACGCGTCGATCCCGAGACCATGCAGGGCTTGGTGACCGATGTCGCCATCAAGCGGAAAGTCCGCGACTGGGTCGATGCCGCACGCGGCGACGAAGGCCGCTACAAGATATACGTGCAAAGTGGAGATGCGCTCAACACCGTCCACAAGCGCGCCTACGAGGCAAACGGGCTCACCTCGACTGGCGCGAAGCAGAATCGGAGTGACGTTGAGACTGCACGAAAGTGGATGTGCGAAAACTTCTACGACATCCGAATGTTCGGCGCTGTCATGACGACCGGCGTTAACTGCGGGCAAGTTCGGGGCCCGATGCAACTCACTTTTGCTCGCTCTATCGACGCCATTGTGCCGTTAGATCTTTCTATCACAAGGGTGGCCGTCACGAAGGAGGAAGACACCAAGGTGGTAGTGAGTGAGGACGGCTCGGCAGGTACCGGCGGAAAGCAAACGGAGATGGGGCGTAAGACGCTCGTGCCGTATGGCCTGTACCGTGCCTCCGGCTTCTTCAACCCACATTACGCCAAGCAAACCGGGGTAATGGACGAGGACCTGGCGTTGTTCTGGCAGGCACTGCAGCAGATGTGGGATCTCGATCGCTCGGCTTCCCGCGGTATGATGGCATGTCGTGGCCTGTACGTCTTCTCCCACGAGAGTTCTCTGGGTAATGCGCCAGCGCACCGCCTGTTTGATCGAATCGTGCTCAATGCGAAAGTTGCATTGCCGAGGCAATTCCGCGATTACAACGTCGAGGTCAACTTCGATAACCTGCCTGCCGGCGTCACCCTGTCATGCCTTGAGGGCTGAAAATGGACACACCGGATGACGGGGTGCTCGAGGAAGCTGATGACGTAGCTATTTCGGCGCTTGAGCACTACAGCTACTGTCCGCGGCAATGCGCGCTTATCCACGTCGAGCAGACATTCGACGAGAACCTATTCACGATCAAGGGCCATCTGGCTCACGAGCGAGTTCACTCCGGTGAGGAGGGGCCGAGTCGGGGTATTCGGGTGGTACGAGGCGCTCCACTCTGGTCGCACCAACTCGGCTTGCAGGGCAAAGCCGATGTGATTGAGTTCCACGGAGAGCGGCCATATCCGGTTGAGTACAAGGTTGGCCATCGACATGGCACGCATGCAGACGTTCAACTTTGCGCCCAGGCGCTCTGCCTGGAAGAGATGCTCGGTGTGGCTGTGCCGGAGGGCGCGATCTTCTACCATGCCACCCGTCAGCGACATGAGGTGGTCTTTGATCACGTTTTGCGTCGCCGCACGCTCGATGCCGTGACTGCTGTGCGGCAGATACTGCACGACCAGCACCTTCCCGAAGCGCCGAATGACGCCCGCTGTCCGAACTGCTCTTTGATTACCGCTTGTTTACCTAGTGTGGTGGGCGAGCGGGCGCGACTGCGCGGCCTACAAGGCGCGCTTTTTCAGCCATTGGCCGTGGGGAGTGATCATGCATGAACTGCTGAACGTGCTCTACGTCCTCACGCAAGGCGCGGTATTGCATCTTGATCACGACACCGTGCGTATCGAATTGGAGCGCGAAACGAAGCTTCGTGTGCCACTGTTACGCTTGAGCGGCCTCGTGCTTTTAGGCCAGGTAAGCATCACGTCGTTTCTGATTCAGCGTTGTGCCGAGGACGGCCGGAGTCTGGTTTGGCTTGACCGGCAGGGCCGCTTCAAGGCGCGGGTGGAGGGGCAAGTCCGCGGCAACGTGCTGCTGCGGCGCGCTCAGCACCTGGCTTTATCTGACAAGGAGCGCACTTGCGACATCGCCCGCCAGATCGTCGCTGCCAAGATTCAGAACGATCGTCAGGTGCTCTTACGCGCGGCCCGTGAGTCCAGCGGCGCTCCAGAGAGCGAGTACCTGGCCGAAGCGGCGGTCCGCCAAGCAGATGCTCTTGCAAGGTTGCACGACACGGAAGATCTGAACGTGGTTCGTGGGATAGAGGGTGAAGCGGCGCGAATCTATTTTGGCGTTTTCAGCCACATGATCCGAGCGGATCAAGCGACGTTTCCCTTCGACGGTCGATCACGGCGTCCGCCGAGGGATCGCACGAACGCTGTGCTGTCGTTTCTTTATGCGCTCGTCCGCGCCGAATGCACAGCGGCGCTGGAAGGCGTCGGTCTCGATCCCCAGGTAGGATATCTACACGCTCTTCGACCGGGACGTCCTGCTCTAGCCCTCGACCTGATGGAGGAGTTTCGCCCGGTTCTCGCGGATCGGCTGGCGCTGTCGCTGATCAATCGGCGCCAGCTACAGGCAGAGCATTTCGATCAGACGCCGGGAGGCGCCACCCTGCTCAGCGAGGATGGAAGGCGAGCGGTGCTGCTTGCCTATCAGCGCCGCAAGGTGGAAGTGCTGCAGCACAGGGTGCTCAAGCAAAAGCTCCCAATCGGTCTGATTCCTCACGTGCAGGCAAGGTTGCTGGCGAGGCATCTTCGCGGCGACCTACCGGATTACCCGCCGTTCTTGTACCGGTGAAGGCCACGCGTTTGCGAATAGGCCGCTGTGCGGCGGACTACGGGGGAACCTATCGTGGAGGTCCTTGTTGCTTACGACGTTTCGACGGAAGACGCTGCCGGGCGGCGGCGATTGCGTCGGGTCGCCAAGGTCTGTCAAGCTTTCGGACAGCGTGTGCAAAAGTCCGTGTTTGAGTGTACCGTGAACGCCATGCAAATGGAGCAACTAAAGCACGCTTTGACAAAGGAGATTGCACCCAGCCACGATAGCCTACGCATCTACCGCCTGCAGGAGCCGCGCGACAAGTACCTGCAAGTAATGGGCAAGGTGCCGCTCTTCGATCTGCACGATCCCCTGATCGTGTGATCGCGCGGACCCCAATGATGTCTCCACCGCCAAGGGGTCCGCGCAGCATGCGTATGCTTAGGCGGTGTTTCAGCCCGCTTGTCGGACATCTTCCAGCGGTTGCAAGTGCTGGAACTACGGTTAGCGTAGGAGTGAACGGAGGAGTCAGCCATGAAGTAAGCGGAGAGCGGTCGTAAACAGCGGCAAAATGGGAATTTGTTACCGTTGCACCGGCCCGAGAGGGTCGGTGAGGATTGAAACCTCTTGGTATCGCTGCACAGTACGCAACGGATGCGGTTGCACCGGCCCGAGAGGGTCG
>DHIZ01000067.1:0-1726 GCA_002404055.1 Chloroflexi bacterium UBA4733
CCTTCGGCGGCTGGATTAGTCCGCGTAGGCGGACTTCGCCATGGTAGCCGCGACTTCAGTCGCCGGGCGCGGGCTGGCAAAGCGTAACCGAGTTGCTGGACGCACCCCTCAGCTCGCCGGCCCCGGCTGCCCTTCGGCAATGGCGCGGAGAGCGTTTGGACGCAGGATGGTGACCCGCTCGCGGCCGGCATCCACGAGCCCCTGGTTGTGCCAGGCGCGTACCGTCCGGCTGGCCGTTGCCACCGTCGTGCCAGAAAGTTCGGCAAGATCCTGGCGGGTGAGCGTCAGGGTTGGCGGCCCCCCACGCTCCTGCTTCTGCGCCAGACGGAGCACCGCGTGCGCCAAACGGCATTCGGCACTTTCCGCCTGCAGGTCGCGGATGCGTGCCTCTGCCTCACGCAGCCGTAACCCCAGCTCATGTATGACGGCTACGGCGAACTCGACGTGGCTACTCAGGAGATGCTGGAACTCGGCAGCCGGCAACTGCAGCACCAGCGCTTCCTCTTGCGCCAGCGCGCTGGCGGGATAGACGCTTTCGCCCCAGCCACCGGCGCCGCCGAAGATGTCGCCAGGCCTGATCTGGCGGAGGATGACCTCACGACCGTCCTCCGTTTCCCGGACGACCTTGATGCGCCCCGTCGCCAGGAGACTGAGATCGGTGGCCGGCAACCCTTTGAGAAAGACAACCTCCCCCCGCTGCACATGGCGAGGACGGAAATGACGAGCAATCTGGGCGAGTATGGCCGGCGGCAAGGGGGCAAAGAGCCGGACGGAGGCCAGAAATGCAGCGCGCTCAGCCTCACCCCAGCGGGGAGGATGGTCAGTCTTCACGTCAGGAGTCTACCCTGAATCATCCCCCTCGTTGTACGCCGAAGCGGGTTGCGGCGATGCGCTGCTCCATTCCTGACGACCGTCGCTTGGCCACGTTCCAGCCGGAATGGCCGGTCGTCATGGACACCCCGGCCCGCTTCACGATCCGAGAAAGGGGGTCAGCGCCTCCAAAAAGGGGGCCCGGTGAGTCGACGGGAGCTGGTGGCCGGCGCCGGGGACAACGACTAACTCGGAGGGGCGGAAGACCGCCAGCAGATCCCGGGCATGGTGCAAGCCGACGAGATCGTCGTGATCGCCGTAGAGCAAGAGTGCCGGCACGTCGACGGGGCGCAGGCGGCTGCGCATATTTTCGCGCACAATACAGGAAGTGAAAGTCTCGTGCAATGATGCCCAGCAGAACTTTACGGCGTCCTCAATGTCCTCCCGTGTCAAGTCGCGAGTATCGCTGCCGAGGCGCACCATCGTCTTGCTCTTCAGGCCGACGAGCAGGCGGGCAAGGTGCGGGCGGAGAACGAGCAGCCGCATCCACAAGGGCGCCCGTGCCAGCTCGCCCAGGTTCTCCTGCACCGTGCCGGTGAACGGCGTGGCGACGAGCACAAGCCGGCGCACCAGCCCGGGAAAGTCGGTGAGCACGCGCAACGCCACGACGCCGCCCAGCGAGTGGCCAACCACCGCGGCCGAGGAGACGCCGAGCGTCTTCAGCAGGCCGCGCAGCATGGCTGCGTGGTCTCCCAACGAATAGCCGGAGCGTGGCTTGGCCGATTCGCCGAACCCTTTCATATCCGGCGCGATCACCAGGTGCTGCTGAGCCAGTTCGTCCGCCACGGCCGTCCAATAACGACTGGAGCCGCGGAACCCATGCACGAGCAGCACCGGCTCGCCGGCGCCGGCGAGC
>DHIZ01000067.1:1841-17417 GCA_002404055.1 Chloroflexi bacterium UBA4733
GCTCGCCGGCGCCGGCGAGCCGGTAGCAAAGGCGTACATCAGCGACATCGGTGAAGCGCGGCTGCCGGAAGTCTGCTTGCCAAGACTCTCCGTTCTGCAACGCCATCCACTCATCCCTTCCCCCGATTGGTTGCATCTACTCGCTCCTGTACCCACGGACGGGTTCGGTGGTAGGCGATACTCCGTTCTTACCACAGGCGCTTTTTCACACCGCCTCGCCGTCGTACGGGCCTTCCTACCGGGCACAATCTGACCGCCGCCTCCCTCGCCACGCATGGAGTACTTTACTATACTTAGAGCGCGTGAGTGCATGTTCTGGGGCGATGATGCATCGACAGCGATCCGCTTCAACCGGCTGCGCAGGATCAGGTGGCGCCGAACGGCTGCCGCTTCCGCAGCACATCACTGCCCGTACCACCGGCAGTAACGGATCAGGAATGACACGAGGTATCGGGCGGCAACTGTTGCGCTGCTGCCTTCAGGCAAGAATGCGGCTTCGCTGGCTGGAGCAGTGCTATCAACCGAGCCGGCGGCCCGTCGACTGCAGCCAATCATCGCCGTCTTCCAGATGAGGTTCTTGGGCTTGGCGAGTGCTGTCCGCCCCGTGGATACGCGAAGTCCAAGCAGATACTGGGAATCGCCGGACGCCGCGCCGCATCCTTGCCAATGACGTGGGCGCCCATGCCGATCTGCTCGTTCCCTTCTCCGCAGGCGCCTGGAATTCGACGCGCAAAAGTAGCGAGGGCGCTCTGCACGCTAGAGCGCCCTCGCCACGACTGGTCGCCCGGCTCAGACCGTCTTGGCTGGTGCGGCGGTCGGCGCCGGTGCGCCGCGACGCAAGAGCCGGCCAGGCGCACCGGGGACACCCAGGAGTGGCAGGACCAGGCTATCCAGACCGATCAAGCCTGCTACCTTCCAGGCCAGCACCAGACCGGTCGCCAGGATGAACAGGGCCGGGTTGGTGCTGACCGTCCCCGCCAGCAAGTAGTTGGCGTTGAGGAAGCCACCGAAGAAGGCGGCGATGCCGGTGAAGAGGCCGACGATCAGGCCCAGGCCGACGAGGATCTCGCCAAAGGTGATGGCGTAGGACCAGACGGCCAGGTGCGGCTGGACGACATGCTGCAGAAACCAGGCGTAGTAAGGCTGGACGTTGACGTGGGCGCCGCTGGTCTGCTTGAGGGCGCCGGCCACGAAGCCGGCCATCGCCTTGCCGGCATTGGCGCCGACCCAACTGGACTCCGTCCCGGTCAGCTTACCCCAGCCTGCCGTGAACCACTGCCAGCCGACGTACAGTCGCACGATCAACCAGAAGGGGGCCATCCGCCGGTCGGCAAACAGGAACCGCGCCAGCGGCGGATCAGGGACTTCTGCCGGTTGCCCCTGGGTGAGGTTGGTGAAGATGGCAGCCATGCTGCAACTCCTCTCTTTCCTTTCGGCGCCGGTCAGTAAGCTATACCGGTACAACCGTATGGATAGCATGCCGGAGCGGGGGACGGCGCGCATCCGGGCAATTCATCATTTCGGCGTGGTGGCAATGCTGTAATTGTGGGATGGGGTGGGACCATCACGAACGCAGACTGGGGCCGGCGGCCAGCCGTGCTCGCCTTTGAGAGGACCTCGCCAAATAAGGAATCTCGCTCGTCTGCCCTCGCGCGAGAATAGATGTCCCACCGTTACGCCTTTTTCGCACTCCCCGGTGGTACGATCAATGACCGCACGGTAGGGGTCGCTATTTGTATTTGTACTTCCAGCTTCCAGCACAATATATAAGCGTCGCCGCTCGCCTGACCCCTGTCCCAACTGAACGAGCCTGAGGAGGAGAAGCGATGGCGACAAAGCTGATGGATCCGACGCTGATGCAAGACCCCCAGGATGTGGCGGACTTTCTCACCAACGTGCTCGAGTCCTCCACGGAGTACTCGATCATCGGCAAGGACCTTGACGGGTTGATCCTGCTCTGGAACGAGGGCGCCCACAGGATTTATGGGTACGAGCCCGAAGAGGTCATCGGCAAGGTCAACGCTGAGATCCTCCATGCCCCCGAGGATGTCAAGGCCGGACTGCCTCGCGCCATGCTCGACACCGCGCTGGCGGAGGGGAAATGGGAGGGCACGCTGAAGCGAGTGCGGCGAGATAGACAACAATTCACGGCCCGAGTGGTCGTGACGCCGCGGCGCGATCTGTCTGGAGAGCCAATCGGCTTCCTCCTCATCTCCCGCAACATTTCCGACGAGCTGCGCCTCACCGAGGAACTCCAGGCCACCCAGTTCTACACGCGCTCGCTGATCGAGTCGAACATTGACGCCTTGATGACCACCGACCTGCTCGGGGTGATCACGGACGTGAACCAGCAAATGGAAGCCTTGACGGGTCGGGCGCGCGAGGAACTGGTCGGGACACGGTTCGCAGGCTACTTTACCGACCCGGGCCACGCCGAGGATGGCATCAAGCTCGTGCTCCGCGAGGGCCGCGTGACCAACTACGAGCTCACCGCTGTCGGCAAGGACGGGCGGGAGACGGTCGTCTCCTACAACGCCGCTACCTTCTACGACCGCGACGGCAAGCTCCAGGGCGTCTTCGCCGCCGCCCGCGACGTGACCGAGCAAAAGGAGCTCGAAGCCCAACTGCAGCGCCAGAACGAGGAGCTGGAGGTCCAATACCAGCGCGTGCAGGAGGCCAACCGCCAGAAGAGCGAGTTCCTGGCCAACATGTCGCACGAGCTACGGACGCCCCTCAACGGCGCCATCGGCTTCACCCAGCTCGTGCATGAGGGAAAGGCGGGCCCGATCTCGACCCAGCAGCAGGAGTACCTGGGCTTCGTCCTGACCAGCACCCGGCACCTGCTGCAATTGATCAACGACATTCTCGACCTGGCCAAGGTCGAATCCGGGAAGGTGGACTTCCACCCCGAGCTGGTGGACCTGGAGCGCGTCACCGGCGAGGTGATCTCGGTGGTGCGCGAATTGGCGGCGAACAAGCGGCTCCAACTGGGCGTCGAGGTCGATCCGTCGATCGGCAAGCCGATCACCGACGCCGCGCGCCTGAAGCAGGTGCTCTATAACTACGTCTCGAACGCTATCAAGTTCACGCCGGACGGCGGCTCGGTGGCGGTGCGGGTCCTGCGGGAGGACGCGGACTTCTTCCGCCTTGAGGTGGAAGATAGCGGGATCGGCATCAAGCCCGAGGACATGAGCCGCCTGTTCGTCGAGTTCCAGCAACTCGACGCCAGCGCGGGGAAGAAGTACGCCGGAACCGGCCTCGGGCTGGCGCTCACCAAGCGGATCGTCGAAGCGCAGGGCGGCAGCGTGGGGGTGCGGAGCGTGCCGGGGCAGGGAAGCGTCTTCTTCGCCGTGCTGCCCCGGCGCCTGAGTCCTGCGGCGAGAAGTGCCGCCCCGTCGTCCGGCGTGGCCTCGCTGACCGGCAGCGTTGGCCGCATCCTGATCGTCGAGGATAACCCGGCGGACCAGCAGTTCCTGCTTGAGACGTTGGAGCAGGCCGGGTATAGCGCGGAAGTGGTCCCAAGTTGCGCCGAGGCGATTCGGCATCTCCAGCGCGAGCGGGTTGATGCCGTCCTGCTCGACCTGCTGCTGCCGGACGGACCAGGGCTGGACGTGCTGCAGGCGATCCGCACCGACGGGCCCAACCGGGACACGCCCGTCATCATCATCAGCGTCGTGCCCGATCTCGCTCTGGCGGCGGCTTTTCCCGTGCAATGCGTGCTCACCAAGCCTGTTGGCGCGGAGGATCTCCGGGCAGCGCTCGCGGGTGCGGGCGTCGCGCCCCGGCACGGGCAGCGGGTCCTCGTGGTGGACGACGACCCTGCCGCCCTGGCGCTGGCCGAGCTGGCGCTCCAGGAAGCCGGGTATGTGCCGATCTGCTGCCTTGATGGGGAGAGCGGCCTCGCCGCCGCGGCGGCGGAGAAACCCGGCGCCCTCATCCTGGACCTCCTGATGCCCGGCATGGACGGCTTCGCGTTCCTCCAGCGGCTCCGCCAAACGGCGTCGGGCAAGCGACTGCCGGTGCTGGTGTGGACGAGCAAGCTCCTCACCGACCAAGAGACCGAACAACTCCGGGCCAGCACCCAGGCCGTGGTGACCAAGGGCGACGGGAGCACGAACGCAGTGGTCGACACCCTGGCGGAGGTCCTCGGTGGCAGAGCGAGCCCCAGGAGCGCAGCGCCGCGCCAGCCGAGGACGAATGCAGTCGGTGCAGGGAGCGGGCGATGAGCGGTGGTCCGGTGCTGATCGTCGACGACAACTACATCAACCTCCAGCTCGCCAGGGTCACCCTCGAGCTCGCGGGCTACGCGGTGCGCACCGCCGCGGACGCCGACGAGGCGCTGGCCGCCATCGCGGCCGAGTCGCCACGCCTCATCCTGATGGACCTGCAGCTACCCGGTATGGACGGGTTGACACTGACCCGGCGGTTGAAGGCCGATCCCGCAACATCCGACATCGTGGTCGTTGCGTTGACCGCATATGCCATGAAGGGCGACGCGGAGACGGCGCGCCGCGCGGGCTGCGACGGCTACGTCAGCAAGCCGATCGACGTGGCGACGCTGCCGGCCGTCGTGGGGTCCTTCCTGGGAGGGGGAGGGTCATGACAGCCTCGAACGCCCTACTCCTGGTAGTGGACGACAATCCGGTCTTCGGTCGGATGGCCCAGGCGATGCTCGAGGGTGCCGGCTACCGCATCGCCCTGGCCGCAGACGGCCGCACGGCGGCGGCCATTGTCCATACTCAGCACCCCGCGCTCATCCTGTTGGACCTCGTCCTACCGGACACGGACGGTCTCGCGTGGGCGCGTCAGTTGCGGGAGTCGGTGGGCATCGACACGCCGCCGATCATTGCCTATTCGGGCATCGCAGACGAGCCAAGTCGGGCGGCGCTTGTCGAGGCCGGCGTCGCGGCCTTCCTGCCGAAGCCCGTGGGGTTGCAGCAACTGATCGGGCTCGTGCGCGCGCACCTCGCGGTCAGGTCGCCCAGCGCCTATGCCGCGCCGGAGTCCGTTGCAAGACGGACGGTGGTGCTCGCGGATGATGAGCCGGTCCAGCGGCGACTCCTGGCCATTCAGCTCGAGCAGCGCGGTTTTGAAGTTATCGAGGTCGGGGATGGGCAGGCTGCGCTGGCGCGCGCGCGCCAAGAGCCTCCTGCTGCGATCGTCAGCGACGTGCTGATGCCGGAACTGGACGGATTCCAGTTGTGCCTGGCGATCAGGCAAGACCCGCGTCTGGCCGCCGTGCCGGTCGTGTTGACGTCGTCCGCCTACACCGAGCAGGCAGACCAGGAGCTGGCGCGGCGGGTGGGCGCCCATGCGCTCGCGTTAAGGACGCCAGACGGAACGGAAGTCGCCGAAGCGCTGCTCGACGCCTTGAATGCGGGGGCTCGTCGCGCCCACGCCGAGTCCGCAGGCCCGCCGATAGCAGCCTACACGGAGCGGCTGGTCCGTCAGCTTGAGCGGCAACTCGCGACAAACGTGGAACTTCGGACCCAATTGCTGGGAATGCAAGGTCAGCTCAGCGTCCTCGAGGGGCTGGTGGAGATCGTCGAACGTGCGGGCACTGCGGACAAGGTCGTCGACGAGATCCTGAACCGGTTTCTGGATGCGGCGGGCATCTCCAAGGGCGCCATCTACCTCTGGGACGAGAGGGGAGAACCGGTGCTGGCCTCGGCCGCGAGCCTGCCCACAGCCACCGGCCCGGCCGGGCCGGTGGCTGATACCCTCACCACGCTCCTCATGCGTGCCCGCGAGTCTCGGCATCCGCTCATCGTGCCCGAGGGCGCCGCCCCGTCGCCTGAAGAGGCAATCTGGCTCCAGGCCTGGGCCGCACAATCATTGCTGGCCGTTCCACTGGTCGTCGCCGGCCAGTGCCTCGGGCTGCTGATCATCGTCCTGGACAGCCCCCGCGCCGCGGCGGAATGGAGCAAGGCTGCTCACGGAGTCGCCGCGCAGATCGGCGAAGCGGTCGTGCTCGCCCGAACCCTGGGGCGTCTGCGCGCGAGCGAGGCCCTGTACGCCACGACCTTCGAGCAGGCGCCCACCGGCATCGCGCACCTCTCGCTTGACGGCCACTGTCTGCGGGCGAACACGCGCCTGTGCGCGATGCTGCGGATCTCGCCGGAACAGTGCGTCGCGTTGGACTGGAGCGACATGTGGTGGGCTGCGGAAGGGACAGCAGGGTGGACAGCGCTGACCGCTTCTCTATCCAACGAGCAGGACGTGTACTACGCAGACCTGCGGCTCAGGCCGGCGGTTGGCGAGCCCGTGTAGGCCCATGCCACCGTCGCGCTAGTACGGGACGGCGCCAACCAGCCCTGGCATTACGTGGCCACGATCGAAGACATCACCGCCCGAAAGCACGCGGAGGAACTGTCGCTCCAGAATCTCCAACTCCAGGAGCAGCTCCAGGCGCTGGAGGCCCAGCGGGTGATCAATCATCTGCAGGGGGAGTTCTTGAGCACCGTGTCTCACGAGTTCCGGACCCCCCTGGCCTCGCTGGTTGGCTTCTCGGAGTTGCTGCTCGATCGCCAGGTGGACGCGGCGACAGCGCGCCAGTGGATTGAGACGATGCACAGCGAGGCTGAGCGGCTGGCCCATCTCGTGACAGATGTGCTCGACGTGGCGCGCATCGAAGAGAACCACATGACTGTGGACGTACAAGCCCTCGATGTGACGGCGGCGATCGAACAGGCGCTGGCGCCGTTCACGGCCCAGGGCCTGGCACACCGTCTGGAGCGGCGCTACGGGCGCCCGCTGCTGCCCGTCCTGGCGGACTCGGACAAGTTGACCCAGATCCTGACCAACCTCGTGTCCAACGCCCTCAAGTACTCGCCAGCGGGAGGCAACGTGACCATCTCAGCGCAAGGCGTCGACCGCATGGTACGGCTCAGCGTGGCCGACCAGGGGCTGGGCATCCCCCCCGAGGAGTTGTCGCGCTTGTTTGGGCGCTTCCACCGCATCAACGACCCGGCCCGGCGGCAGATCGGCGGGACCGGGCTCGGGCTGTACATCACCAAGCGCCTGGTAGAGCTGCACGGCGGACGCATCTGGGTCGAGAGTCCGGGGCCGGGGCAGGGCAGCACCTTCCACGTCGAGCTCCCGGCGGCAGAGAACGCGCTGGCCGGTGACTGAACGGCAGAGGGCCGGCCAGCGAAAGGCGGGCAGGTGGAACGCCCGCGCCCAGCCGCTTCCGGCAGCACTTTCCGATATGGCCGGTCGCTGATCATGGCATCGTAGGCGTCTGCGACGGCAATGATTGGTGAGGACCTCCAGCGGGCGGCGAGCTCATTTGGCCTTCATCGCCGTATCGACCAAGGTGAGCAACTCCAGCGGCGAGAACGGCTTGGTGAGGTAATAATCCGTCCCTGCCGCCTTGCCGACGGCAATGTCGGATTGCTGTGTTTTGGCGGTAAGCAGGATCACCCTGGTCCCCGCCAGGTCAGGATCGGCCCGAATGGCGCGCACCAGATCCAGGCCGGTGCGGCCGGGCATCGCCACGTCCAGAATCGCTACCACAGGATGCTGCGTTCGCAGGATGTCCCAGGCCTCGTCACCGTCCTGGGCCTCAACCACGCGATAGGCGTCCGAGGCGACGGTTGCTCGTACCAGGCGGCGCAGGCTCGGCTCGTCGTCGGCGATAAGTACGGTGCTCTTCACGTCCCAGTTCCTCCTTGCCCTTCCTTCGAGACTGTCGGTTGAACAATGCCGCTGCCTGCGAGCCTTGCGGCGACCGTGTTCGCGGCGGCGGCGGCGACGCCGCGGCCCTTGCGCAGCACCTGCACCACCCCTTGCGCCGCCAACTTCAGTCGCGCTGCGGCGTCGAGGTCCAGCCCGGTCACGACGACCACCGGGAGATCAGGCAGCCATTCGTGCAGGCTCTGCAGAAACTGCTCCCCGGTGAGACCCGGCAAGAGGAGGTCGAGCAGCAGCGCGCGCGGCGTCTCGGTGGCGAGCCAGGCCAGCGCCGACTCCGCGCTGATATGCACGGCGCTGGACCAGCCGCGCGTCGCCAGTTCAGCCGCCAGCAAGCTGGCAAAGACCAGGTCGTCCTCCACGATCAAGACATCCCCTTTGCCGGGCACATCGGTCACCATCACCGGCAGGCTGAAGGTAAAGGTAGCGCCGAGTCCTGGCCCCGCCGACTCCGCCCAGATGCGGCCACCGTGCGCCTCGACGACCTCCCGACAGATGGCCAGCCCCAGGCCCGTACCGCCAATCTGTCGGGAATCGGCCCGCTCGACGCGATAGAAGCGCTGGAAGAGCTGGGGCAGCGCCTCCGGGGGGATGCCGACACCGTGATCACGCACGGCCACTTCGATCGTGCCGTCGCGGACACGCGCCGTCAAGCGGATCGGTCCACCATCGGGCGAGTACTTGCGGGCGTTGGCCAGGAGGTTACCCAGGACTCGCCGGATCGCCGCGGGGTCCGCCCACACCGGGGGCAGACCCCGCGGGATGAGCACCTCCGCGGGATGCGCGGGGTCGTCTCCCGCTGCCTGCAGCGCCTTGTCGACCACGGACGCCACGTCTACGGCGCCAACGTGCAGGTGCTGGCGACCGCTGGCCATGCGCTGCAGATCGAGCATGTCGTTGATGAGGGCGGCAAGGCGCTCCCCTTCCTGCAACATGGTGGTGAGAAACTCCTGCTGCTCGGCGCGCGGGTACTCACGGGTCAGCAGGAGCTCAGAAAAGCCGACCAGGCTGGAGAGCGGAGTGCGCAACTCGTGACTCACCGTGGCGATCAGTTCGTCCTTGAGGCGCTCAAGCTCCCGCTCACGCGTCACATCCTGGGCAAGCCAACCGAGGCGGGCGGGCCTGCCCACGGCCACGATGGGAAAGGCCAGGATGCTCAGATAGCGTGGGGTCTCGCCGAAAGGACGCAAGTCAAAGCGGACGGACGTTCCGGAAGTTACCGCCGCCTGCGCCGCACTTGCCACACGCTGTTGTGCCTCCTCCAATGGGGCAGCGTCGCCACTACGGATTTCGACCAGCTCGCCGAGCGTGCGCCCAATCGCCGTGCTGCTTGCCACCCCGGTGAGGCGTTCCAGCGCCGGACTCCAGAAGGCGCAGCGTCCGTCGGGGTCAATAACGGCCAGCCCGTCCGTGAGGTTGAGCACAAGCGCCTCGTACATCGCGCGCGCCTCCGCCAGTTCCTCCGCTGCCGCGCGCGCCGCCTGTTCCTGCGCCAGCGCCAGGCGCGCCTCTTCGGCGCGTTGGCGATCACTAATATCGTGGGCGACCTCGGCGACGCCGATCACCTGGCCATCGGCGTCTACGATCGGGGAGAGACTGAGCGAGATGGCAATCCGCTCGCCGTCCTTGCGGATGCGGGTGGTTTCAAAGTGGTCGATTTGCTCGCCGCGGCGCAGTCGGTCGAGGAACTGCGTATCCTCATCGGAACGGTCGGTGGGAATCAGGAGCACTATCGAACGCCCCACAATCTCGTCGTCGTCGTAGCCATACATCTGCTTCGCGCCACGGTTCCAACTGGTAACGAGGCCGCTGAGCGTCAGGCCGATGACGGCATCACTGGTCGACTGCACAATCGCCGCGAGGCGCGCCCGCGTCTCCTCGGCGCGCTCCCGCTCCGCCGCTACGGCCGCCAGACGGTCGTACAGGGCGATGAACTCGTTGGTAAGGTAGGCCACCTCCCTGATTCTGCTCTGCCGGGGAAAGACCGGAGACGCTCCGACGCTAAATGCCTGCATGGCCACCGAAAGGTCGCGTAACGGCCGCACGAGCCAGATGGCGATACCGATGCCGACCAGGACGGCGAGGGCAGCGGCGGCCAGAAGGGCGCCAAACGCCAACTCACGATGGCGGCGCACATCGGCAAGAGCATTGTACGACGGTTGATCCACCACCACAGTCCAGTCTGAACCGGTTATCCGGGCCCACCCCGTCAGCCATTGGTGACCGCCCGCTGCATAGGACAGCGTGCCGTTCTGTTGCGACGCTGGGACCAGTCGCAACTGGTTGTTGAAGGTAGCCGGCACGGCGCCCGACGCCGCAATCGTCTGCCCCTGGGGATCGATCAGGTAGATCCGGCCGCCGTCTCCGACCGTGGCGCCGGAGAGGTGGGTAATGAACTGATCCGATTCCAGCAGCACGACGCCGGAAAAGTGGTTCGCCGCGCCAAGGACGGGGGCGACGACCTGCATCGTCGGAGGGCCGAGTGACGACGTGGCGAACTCGATAGCCGGCGCCCTGCTGCTCCGTACCTGCGTGAACAACGGCGCACCCGTGAGGTTCACGAGCGGCCGGCCATCGCTTCGTGCCAGAGCCGTGCCATCGGCAGCGAAGGTGGCGTAATCCCGAACCGAGGAGGGCAGGGCGCTGTCGCGAAGCAGCCCCGCCTGAACCAGGGGCGGCATGGCAAGCAGCCCGGGCAGGCCGGCGACGACGGTTGCCTCCAATTCGAAGTCGTCTATGTCACCGGCGACATGTGCCGCCACCGTTTGATGCACCAGGAGCACCTCGGCCACCACAATGGCCTCTTCCGCCTGCGCAGACCAGACCACGCCGCCAAGGAGCGATAGCGTAACGGCCGCGCCCAAGGCGAAGGCGAGTTGTGTGCGCAGCGATGTTGTTACCGCTGCGGTGACTCGGGGGCGAAGCCACGGGAGCACGATGAGCAGCGTTGCGACGTCTACACCAAGAATAAGACCGCTCCAGGCGCGTGCCGGCACTGTCGTCGTAACGACGAACAACAAAAGCGCCAGCGCGGCAAGCATGTGGGCAGCCACGCGGAGCGCCTTGGGACAGTTGCTAACCAGATTGACAGCAAGCAGCAACACGCCTGAGCCGAGGAACGCCAATCCAAACCACGAGAGCCAGGCGCGAATGGGATCATACACCGATCCACCGAAGTGGCTGGACGCCACCGGCAGCGTTCCGCCAACCAACGCCATCGCCAGACCCACGGTCAGGGCGAGCAAATCGCACGTATGGGAGCCAGTCTCGCCCCGTGGCGGCGGGAGGACCCCCGCGAAGGCCATAGCGAACCCGAGCATTGCGCTCACAATCAGCCCAGTCCATGCCGCAGACTGTAGGAACGCCAACGCTAAGCCGAGCAGGAGGCCACTGGTGAAAAACTGGGCGCCGGCCCGAATTGCTCGACCGGGCGCGAGCGTGAGTACGGCGAACAGGGCGCCGCCCGCCAGCAACAGGGCGGTTCCCCACCAATCGAGGTGGGTGTTGATCACCGTGTACGCAGGCAAGTCGTACTGGTGCGGCGCGACGAGCATGAGGGACCCGTTGGCGCTACAGGCAATCGCCAGCGCCCATGACAGCGATTCCGTGCGCAACCGCGCCGGTAGGGCCATCGCCCCGAGGGTTCGACGGAGCAAACTGTGAGCAGTCATGATGCGTCGCGCCGGTCCGCCGCAACCAGGAAACGTTGCATAACGATGTCCCGTCTGTACACGGGCTAGTAACAGCCCCGCACTGCAAAAATGCGGTCCGGTATGGGCGCCACGCACGATTGCACGGGTCAATTATAGTGTTCGCAGGGTACTTCTTTTAGGATAGTACCATAATCGCACCGTGCCAGCGCCTTGCCGTCGCAATCGGATTGCGGGATGATCCTTGCTACAGTCAGGGTGTGTCTGGCAGCGATGCACTATTGGCGGCATCGATAAAATGGAAGCAAAGGTTGGTGATGGCAGGGGCAACACCAGTTGGGCGCCGATTACTGGGAGTTCGACCGGCGGCGCTGGCGCCGGGACTCGTCATAGCGGCATTGGTAGGCGTGGCGGCGCTCGGCGCGCAGGCCCTGGAGCGTCTTGTGCTGGGCCAGCCAATCATCGAGGCGTTGGTGGCGGCGCTGCTCCTGGGCGTGCTCGTGCGCAATCTGGTTCCGTTGCCGGCAGTGACTGCCCTTGGCGCCGGCTTCGCGGCGAAACAGGTCTTGGAGTTGGCGGTGCTCCTGTTGGGCGCCACCATCGACGCCCGGCAGGTGCTGGCTGCCGGCCCGGTCCTGCTGGCGATGATCGCTGCAGGCGTGTTTGGTGGCATCACCGTCAGCTATGCCCTGGGGCGAGCGCTCGGACTGCACGGGAAGTTGGCGCTGCTGGTAGCAGTTGGCAACTCGATCTGTGGCAACTCGGCCATTGCTGCCCTGGCGCCGGTCATTCGCGCGGAAAAGAAAGACGTTGCCAGTTCTATTGCCCTGACGGCCATTATCGGCGTCGTCCTGGTCCTCAGTTTGCCTCTGCTGGTGCCGTTGGCGCACCTCTCCTTCTATCAGTATGGGGTGCTCGCCGGCATGACGGTCTATGCAGTGCCCCAGGTGATTGCTGCTTCCTTTCCGGTCAGTCAGCTTTCCGGCCAGGTGGCGACGTTGGTGAAGCTGGTGCGGGTACTCTTCCTGGGCCCGGTCGTGTTCGCCTTCGGCATCGCCCAACGGACGCGCCGGCAAGACGCCGGAGCACCAGGTCGGCGACCCGCTCTGGTCCCCTGGTTTATCGCCGGCTTCGTTGTCCTGGCAGCGCTCCGCGTACTCGGCTGGTTGCCGTCACCGGCGGTGCAGGCGCTCGGTCAAGCGAGCCAGTGGCTCACCATTCTTGCCATGGCGGGGCTCGGCATGGGCGTTGACTTCGCAGCGCTCCGAAAAGTGGGCCTGCGTGTTGGCCTGGCCGTCTGCGGCTCACTGCTCTTTCTCGTGCTGTTGAGCCTGTCGCTGATCGTCACCTTGCACGTCAGCGGCTGAGCCGTCGCCCGGCGACTGATGAAGTTTGACAAATAGATCGGGTATTCGGATAGAGTTGTAGGGGCAGGCCCCCGTGCCTGCCCTGGCTCGGGTGCAAACATCGATCGATTGTTGGTAGGCAAGCAGGGCAGGCTACGCGAGGCCCCTGCAATCCCCGTATTATTTATCAAACTTCATACGTCGCGGGCTAGCACGGGCCAATGGTCAGCCTGCGGCTGCCGGCACCTGCGCGGACTCGAGACATGAAGCGCGTTGCACCACGTACAGCGATACGATACACTTTGTCGGCGCGCCCCAACGGCGCGGATGGCGCCGGCCGAGAAAGTGTGTCCGATGAACCAGGAACTCCAGCCTCAGGCGGATTGGGGCGAGGTCAGGCGCGACTACACGGACCAGATGGCGATGGTCGAAGCGTCGCGCTGCCTCCAATGCCCTGATGCTCCCTGCGCTTTGGCGTGTCCGGTGCAGCCCGCAATTCCAGCGGCGCTCGGCCAGCTCGCAGGCGGTGACTTTGGGGCGGCGGCTGTGACGTTCGAGGCGACCAATCCGCTGGCCGCGATCTGTAGCCGCCTCTGTCCGCAGGAACGCCTCTGCGAAGGCGCCTGCCGTTTCGCCCAGCCTGCCGTCGCCATCGGCGCCCTCGAAGCGTTCGTCACCGACAGCCGGCGCACAACAGCAGCAACGACCGAGTCGCCGCTGCCGCCGGAGACCGGCAAGCGCGTCGCCGTGGTCGGAGCGGGGCCGGCAGGACTCGCTGTCGCCGCCATGCTGCGCCGGCGTGGCCATGCCGTCACGGTCTACGAACGGCGCTCAGAGCCCGGGGGAACCCTCTCCCACAGCATTCCAGCCTTTCGCCTGCGCCGGGACCTCGTGCAGGAACTGGTAACGCGGCTCCAACGCCAAGGGGTGCGCTTTGTCTACAACGTGTGCGTGGGGAAGGACACGAGCCTGGACGACCTGTTCGTCCGCGGCTTCGCCGCAGTCTTCCTGGGTCCCGGCGCCCCTGAAGCGATTCCCGTGCGGCTTCCCGGTGCAGCACTCGCCGGCGTATGGACAGCTGACCGTTTTCTCCAGAGTGTCAGGCCGTTGGACTGGGGACCGCGAGCGTTCGAGGACTCGCCTCTCCTGCTCGCAGGCAGCCACGTGGTGATCGTCGGTGATGACGATGCGGCGCTGGACTGCGCCCGAACGGCCGTGCGCCTCGGCGCGGCGTCGGTGATCAGTGCGTGTTCCCGCAACGAGGCGGACCTCCGCTGTCGCCGGGGGAATCTCCAGCACGCCATGGAGGAGGGATGCTGGTTTCTTTTCGGCGCCGTCGCGCTACAGACGGTTGGTGATACCTCCGGCTGGGTGCGCGCGGTCGTCTGCCGGCAGGTCGGCATCCCAGCGTCGCGGGCCGACGGTGCGCTTGATGCGCCTATGGGTTACACCGTCACCCTTCGCGCCAGTCTGGTGGTGTCGTCTGCTGGGTATCGGCCCGATCCATTGCTCGCTCGTCAAGCCACCGGACTGCATACCGACGTGTACGACCGGATTGTGACTGACCGCAACGGCGCCACCGCCCTGCCGGGGGTCTTTGCCGGCGGCGATGGCGTGCGGGGTTCGGGTCTGGTGGTGACCGCTGTTGCTGATGGCCTCCGCGCTGCCGGGGCGATCGACGCCTATCTGCGCGGGCAAGGGGCTCGCGCGCATGCCTCCAGGGAGTACCCGGCCTGAATGACGGCCTCGACTCGAAGTGTTGAGCAGGAGAATGCCATGCCACGCCCGTTCGGTGTGCTCATCAAGCCGACCTCCAGTCGCTGCAACCTGAACTGCGCCTACTGCTTCTACCTGGAAAAGCAGGCGCTCTACCCCTGGCGGACCCACCCGACGCTGTCGTTGGACACATTCCAGCGCTTCCTTGAGCAGTACGCCACGCTGTCCGCTCCCTCCCTCTCCTTCGCCTGGCAGGGCGGTGAGCCCACGCTGATGGGCCTGGACTTCTTCCGGGAGGTGATGGCGCGGCAAGTCCAGCTCAAGTTGATCCAGCCACGACCGCCGGGTGGCATCTGGAACATCTCCAACGCCCTCCAGACCAACGGAACGCTGCTGGATGACGACTGGGCAGCGTTCTTCAAAGCCTGGAACTTTCTCATCGGCGTGAGCCTGGATGGCCCGCCCGACTGGCACGATGCCAACCGCCTGGATCGAGCAGGGCATGCGACGCACGAGCGGGTGCTCCACGGCATTGCCTGTCTGCGCCACCGGCAGGTGGACTTCAACGTCCTCACCGTTGTCAACCCTTCCAATGTCGGACGACCGCGCGAGTTGCTGCACTACCTGGTTCGCCAGGGCTTCACCTATCTCCAGTTCATCCCGTGCGTCGAGACGGCTCTCGGCCACGTGCCCGGTGACGGCGCCTACGCGCCCTGGTCCATCTCCGCAGCGGAGTACGGGACGTTCCTGAACGAGATCTTTGACGAATGGCTGCGCATCGGCTTCCGGAACGTCCGCATCCGGCTCTTCGACAGCCTGGTCCAGACATTGGTCGGCATGCCGCCCGACTATTGCCAGATCGCCCCGTCCTGTGGCGACTACCTGGTGCTGGAGCACAACGGTGATCTCTACCCCTGCGACTTCTTCGTGGAGCCCGGCTGGAAGCTGGGCAACGTCCACGAGCAATCACTGCAGGAGATCCTGGCCGAAGGGAAGCTTGGGCGCTTCGGCCAGCAGAAACAGCGCCTCCATCCGCGCTGCCTGTCCTGCCGCTGGCGTCCGCTCTGCCACGGCGAGTGCCCGCGCTATCGGGTCCTGCGGACCGGCAGCGCCGAAGGGAGCCTGCCCGTGTTCTGCGAGGCCTACGAGGCCTTTTTCGCCAAGAGTTATCG
>DHIZ01000067.1:17457-23634 GCA_002404055.1 Chloroflexi bacterium UBA4733
GGTGGCTGAGACCGTGGCGCAAGACCTGGTCGCCAGCGTCACGACGCCGGTACAGGCCGTGCGGCAGTTGCAGCATAGCTATGCCGCCGCTGAGACCGCCCTGGCCCGTGCCGGCAACCCCGGCCTGCCGTTACTCGCGCCACCACGCGCCACAACGGCAGGCCGCAATGATCACTGTCCCTGCGGCAGCGGCAAGAAGTACAAGCGATGCTGCGGTTCCTGAAGGAGCGACGTGAAACCGGTTTCCTGGCTGGCGGGAGGCGCCGCGCTGTCGACGTATGCGCAGATCGTGCTCGGGGCGACCGTGCGCTCCTCCGAGTCGGGGCTGGGTTGTCCAGACTGGCCCACCTGTCATGGTGGCATCACGCCGCCGCTGCGATTTCATCCCATCCTGGAATACTCGCATCGAGCGGTTGGCACATTGACCGGTGTGCTCATCCTTGCCGCGTGTCTGGCCGCCTGGTACGGCTACCGACAGCGCGCCGGCGCGCTGACGCGCGAAGCGCGGCCGTCGCGCCGCTGGCGAGCGCAGCGAGACCGTGCCGTAGCGGAGCGAGACCCTGAGACCACACACGTCGTCCGGCTAACGACGGCGGCGCTTGGCCTCGTCATCTTCGAAGGAATGCTGGGGGGAGCGGCGGTGCTCCTGGCGATCCCCGGCGATCTCATTGCCGTCCATCTCACGATCGCCCTGGTGATCCTCGCGCTGCTCCTGCTGGCGCTTGTCTCAAGCCGGCCTGCTGCTGTCCTGGATGTGGCGGACGGCAGGGGTCTGCGGAGCTTCTTTCGGTTGGCCCTGTGGACAGCACTTGCCATTCTGGTGGTCGTGATCAGCGGCGCGATCGTCGTGAGCTCCGGCGCGACCGAACACTGTGACGGCTGGCCCTACTGTCAGGGCGGGTTCACCATCGTGGGCGGACCACTGGTGATCGTGCAGGTGGTTCACCGCACGCTGGCCGGTCTGGCCGCCCTGCTCATCCTCGTGACCGCCATCCGCGCTATCCGGCGCTTTGCCGGCGTTCGACCCCTCGCTGTGCTCGGGTGGGTATTGCTGGGCGGCGTCGGTCTCGAAGTGGTAATGGGCGCCGGGCTGGCCCTGCTCGACCAGCCGGAACTGCTGAAGGTCATCCACGTCGCCCTGGCGACAGCGCTCTGGAGTGCCGGTGTGCTCGCCTGCGCCTTCGCGGTCCCACGTGGCAGGCCCTTGTCGATTCGGTAACGAGAGAGGAGGCCAGCATGTACCTGGACTATAACGCGACCTGGATGATGGCGGAGGAAGACCTCGCGGAGGCTGCCGCCGCCATCATCCAGGTCGCCCAATAATGAGGTACGACATGCATCAAGTGCTCGTCTGCGGCGGCGGGGTTGGCGGCCTCGCCGCCGCGCATCGCCTGCGCCGCCTGTTGCCGGAATCCGACCGGATCATTCTCTTTGATGCGAGCCCAGTACACACGTTCTGGCCGTCGCTTCTCTGGGTAATGACCGGCGCCCGGGACGTCGCGCAAGTAACACGCCCCTTTGCTGATCTGCGCGAGCGCGGGATCACGGTTGTTCAGGAGCCGATCACGGCAATCGATCCGGAGTCGCGGGCTGTGACGGCAGGAGGCCGGCAGTGGACCGGCGACGCGATCATTCTGGCCCTCGGCGCGGTCCTGGATGCGACGGATGTCCCTGGTCTGGGCGAGGGTGGGAGCACCTTTTACACAGCGGCGGGCGCGGAGCGAATCTGGCAGCAACTCCAGTCCCTGGGGCAGGGCCATGTGGTCGTACTCGTCAGTCGCGTCCCGTTCAAGTGTCCGGCAGCGCCCTATGAGGCGGCGATGCTGATTGACGGTTACCTCCGGAAGCGCCGCCGACGCGAGCAGGTTGCGGTAAGCGTCTGGGCGGCCGAAGCCGCCCCGATGGGCGTCGCCGGCCCCGTGGTCGGTCATACTATTGTGGAGGCGTTGGACCAGCGAGGCATCGCCTACCATCCCAACGTAGTGG
This sequence comes from Chloroflexi bacterium UBA4733, assembly GCA_002404055.1. Next base: position 19,444 of record DHIZ01000067.1, read on the forward strand.
TAACGAGTGTCGATCCGACGGCACGACGGATCATGTTCCAGTCAGGTGACGTCGTAGACTACGACCTGCTGGCCTACGTCCCGCCGCATCGGGTACCACCGGTAGTGCAGGCCGCCGGGCTGGCCCCAGCAGGTGGCTGGGTGGCGGTCGACCGGCATTCGCTCGAGACGCGGGCCGCCAACGTGTTTGCCATTGGTGACGTGACCGGCATCCCTCTGACCCTTGGCAAACCGCTCCCCAAGGCAGGAGTCTTCGCTCATGCGCAGGGCGAGGTGGTCGCTCGTATCGTGGCGGACCGTCTCACCGGGCGCGAAGGTGGCGCGCAGTTCACGGGGGAGGGAGAGTGCTTCGTCGAGATGGGGCGAGGTATCGCCGGCTTCGCAAGAGGCAACTTCTATGCGGAACCGTCCCCCCAGGTACGGGTCTACCATGCCGGGCGCCACTGGCACCTCGCGAAGATCGCCTTTGAACGCCATTGGTGGTCTCAATGGTGGTAGCGTTGCTCGAGCCGGCGGTCATGCGGAGCACTCGCCTTCGCCGCGTTCCACACGATAGAGCGCGTTGCGCTCCCAATCCTGGTAGAGGTCGATCGTGTCCGGCCCTAGGGGAGGAACGTCCTGGAGATCAGCGAGGAGCGCCGCAAACGGCCCCTGGCCGACCCGATCCACGAAGTCGTTGAATACTTCGCCGTCATGACGTTCTGCCTGGTAGTAGTGCACCAGGCGTAAGACTGCCTGGGGCGCCCGTTTCGCCGGGATGCGCGCCTTCACGAGCCGGCCGAAACGGGTACGATCGGCGCCACCGGCAGCGCGGTTGCCGGTGTAGCTCCCACCCAAGAATAGCTCGTAGGCCGGCACCTGCCGCCCGTCGCAGTTCAGGGCGGCGCCGTGCAGGCCAATGTTGCCCAGATGATGGTGGCCGCAGCCATTGGGGCAGCCGTCCACCTTGACGTGCATGCTCTCGACCAGGGGATCGATGCGCTCCAGCACGCGCAGCGCCGCACTGAGCGCCCGTCCCAATCCCACTGTGGCCGTGAGCGCCGACTTGCAGCTATCGGTGCCGGGGCAGGCGGTGACGTCGCCGATCGTGTTGGCGTCGGCCGCCACGTCCAACGCTCGGAGGCTGCCGTACAGGTCGTACAGGCAGTCCTCACGAACCCAGCGCAGGACGAGGTTCTGCTGGATGGTGGTGTACACGCAGCCACTGCCATAGGCTCGGGCAAGCTGGGCCAGACGCGAGAACTGGCCGGCCTCAAGCGTTCCCAAAGGCAGCCGGATGGTGACCGCCCGAAATCCGGGTTGGCGCTGGCACATCGTGTTGGCGTCGCGCCAGTGGCAGAAATCCGCATCAGCGCCGCCGTCGCCGGATGAAGGCGGTGACGGCGGCAGGTGTTCTTCCTCGTCCGAGTGGTACAGCAGTGGGGTGGGGTCGGCAGTTTGGCGTGCCCAGGGCTGCCGCAACTCCGCATCAACCTCCGCTCGGAACGCCTCAATGCCGATACGCTGGACGTGGAACTTGAGCCGCGCTTTCATGCGATTGCGGCGCAACTCTTCGCTACGGTCAAAGACGCGCAACACGGCTTCCGCTAAACGGAGATACTCCTCCAGCGGGACGAACTCCGTGAGCACAAAGCCGGTACGAGGGAAGACGGACGTGCCACCACCCACTTTGACCAGGAAGCCCCGACGCTCCTGCCCCGCTTCGAGACGGAGGCGAGGGATGAAGCCGAGGTCCTGAATGTCGGTGATCGTGTCGTCCTCGTCGCAGCAGGAGAAGGACGACTTGAACTTCCTCGGCAAGCGCTGGGTGAGGGGGTGACGCAGGAAATAGCGGGCGTAGGCGCCGGCGTAGGGCGTGACGTCGAAGGGCTCGCGGGGGCAGACGCCGGCGAATGGTGAGCCAGTCACATTGCGCACGGCGTTCCCGCAGGCTTCGCGCGTGGTCAGGCCCGCCGCTCCGAGGAGTCGCATCACCGTCGATGTGTCTTCTAGCTTGACGAAGTGGAGTTGAATATCCTGCCGCGTGGTGACGTGGCCGCGCTGCCCCGCAGCGTAGTCACGCGCCACCTGGCCGAGCGCCTCCAGTTGCGCCGCGGTGAGGATGCCGAGCGGAACCTTCACTCGGACCATCTGTGCCTCCGGCTGCCGCTGGCCGTACACGCCATACAGCGTGCGGTACCCAACGAAAGCCTTCGCCTCCCACTCGCCCTGCCGGAAGCGAGCAACCTCTGCCTCAAAAGCGCGTATCTCCTGGGCATCAGCGGGGAGAATCCCCTGAGTTGTGTTCATCCGCGGTGCTGTCCTGTCTTCGATGAAACCTGACTGGTTGGCCTTCAAACCTTATGCTCCTAATGTTCCGGCGCGAATTGCCTCACGGACGATGTAACTTTGCTGCTGTTGTTGCCTATCCGCTGCTCGCTGGTTCTGCTTGTTCCGGGTGACATTTTTCGTGAGGCAATTCGGTTCATAGGACATGGCAGCTCCCTACACGAGATCGCGGAACAGGTCGGTGGAGAGATAGCGCTCGCCTTGCGATGGAGCAACGGTGACGATCAGCTTGCCCTTGCTCTCCGGTCGCCTGGCAACTTGCAGCGCCGCCCAGACATTGCCGCCGCTACTGATGCCAACCAGCAACCCCTCTTTGCTCGCCAGTTGCCGGGCGGTCGTCATCGCTTGCTCGTCTTCGACCTGGATCACTTCGTCAATCAATTCACGGCGCACGATGTCGGGCACGAAGCCGGCGCCAATTCCCTGAATGCGGTGCGGACCGGGCTTCCCGCCGCTCAGCACCGGCGAGTTGACCGGCTCAACCGCGACAGCGAGCAGTCCGGGACGGCGGGGCTTGAGCGCTTCCGCCACGCCGATGATCGTGCCACCGGTTCCAACGCCGGCCACAAAGACATCAATGGCGCCATTGGTGTCCCGCCAGATTTCCTCAGCCGTCGTTTCCCGGTGCGCCTTCGGGTTGACCGGGTTCTTGAATTGCTGCGGTATCCAGGCTTTGGGGAAGGTCTCCGCCAGCTCCTCCGCCTTGCGGATGGCGCCGCGCATGCCCTCGCTGCCGGGCGTCAACACTAACTCGGCGCCGAAGGCTCGCAAGAGCTTGCGCCGCTCCACACTCATCGATTCCGGCATGGTCAGTATGAGCCGGTAGCCGCGCACCGCCGCCACCCAGGCCAGCGCAATGCCGGTGTTGCCGCTGGTCGGCTCGATGATCACCGTGTCCGGCGTCATGATGCCGCGCTGCTCGGCATCTAGGACCATCGCCACGCCGATGCGGTCCTTGACGCTGCCTCCTGGCTGATAGGACTCCAGCTTCAGCACCACGGTGGCGTGCAGTCCCTCGGTGAGGCGGTTCAGGCGTACCATTGGCGTGTCGCCCATCAGTTCCAGGGCGTTCTCCGCAATACGTCCGCTCATGGCCATGGCTTTCCACCTTTCGCTACGATATTCGCTTGATTTCACTCCTGCCCGCGCGGCGGCTGTTCGTTTGCACAACATAGACATTAATGGCTACGGCAGCCCGCACGCCGTCAGATAAGTATAGTGTTCGCGTATACGTATTGCTAATCACTACATGTTCTGGTACGATTATCAGTGTCGAGAAGCGGCACGGCGACCTCCCGGCTGGAGAGACGCGGAGAGAGCGCTGGGCTGGTTGAGCGGGTTAGCGGAGGCGAGCGATGGCTGTTCAACTTAAGGAACGTCCAGAGACGGAGACCTGTGGTGAGGCCCCAGCAAGGCGCCTTCGTCCACCGCAGCGAGCGGGGATGGACCAGCACTTCGCGCCTACCGACGCCAGAGTGGATGCAACCAGGTTGCCCGTCATCGGGCCCCTGCTGCGAGCCGGTCTGAAGCGTCGGCCATTTCAGTTCCTCCTTATCTTGCCGAACCAGCTTATCTTCTGGCTGGTCATCTTTACCGGCTTCCTTGGTTTCGGTACAGCAGAGCGGAATTTCTCTACCGTAATCACCTGGTACATCTGGTTCGGCGTTGTTTTCTTGCTCATGGTCGGGGTTGGTCGGGGTTGGTGTGTTATGTGCCCCTTCGGTGGCGCCGGAGAGTGGGTCCAGCGCAAGACACTGTGGAAACGTGTCACCTCCACGCTAGGGTTGCACCGGCAGTGGCCACAGTCCTGGGCGAAGTGGGGGATTCTTCCCTCCGTCGCCATCTTTGTGGCGCTGACGTGGGC
>DHIZ01000129.1:0-6513 GCA_002404055.1 Chloroflexi bacterium UBA4733
CAACAGAGGTGAAACACACCCATATCAGAAATCGATATGGCCATGCATCGTCGCCAGTTTGTGAAGCTGGGTCTGCTCGGCGGCGCTGCGGCGCTGCTACCCGTGGCCCCGGCGATCGCCGCGTCCCGCAAGAACGCGACGCCCGCCGGACCGGTCATCCCCTCTTTCGCCCAGACGCTGACCATCCCGCCGGTGTTGCAGCCGGTGCGCAGCGACGCTGACACCGACTACTACCAGATGACGCAAGAGGAAGCACGGGTCGAGATCCTGTCCGGCTTGCAGACGACGATCTGGGGCTACAACGGCAGCTTCCCCGGCCCCACCATCGTGGCGCGGCGCGGCCGTCAGGCGATCGTGACTATTACCAACAAGCTGCCCCTGCTCGGCGCGACGAAAGTCGCCTACGTCTGCGGCGATATGTCCACGATTTTGAGACCGTTCTTCGCTAAAGAGGAACGCTGGGCCTGGTCTGATTGCCGGTGCTTGCAGCGTTGCAGTCACGTCAGGCATGGGGCGTTTGGCCGACGTGGAAGGGTGGGCGTGTTCCGCCCCGGACAGCGGAACGGCAAGCGGCCTTACGACCAGCGACGGGCGTGGTGCAGCAGCCTCGTGATGACAAGCGCATCACGTCGCACTTGATAGACGGCGATGAAAGGCGTGCCGACAATGACAAGTTCGCGAGTCCCAGGGACACGACCGGGACGTCCGAGGAGCGGCTGGTCTTGCAACAATTCGGTACGCTGGCGGACGCGCTCCGCTATTTGCTGGGCAATGAGCGATGATCGGTCTGTGAGGAACTCCTCTGCATCCGCGATGTCCTGTAAGGCGAGCTGTGACCACTCAAGTCGCACGTGTTCCCCAGCGGCGCAAGGCGGCGAGCGCTATTTCGTGATCGACTACATCGCCTCGCTCGACCGCGGCGATGCCTTCGGCGATAGCTTGTATCTGCCATTCCTGAAGCGCAAGCATCTCTTCAATAGCCTGTTGCAGGTAAAAGGCGGTCGTTTGCCCCGTCGCACGAGTCAAATGATCAAGTCGTTCAGCAAGGTCTTCCGGGACTTGGATTGAGATGGTGCGATTGGTCATGGTCTGGACCTTTCTGGACACTTGATGCCGCACGGGTCACCTTGGTGAGTATACGGGGCGCCCTCAGCCTGCGCTATCGACTCAGCCTGCGGCCGGGTGCGACGCAGTTCGTCTTTTAAGCCGTCCAGCGCGGGTTGGCATCTAACGGAGCGCGCGCCTGCTTCCCAGACCAGGCCGGCCTGGTGAACCGGGCGGCGGCGAGCGGCAACCCGCTCGCCCGGCGCTGCCGGTACGCCTACGACCGCTCCACCTGGTTGACACGAGTTACGGCCACCCTCCTGTTGCTTGTCGGGACGATTCATCTGACGCTGATCCCGGCGCATCTGGTTGAGGCGCCGACCACTGCCCTGTTGTTCGCGCTCAACGGCCTGGCCTTCACCGCGCTGGCCCTGGCCGCATTGCTCTGGCAATACAGGCGGCCAGCGCAACGATTTTGCCGGGACGATAGCCAGCAGACCAAGGAGCGGGAGCGGCATAGCGGGGTGCGCTCAACCCGCGGTGTCTAAGTCCCGCCGCAGTCGTTCCAGTTCGGCGCGTAGCCGCTTGAGCTCCAGCTCCGCCCGCTGCCGCGCCTCGGTCTCGCGCTGCGCCGTCTGCTCCGCCTGATGTCGCAAGTCAGCTTCGTGCTGCCGCGCCTCGATCTCGCGTTGTGCAGTCTGCTCCGCCCGCTGCCGCGCCTCGGCTTCGCGATGGCGAGCAGCGATCTCATCCAGGATGTGCAGTTCCTGGGCGCGCTGTGTCGTGAGCGGCGCGCCGGTCGTCGCGTCCAGCACCTCCAATCGCAGTCCCCGCACCACGAAGCGCACCGGTAAGACGCGACTCGTCACGCTGCCGTCCGCCAGGAGCGGGAAGGACGCCGGCCCGCCGGCCGCCTGGAGGTCCCAGCCCTGTATCCGTGGGTCACGGAACTCGCCGTAGGGGTTGAACAGCCAGTACTCGGCGATGCCCAGCTTCCGATATTCCTCGGGCTTGCCCTCGCGGTCGGCGATCAGGGAGCTATCCGACAGCCATTCCGCCACCAGTGTCGGCGGCTTGCCGTGCTCCCAGGGGTTACACACCCGGCGCAAGGCATCGGGCACGCCCAGGGCTACCAGGATGTCCGGTTGCAGCGGCGGCTCCCGCCCCTCCGAGTCGCGGCGCAGCCAACGTTGGAAGGAGACGTAGCACGCGGGACCGGCCAGCCGCTCGTAGAGTACCGAGTAGACGTAGATCTGTTCCCGGTAGTGCCCGTCGGTCGCCAAGGGCTCATCCCCCTCCTCGTTCTCCACCAGGCACATCGGGTCCCGGTCGGCGATCGCTGGCGTTGCGACCGGCATCATCTGGCCTCCTCTCGTCGCCTCACCCTGTCCGTGCCCGTACTGTACGCCCTGGCCGGTCACTGCGCCGGTGCGCGAGTGACGGCAAGGCGGGGCCACAGTATTGCTCAGGCAGGCAGCTCGCCCTGGCCGAGTGTCTGCATCAGCCGGTTCGCCCAGGCGAACATGGCGGAGGCGTAGGTGATATCGAGGATTTCTAGATCCGAGAATCCCGCCTCGCGCAAGGGTACGAGGTCGGCGGCGGTCATCCCGGCTGGGTCACGCGTCAGCCTGGCGGCGTAATCCACTATGGCGCGCTCGCGCTCGCCAAGCTCCGTGTCTACGCCTTCGTCGAGCAGGCGCTGCATGGGCTCAGCGGCCTTCGTGAGTTGGACATAACGCCGGGCGTGGACGGAGGTGCAGTAGCGGCAGCCGTTGACCAGGGAAGTGGCGATGGCGGCCAGTTCGCGATCGGCGCGCCGGGCGCCGCCGTGGCCGTACATGACGGCGTTGAAGAGGGCGGTGCGCTCGCGTAGGGCGGCGACATCGTGAGCCAGGAGCGCATAGTAGGGCCGGCTCTCCGGCGACGGCACCACCGCCTCCACCAGGGCCGCCTGCTCCGGCGTAGCGCCGACATCGTCGACCGTCTCCAGCCATGGCTGCCAGCGTAAGACATTGAGGGTGAAACGCGAACGTGGGGTGGCGCTCATTCGGTAGCTCCCAGCAGGCGCAGCCCGGTGAGGACGCGCACCTCGAAACTCAGCAGGGCGATCAGTTGGGCGATGGTCACGATGTCGCGCGGCGCCAGTCCGGCGGCCTTGAGGTCTGCCAGATGCTCCGGTGTCGCCGCGCCCGGCGTCCGGGTCAAGCGGTCGACGTATTCCAGCACGGCGCGCTCACGTGCCGTTGGCGTCGGGCCGGCCGGAAACTGCTCAATGGCGGCGATCGTCTCGTCACTCGCTCCCTGGTCGCTCAAGCGTTGACGGTGCCAGCGCATGAGCGGCGCGCAGGACGTGAGTATGGCGACCCGCAGGGCGATCATCTCTCGCTCGGCGCGACTCACCCCGGCTGGGTCGTCCGGCTCCAGCAGTACCTGGTAACTGCGCTGCGCGGCGCTGGTCACATCCGCCCGTTCCGCTCGCAGGTGCATGAGTGGCGAATCGGGCATAATGCCGGCCCACTGGTTGAGCAGGTCCGGATCATTGGTTGTGTTGGGGGCCGCTGCCGCGGTTGATTCTGTGGTCACTGATGTCGCCTCCGTCCGTTGGAGATAGTACCCTACCAAACGAAAGCGACGATGCAATCAAGGAAGGCAACCGCATGCCCGACCGCGTCACGTCCCCTACTCTGGCGGAGAAGCTCGCCACGCTGTCCCAGCCGCCCGAGGCGCGGCTGCTCATCCTGAACGGCGATGATCTGGGCATGTGCCATGCCGCCAATGCTGCTACTTTCGACGCCATGGAGCGCGGGCTGCTGACGGCGGCCTCCCTCATGCTGCCTTGCCCCTGGGCCTACGCCGCTTGCTCCTATGCCCGCGCCCACCCCCAGTTGGACATTGGCGTCCACCTCACCCTCACCAGCGAATGGCAAACCTACCGTTGGGGACCGTTGCTCGGCGCCGCACGCTGCCCCTCGCTGGTCAACGACCTGGGGTTCTTCTATCGCCAGCCGTCAGACGGGCTGTTCGAGCGGGGCGAGCCCGAAGAGATCAAGGCCGAGGCGGAGGCGCAAATCCGCCGCGCGCTGGACTGGGGCCTTGACCCGACCAACCTGGATGGGCACATGGGGACCTTCTATGCGCACCCGCACTTCCTGCCGGTGTACGTCGAGCTGGCGCGCGTCTACCGCCTGCCCCTGCGCATGGCGCCGCGGCGCCTGAACGCTGCCCGTCAAGCCGCCGAACAGAATCAGCAGGTGACGCTGGATGGCTTGCTGATGCTGGACGACATTCGCAACATCGCCTTGCGGAATCCTCTTGAACTGAAGGCGCACCTGCTGGAAACGCTGCGAACCCTGCAACCGGGCGTGACGGAGCTCGTCTTGCATGCCGCGCTTCCGACGCCGGAAGCGAAGGCGATTATGCACGATTGGGAAGCGCGGGCGGAGGCCCACCGCCTCATGACCGACGACGCCGACGTGCGCCGGACGATTGAGGAGCAAGGCATCGTGCGCATCGGCTGGCGCATGCTGCGGGACGCGCAGCGCGGGCAGGCGGCGTCCATCTCAGCGGAGCACTGATCCCGTTCCGGTTAGGAGGAGGTAAACGGACCCAGCAAGGTGTCCGGGGTGAGCAGGCGAGCGCCGACGCGACTGGCCCACTGGCGAACCCGCTCGGTGTGGCCGCCCTTGCTGAAGAGGAGGTGGGTGACGTCGGGCAGAACGAGGTTGCCAAGGGCCTGTACGTGCCCGAGGTAACGCTCCAGCTCGTTCCAGTCTAGTGGTTGGGCTTGCCATTTGCATTCGCCGCAGATCGCCACCTTTCCTTCGGCGTCCAGGCCCACGACATCGAGCTCGTGATCCGGGTTCCACCATGAGCCGACGCGACCGACCGGCGCCGGCAGGGCGCCGGCGGCACTGGCCAGGCGTACCCAGTCGCGGCAGATGGTTTCGAATGAAGGGCCGAGGTGCTCAGGCAACGCGGCCATGATGGAGTCGACCACGCGTTCGGCGTCACCAAACTCGATGTGACCCTGGTTCGGTTCGATGAAGCGAAACCAGAAGCGAAAGAAATGGTCGCTGAGGTGATATTGCGTGAAGTACGTCCGGCTCTCTCGCGTTTCGGTCACCGGCAGCACACGTTCGACCAGGCCGAGGTCGCCGATGAGCCGTTCCATCGGCCGGGTCAAAGCGGCGGTCGTGAGCCCCGTGGCCTGGGCGATGTCGGACCAACGGTGGTGGCCGCGAGCGATGGCGCGAAGGAGACGCATGGCCAGCGTTGCATCGTAGCTCTCATGGTGCGCAGCAAAGATGGCCTGTGGTTCGACGTAGAGCCGGGCGGACGGGCTGGCGATGGCCTCCAGGATGTTCTGCCGAATTGAGCGCTCCGGGCGAAAGAAGGTGAGGTAGAGCGGGATGCCGCCGAGGATGCCGTAGGTCGTCAGCGCGTCGAGCGGGTCCGCATAGCCGACGAGCTCGGCGGCGGCGCGGAAATCCAGCGGCCGGACGGCAACGCGGCCGGTAGTGCAGCCGGCCAGGGGAGCGGGGCCGGTGAGCAGGCGCTCCATCATCTGCACAGCCGAGCCGCAGAGCACGAGCATAATATCGAGCCTTCGTCCCCGCTCGTCCCACCAGTTCTGTAGCACGGAGGGCAGGCTTTCATCGCGCGCGACCCAGTAGGGCAATTCGTCCAGCACCAGCAGCAGCCGTTCTGTCGTGGTCAGGCGCGCCACCGTTGTCAGGAGGGCAGGCCAGCTTGCCGGTGGCTGAGCCTGTAGCACCGGGTCGGCGGAAAGCTCGGCCAGTTGAGCGCCGAGTTGAGGAATTTGCTCGGCGCTGCCCCGCAGTTGGCAGCGGTAGTAGACGATGCGCTTGTCGCCGGCGAACTGTTCGAGCAGGAAGGTCTTGCCGACGCGACGACGACCGGTGACGGGAATACACTCCGCACGACCGGAGCGCCAGAAGCCTTCAAGCGCGGCGAGTTCCCGCTCACGGTCTACAAACCGCTGTTCCACTGTGTTTTACTCCCGCATAAATTAGTAACATATGAGTTAGTAATTCGCTAGGTACTACCGCCCGATACCCGCTCGAAGCCAATGCACCCCTTCGTGCGCACGTCAAAGAATGTGTCTCGCTACGGCAGTCCTACCCGCGCCTGCGGGTAGCTATCTTCATGGGGCGACGCCTCTATCTATAGGGCCGTGTCGACCTGTGCAGCAAGCTGTGCCCCCGCCGGCACCGGCCCCAGCAGGCTAATGCAGCGCACGGTTTTCGATAGGCCGGGGTTGAGTTGGTCGTATGGCCCGAAGGCGATGCCCGCAATGGCTCCGCTTGCATTGGTGATGGCCACGCTCAGGAAGCCGCTATGCGCCGTGGTGTCGGTGTTGGTGATTGTGACCAGAACATACTTGGGATCACTCGGGTCAATTTGCGCTGTGCCCAGTTTGAGAGAGGCGGGTGTCGTGTGCCCGGCGGA
>DHIZ01000129.1:6657-6963 GCA_002404055.1 Chloroflexi bacterium UBA4733
GGGTGTCGTGTGCCCGGCGGATGCTGCCGTGAACTGATAGCGCAGGCCGCTAACCGCACTTACCTTCGCGACGGAGGTGAGTGCGACGAGTTTGGTCTGACCGGGCTGCAGGTCCGTCAGCGTGTCTTTGGCGGTGCCGACGACGCCATTCGTGCTGTCGGTGAGCGACGCGACGATCTGGGCGCTCAGCGGCGTCCCCGCATCGTTGCGCACCCAGGCCAGCACGGCGGCGGCGCCGTTCACGCTCGCCAGCACCGGGTCAGCCAGCGCGGTGAGCCCGTTGGTCGAGACGGCGGCCGCCGGAAT
>DHIZ01000333.1:0-11678 GCA_002404055.1 Chloroflexi bacterium UBA4733
CTTTCCAGCCGGTTGATGTAGCTGGCATTGATGCCGACCACCTTGGCGAGGGCATTCTGGGAAAGCCCGGCGCGGAGGCGATACCGGCGGAGGGTGCTCCCGAAGTCTTCAGTCACTGGGGTCTCCTTTCCTATGCCACGCAGTCTACGGCAAGTGTGCCGTCGTGGCAACACCCCGGCTGAAACATTAGCCTAATTGTGAAGATGGTCCTATCCGCAGCGCCGCCATTGCGCAAAGGCAGCAAATCCACTGCGAATCCGCAGAACGCCGAGGGCTGGCGGACAAGGCTATAATAGATGACGTGCGGCCAGCCCACCCAGGCTCAATCGGCGACAGTTCTGGATGGATCATTCATCCAGAACTTTGTTGCGCCATGGAGGTGGGCGCAAAATGGCACCCCATTGATGGCTAGCGAGTCGCACGACGCCCGTTCTAGGCCCATCCTTGTGCGATTCCGCCCTACTGCCACAGGCGCAGGCGCCGCGTCGAGGAGAGGCAACCGGAGCAATTGTCCTGGGCGTCGGCTGCCTGTTACCATCGTGCCGGCGCGACTGGACGCTTTGCTCTGCGGGCGCAGGTACGGCGGGTACAGGGAAGGACAGGCGATTGAGCATCGACACCCTGTTGCGCAGCACCTTCGGGCTGCAGCAGTTCCGGCCAGGGCAGCGGGAGGTGATCGCGGCCATCCTGCAGCAGGGCGCCGCCCTAGCCGTCTTCCCCACCGGCGGCGGTAAGTCACTCTGCTATCAACTGCCGGCGCTGCAGTTTGACGGGGTCACGCTCGTCATTTCGCCGCTAATTGCGCTCATGAAGGATCAGATCGACTTCCTCACCGCACGCGGCATCGCCGCAGCGCGGCTGGACTCGACGCTCACCGCCGGGGCAGTGCGAGACCTGCACGATCAGTTGCGCGCGGGCAAGCTGAAACTGCTATACGTGGCCCCGGAACGCTTTGCCAACGAGCGCTTCGTCGAACTGCTGCGCCGCGTCAAGATCTCGCTGTTTGCCGTCGATGAGGCGCACTGCATTTCGGAGTGGGGCCACAACTTCCGGCCAGACTACCTCAAGCTGGCCCAGACGGCGAGAGAGTTACGGGTCGAGCGGCGGCTCGCCTTGACCGCCACGGCAACGCCGGACGTCGTGCGCGACATCTGTGCGCGCTTCGCCATCCCAGCCGAGTGCGCGGTGGTCACCGGCTTCTACCGGCCCAACCTGGAGTTGCAGCTTTTGGCCATATCTGGCGAGCGGGAGGCGACGCTGCTGGCACACCTCCGCGTGCGGCCAGCGGGGTCCGCCATCGTCTACGTCACCCTGCAAAAGACGGCAGAGCACGTCGCCGCGTTGCTGGTTCGCGCGGGGTTCCCGGCCCGTGCCTATCACGCCGGCATGGAGACGGAGGCGCGCAGTGCCGTGCAGGATTGGTGGATGGCGTCGGACCGCGGGATCGTGGTCGCCACCATCGCCTTCGGCATGGGGATCGACAAGGCGGATGTGCGCTACGTCTATCACTTCAACCTGCCGAAGAGCCTGGAGAGCTACAGCCAGGAGATCGGGCGGGCCGGGCGAGACGGCGAACCCTCCGTGGTGGAGTTGCTCGCCTCCCAGGACGACGTTGGCGTGCTGGAGAACTTCGCCTACGGTGATACGCCCTCTGTAGAGGCGCTGCGCAGCTTGATCGATGACATCCTGGCGAGGGGACCAGCGTTCGACGTGGACCTCACCGACCTGGCCAACCGTCACGACGTGCGCCTGCTCGTCCTGCGTACCGCCCTGACCTACCTCGAACTGCTCGGCGTGCTCCGCCAAGGGACGCCGTTCTACGCCGGCTACCGGCTACGCCCACTTCGTCCGCTCGCCGACATCGCTGGGCAGTTCGCCGGCGAGCGGGGACAATTCATTCGGGCTATTTTCTCCCACGCCAGGATGGGGCGCACCTGGTACGCGCTCAACCCGGAGGAGGTCGCCCAGCAACTGCAACAGGATCGCGGACGGCTCGTCCGAGCGCTGGACTACCTGGCGGAACAGGGCGACATCGAACTGCAAGCCTCGGACGTGCGTTACCGCTACCAGCGGCTGGGAGAAGCCGCTGATGCCGCAGTGCTGACGGCAGACCTGACGCAGCGGTTTGCCCAGCACGAGGTACGTGAACTGGCCAGGATTCGGCAGGTGCTGGACCTGGTGACACTCGCCGGTTGTCAGGCGAATGCGCTGGCGGCCTACTTCGGCGAAGTGCGCAGCCAGCCGTGTGGGTACTGTAGCTATTGTCGGACCGGGAAGGCCCAGGTCTTCCCCGTGGCGCCGGAGCCGCCGCCCATTGCGGCGCTGCTGGATATCGCACAGTGGCGAGCCCTACGACGTAGCCATCCGGCCGAGTTGGGGGCGCCCCGCCAGGCGGCGCGCTTCCTCTGTGGTCTCAGCAGCCCGGCGTTGACGCGCAGCAAGCTCACGCGCCACCCAAGCTTCGGCGTCCTGGCCGAGCGCCGGTTCCCTGATGTCCTGACCTGGTGCGCCGACGGCCAGATCTGACGATCGGCCCGCCATCTCACTTATGCCGCTGCACCGACAGGCGAATATGGCTCATCCAGAGGCGACCAGATCACAATGGCGCTACGGACGATCACGGCGGGTGTCGCCCCGTTGGAAGAGCCGGCTAGGCTTCTGCAGTCGCCTGCGCCGCGTTGAACTTCCCCATCAGGCGAGACTTGCGGCGGGCGGCGTTGTTGGGGTGGATCACGCCCTTGCTGGCGGCGCGGTCGAGCTGGCTCAAGGCACGTTGCACGGCCTCGGCGCTATTTTCGGCCTGATCGGCCACTGCCGCCTCGGCGCGGACGACCAGCGTGCGGGTGGTGGTGCGAATCGGACGATTGCGTGCCGCCTTCTTGGCGGAGACGCGCACACGCTTGAAGGAGGAACGCAGGTTCGGCACGAAATTAGCTCTCCCAGTAGGCCAGCCCCCCGCAAGGCAGAAGGCAGCACGTCACAAAAGTGTTCAACAACTCGGGCAGTATACCACCGGGGCGGCGCTGATCTGGTTCGCCGTCCCGGTAGCGAGTATTGGCTCAGTTCCCCTGCGCTCGGCTGGCCAGTTGCTTGATGATCGGCGCGGCCTTGCTCGTCATGTTCTGCTGGAGGTCACTGAACACCGTCTGCACCGGCTGATTCTTGATGACGAGCGCCTCCAGCGCGTCGCCGATGATCTGGTCGCCGTTGGGGATCGCCACCCGCGCCAGGTCCTGCCTCCGTGTCTTGGGCAACTGGTCGACCGCCGTCTCGAAGTTGGGATGGGCCGTGTAGAAGTCGGTCATCTTAGCCGAGCTGAGCGCCGAGTTCTGCACCGGCATGTAGCCGGTGTTCTGCGACCAGTAGATCGTGGAGTCGTCGTTGGTGGCGAAGGCCATCCACTTGAAGGCGGCGTGCTGCGGGCGAAAGGCAGCCAGTAGCTCTTGCCGTTCTTGATGCCCTCCGTGAAGAAGCTCTGGACATAGCCCGCCGGGTCGATGGCGTTTTGCTTGAGGAAGGGATCGAGGGCGGCGATGGTGTCGTCCAGGTAGTCCTTGATCCACCAGACGTCGGAGAGGATGGCCACATCCGGTGCCTGGTTCGTGGCAAGCGCCTGTGCGATCTTCTGTGCCGTTTGCTCATAGGTGCCCTGGAACTGGTAGTTGACCGTGACGTCCGACTGACTGGCATTTGTAGCAAGCCGCTACTGGTAGATCACCACGAAGGGTATCGGCACCAGGCCGATCGCCTGCTGGGGGGTGAAGACCGGTTGGTCTTGCGTGTAAAAGAGCTTCACGCCGCCGAACTGGACGGGCTGATCCCGGATGTAGGCGTTGTAGGAGGACAATTTCTCAGAGTTGCTGCCGAAGCCGTCCATGTCCATCACGACCTGCACCAGCGGGCTGGGGCGGATGGCGCTGGAGTTGCTGACCATGTCCTGGCGGAAGCGGTGGACGATCAGCACCTTGGGCGGCAGGTGGTTGGCCGCGACGAGGTTGGCAAGCGTCTGCACCACCTGGTTGACCGCCGCCGCATCGACGCTGCCGTAGGTCTGGCCCGGCACGTCGTTGCCGTGCATGGCGAACTCGGGATCGAGCGCCAGTTCTACGTTGGGGTGCGCCAGGTAGGGGAGGAGCGGTTGCACTTCGGCGGCGAAGCTGCTGCGGCCCGGTTGCACGTCCAGGATCAGCAGGTAGCCCTTGCTGTTGGCCCAGCCGAGCGCCTGATCGATCATCGCCGGGTCCATGCGCGACCGGTACATGCCGTCCGAGCCGGCGCCGGCCTGAGCGACGGTGACGATCAACTCCAGGGCCGGTTGCACGGGTGTCTTTGGGTCGGCGGCAGCATAGGCGGCCGCTTGTTGCTGCAGGCGCGCCAGCATCTGGTCCGGCGTGCCCTGGCCAAGCACACCCATCGCCGGCACCAGCGGGTTGCCGTAAAAGGCGACGATGCGGTGACCCGGCAGCAGCGGCCCGGCCGGTGCCGCGAGAGCCAGTTTCTGGGGGTTGGTTTCCCAGGCGAAGCGCTGGTCGTTCAGCCGTTGTTCTAAGCCCTCTGGACCGAGTAGCCAGGTCCACTGGCCGTTCGTGAAGGCGCTGACGTTGTCGGCCTTGCGCCAGACGAGTAGGCCCGTGCTGGTGTGCTGGAGGTCGTCGCCGCTGGCCGGGTCGTTCGTCTCGTTATCAAGGCAAGAGCCAACCTGACCGGGAATAAGCGCCGCCAGGTGGCCAAAGCCGAACTGGAACTGGCAGGACGCTACGCCATCGCCAATTGGCATCAGCGCGGCAAAGAGGAGTGCGACGCCGGCGACAACAGAAAACACTCGTACCTCCTGGGATGGCGCTGGGTGGGCCCAGCTACTGTGGCGTCTCCGGCAAAGACGCACCCGAACCGCTGGCGGTAACAGCAGGCGACAGCGGGTTCGTCTGGCGACGCACCAGTGCTGCCTCGTAGGCAAGCAGCGTGCCAGTGGCGCAGCGCTCCCAGGAATAGCGGCCATGCACGAGGTCGCGGCCCTCCCGTCCCAGGCGCTGTCGCCAGGTAGCGTCGTTGACCAGGCGGGAGAGGGCGGAAACTGCCGCAGGGCGGTCGTAGGGAGCGGTAACAACGGCGCCCGCCGTGAGCAAGCCGACCCCGGCTCCCAGGCGGTGCGTCAGCACCGGCACGCCCTGCGCCATCGCTTCCAAAAAGACCAACCCGAAGGCCTCGAACTGCGAGAACAGCGCGAAACAGCCGGCGAGCGCGTATTCACGCTGCAGCGCGGCGTCGGACACTTCGCCCAGGATCGCAACCTCGCGCTGCAAGCCGAGCCGCTGCACGTCGGCCCGCAACGGCTCGGCGTCGCCTTCATCCTTGCCGACGAAGACCAACTGGGCCGGCTGGCGAAACGACTGGCGCGCCTGGGCGTAGGTTTCCAGCAGCCAGCGTTGCCCCTTGTGCTGCCCCAGCCGTCCAACACAGAGGATGCGCACCGGCTCCGGTTCCGGCGGCATGGCGCAGGCCGGGCTGGCGAACTCCAGGTACTGCTCCGCCGGGTGCAGCAGCCACGGCGGGGTTGCCGGTGGGTCCACACCCCACGGCACCAGGTGCGTGCGCCTGACCGGTGCGTGGTAGACCAGGGCGATGTCGCGCTGCTCCTGCGGTGTCAGCACGATGGTGGCGTCGGCGCCGGCGCAGAGCAGCCGGTTGGGCAGGCGCAGCCACTGGCGCGACGGCGTCATGCGGTGGAAGGAAGGGGTGAAGACCAGCGCGGTGCGCGTCGGGCGCAGGGCCAGTAGGGCGAGGTGAGCCCAGACCCAGCCATCGCCCACCATGTGTACGATGTCCGGCTGCACCTCACGCAGGATTCGCCGTAGTGCGGCGGGGCCAAACCAGGTAACAGGACAGGAATAGTAGGGGAAGAGCGGCAACGGCGTCCGCGGCCGGCTGGCCCAGCGCACGACCGCGGCCTCCGGGCGGTGCTCACGTACCGGCAGACCAGGCACGTAGCGCGGCGGAAAACTGTAGTGGCTGGTCAGCACCGTCGCCTGAAGGCCGGGTCGCTCACGCCGTAGCGCCACCGCCAGCCGCTCGATGGCCCGCTCGACGCCACCGAGGTGCGCCGGCGGGTAGTACGGCGTGACAAAGAGCACGCGCAGATCGCTCATTGGCGGGCGACCAGCAGCTCCTCGCGGTGGTGCCAGGCGTTGAGGAAGCGATAGAAGTTGCGCTTGCTGCGCTTGTCTCGCTCGTCCTCGCTCAACTCTTCCCAGCCGCGGTGCTCGTGCATGACTGCCGGCAGCGTGGGCAGGCAGACCAGCTGCAGCCCCTCGGCCCGGAACTGGAAGCCGAAATGCAGGTCCAGGTTGCGATAGTAGCGGTATTTGGCGTCCATCCAGCCCGTGCGCCGCAGGTCGGCCCGCCGGAAAGCGAAAAGGTAGCCGGCAATGGCGTCAACATTCCGCTCTTCGGAGGACTCGAAGTGGCGCATGTCCGCGCTGCGCAGTCCCCAGCGACCGGCCACGCCCATGGCCGGGTCCGCCAGGGCCGCCAGCAGCGGGCTAAAGAGATCGCCGGTCGCCTCGACGCCCGTGTCCAGCAGCACGATCAGGTGGCCGCGCGCCTGGCGCATCGCCAGGTTGCGACCCTCCGCCTCGCCGAGACGGTGATCGGCTCGCAGCAGGCGAATCTGGGGACTCTCCAGGGCCAGGTGTTCCAGCCAGTGGGCGGTATCGTCGGTTGAGGCGTTCTCCACGATCACGTATTCGACGCGATGTCCACCCTCGTGCCTGACCAGGCTGGCCAGGCAGCGCTGCACGTCGGGGCGGTAGTTGTGGACGAGCAGGCAAACGCTGACATCGCAGGTGTCGGCCTCCTCCAGCAGCGACGGCACGTCGGCAGCGCGGGAATAGCGCACCGGTTGTGGCGGCGGTTGCAGGTGGACGACGGTGCCGGTCTTCGTGTCGCGCAGACCATACCCTTTCTCGGCGATCGCCGTGCGTAAAGCATCGGCCTCGACGAAGCCGGCGGCGGCGCGGGCAGCCTCGCGGCGTTGCAGCAGGTAGCGGGTGTCCTCGGGCAGCGAACTGGGGGCAAGCGGTTGCACTGCGTCCAGCCCCAGGCCCAGCACCTCATCCCAACGCAGCAGCAAGTCACGCTTCTGGGCCGGTTGGAGCGGAGCATGGCGCAGCATTGTCCAGAGCACGCCGACCGCCGCCGGCATATTCAGGTCGCTGAGTATCGCGGCCTGGAAGCGGGCATCCCATTCCTGCACCGCGTCGTCCGCTGCAGCGGACGGCAACGCCTGCCACAGACGGAGGCGGTCGCGCAGGCGCTCCAGCGCCGTTGCCGCGGCACGCAGCGCGGCAAAGGTGAAGTTGAGGCGTGCGCGGTAGTGCGTGAGCAAGCAGAGGTAGCGAAAGGCCAGCGGGTCGAAGCCGCGGGCGCGCAGGTCGGACAGCGTGTAGGCGTTGCCGGTGCTCTTGGCCATTTTCAGACCGTCAGCCAGGAGGTGCTGCCCGTGGACCCAGTAGCGCACGAAGGGCTGACCGGTGGCCGCCTCACTCTGGGCGATCTCGTCTTCGTGGTGCGGAAATATGTTGTCGACGCCGCCGGTGTGCAGGTCGAAGGTTTCACCCAGGTAGCGCATGCTCATGGCCGAACACTCGATGTGCCAGCCGGGGAAGCCTGGTCCCCAGGGGCTCTCCCACTGCACCAGCCGTCCGGGCTCGGCGGCTTTCCAGAGCGTGAAGTCGGCCGGCTGGCGCTTGAGTGGGTCGACCTCTGATCTTACGCTATCTAACAGACCATCTAAGAGGTTGCCGGAAAGGCGGCCGTAGGCGGGGAAGGTCGCTATGTCGAAGTAGAGATTGCCGCCTGCCAGGTAGGCATGACCGCGCGCCAGGAGTCGCTCAATCAGCGCGATCATCTCAGCGATATGGTCGGTGGCGCGTGGTGTGACGGTAGCTCGCTGAATGTGGAGGGCTGCCTCGTCCGCCAACCACTCTTCGGTGTAAAAGGCGGCGATCTCCGCCGGTGTCTTCCCTTCAGCCAGGGCGGCGGCGATGATCTTGTCCTCGCCGCGTTCCAGCAACTCCTGCCGCATGTGCCCGACGTCCGTCACATTCTTGACCTGGATCACGCGCAGGTTTAGCAGCGCGAAGACGCGGCGCAACCAATCCGCCAGCAAATAGCTGCGCAGGTTGCCAATGTGGACCGAACGGTAGACTGTTGGCCCGCAGGTGTACATGCGAACCAGACCAGGCTGCGCCGGGACGATTGGTTCGATGGTGCGCCTGAGCGTGTTATAGACGGTTAATGGGGGCATAACAGTGCGTGGCCTTACTCCGTGGCGACCTCTATGCGGCGCGCCGGCGCGTCACCGGCGCCGTTGCGCTCGCGTTTGGCCTCGGCCGTGATGTCGCTGAGGTTTTCCCGAGCACCGCTCGCGGCAGTTGTAACTGTGCTTGCCAGCGAGCCGGCGGCGGTACGGGCGGCATCACCGGCCGCCAACCCGGCGCGGACGGCGCCGACGACGACTGGGCGCGCGACGTCACCGAGCGCGCGCGCCACTGCGGTACCGATGCTGGCGCCGATACTGAAACCCAGGATTGAAAATAAACCTTCCATGATGGCTCCTTCTTGCTACTCAGGTAGTCGCATGCCGACGCTCGGCGCTGCTGCACAGCCTATGCCAGCCCTGCCGCTCCCATCCCATGCTCTATAGTAGCGGATGCTCGAGCATGTCGTTAGCGCTGCGGCGTCTCGGTCGCCGCGGGCGTCCCTACTGCGGTGAAGGGGATCTCCAGCATGCCGTCGTGCATGCGGGCCGTCCCCGGTTCCAGGGCGGCCAGGGTCAGCGGCAACGTGATCTCGCGGCGGAAGTTGCCGACGTCGACGTAGAGTTCGTCGCCGCGCTTCAGCAGCGAGAGCCGACCGACCTCCACGTTGGGCATCGGCAGGCGCAGCAGGTAGCCGTCACCCTGTCGTTCGATACGCTGTGTCGGGCCGCGGTGCATGATTTGCGTCGGATCGCGGTCGCCGAAGACCTGGCGGGAGAGCGTGGCCAGCGCTGCGATGCCCAGCGGCTCCTCGGCACTCAACGGCGCCTCCAGCAGCGGCAAGGTGGCAAAGGTGCTCCGCACCTCGGCCATAGCGCGCTGCTGGCGGGCCAGCATGGCATCTAGATAGGCGTTGCCGGCGTTGGCGTCAGGGAGGACGCGGTTGATCACCACCGCGTCGATCGGGTAGTCGAAGAGGTTGAGGTAGGTCTCCGCTCGCCGTGCTTCCTTGATCACCATGGTGTCCGGCGTGACCACTATGCGGTAGGAACTGCGCTCCGGGTTGGTCAAGTCCTGGCGCAGTTCCTTGGTGCGGTCGGCCAGTTGTTGCAGGGTTTCGATGATGTTCAGATCCGGCAGGGCGTTGCGCAGAAAGGGACCGACAAAGCGCATAAGGCGTCCCCGCCACTCTTGCAGCCGGCCCGCGTACCAGAGCAAGGCATCCGGCATGCTGAGCAGGCGGATAGTCTCACCCGTGGGGGCGGCGTCGACCACGATACAATCGAACTCGCCGGTGCGACTCTGGCGCCGGATCTGCACCAATGCCGCCACTTCCTCCATGCCGGGCATAATCGCCAGTTCATCGGCCTGGACCTCGGAGACGCCTTCCCGGCGCAGGAAATCGGCCAGTTGGCCTTGCATCTTGCCCCAACTCCGGCGGGCTTCGTCCAGCACGTTCACTTCGTAGGCGAAGAGGCGCTCGCCAACTTCCGCCGGCTCCGCCCCCAGCTCCACGCGCAGCACGTCCCCCAGGCTGTGGGCGATATCCGTGCTCACCACCAGGGTGCGGTGGCCCAGTTCCGCCGCGCGCACGGCGGTGGCGGCCGCCATCGTCGTCTTCCCGACGCCGCCCTTGCCGACGTACAGGATCAGGCGCGTGGTAGTGCCGCTGCTCTCAGGAGTCGCGGGCGGCATCGCTCAACCTTACTCTCTGCTCGTGCAACCAGTGCATCGCGCTCACTCGGACTCCTCTTCTTCGTCGCTTGCAGCCACATCCCGCAAGTCAGACGGGATATGGGCAAAAAGCTCGCCAACGTCGGTACGAAAGCCGGGCAGGTTGGGTGATTGCAACGTGTCACCGGCGTAGAGCGTGGCGATGAGGTGCAACTGCGCCTGCTGGCGACGGTAGATTTCGATTCGCTGCGTGGGCCAGTCGACGATCCAGTATTCCAGCACTCCCCAACGCGAATAGAGTTGCATTTTCGCTTCGCGGTCGCGCCGGATGTTGCGAGCGCCGGGTGAGAGCAGTTCCACCATCAGGTCAGGGGCGCTGTGCAGCTTGCCATCGCTCCCCAACACTGCAGCAAAACGCTCGCGCCGCACCCACACCACGTCCGGCGCCACGGCATTCTCCGGCGAGAAGATCACGCCGGGCGCGGTAATTGCCAACCCTCTTCCCGTTCGGACGCCCCAAATATTGAGGGCCATGGCGATGCCGTCGCCGAGAGACTGATGGCGCCAATGCGGGTGTGTTGACACGTACAGCTCCCCATCAATGATCTCGTAGCGGCAATCCTCACGAATCTCCGGCAACGTGTCCAGATCGCTGATTGTCCAGCGAAGCGATGTGACCACGAACCAACCTCCCCGTGCCCATTCTTACGCCTGCTGTTCAGTGTAGCAGCGACACCTGGCCTTGCCCGCGCCCGCCGATGTACCATGGCAGCAACGGAGGCGATTGAAGCGCATGACACCACCCCTGCCGGCGGCACCATCGGATACACCGGCGGTGTTGAGCCGCTTACAGGTAGACGGCCAGACGCTGCGTGTTGCCGGCAACTGGCCGGAGTTGCTGCGCTTGCTCGGACGTGAGGGCGAGGCGACAGTGACGCTGGCGTTGGACGGTGAGCGGCCGCTCACCTTAGACACTGCTCTTCCCGACGTGAAGCTGACCCGCTCCGCGGCGCGAGCGCTGCAGCAGCTTGGACCCTGGGCAGCCATACGCCCTTCGGCGGACGTGACGACCGAGCTTCGCCTGGAGCGCGCCTTCCCGGAGCAGTTGCCGGACGAGCTTGCGGCCTACCTGCCGCTACTGCAGCAACTCGGCAAAGCTGCGCCGCTGGCGCAGGACGACGCACAACTGGTCGATGAGGCGATCACCGTATGGATGCGCCCCGGCTTTGACACCTTTGTCTCGCTGCCCCGCCTGCGGTTCCAGCCGTTCCCCTACCAGCTCCAGGCGGCCGCCAGCGTGTTGCGGCGCATGCGCGGACGGGCGATCCTGGCGGACGAGGTCGGCCTGGGGAAGACGATCGAAGCCGGCCTCGTCCTCAGCGAGTTGAGCCTGCGCAGCCAGGCCGAGCACGTCTTGATCCTCGTGCCCAGCGGGCTTGTGGAGCAGTGGACGGAGGAGTTGGACCGCAAGTTCGGCCTGCCGTTCCTGGCCTACGGCAGTACCGCCTGGCAGCAGAACGAGCGCGCGTTGCAAGAGCCAATCCTGATCGTGCCCCTGCCGGCGGCGCGGCGGGCGCCCCTGCGCGATGCGCTGGCCGCCATCGCCTGGGATCTGGTGATCGTGGACGAAGCGCACCGCCTGAAGAATCCGCAGACCGCCTCGGCGCGGCTCGTCAAGGCGCTGCGGACGCGGCGCATGCTGCTGTTGACAGCGACACCGGTGGAGAATCGCCTGGAGGACCTCTT
>DHIZ01000333.1:11772-30734 GCA_002404055.1 Chloroflexi bacterium UBA4733
CTCCAGGCGCAGATGCGCCAGGTGATGGTGCGCCATCGGCGCAGCGAGGTGGCGCTGATGCTGCCGCGCCGTCTCGCCGAGACGCTGCGCGTCGCGCCCCAGCCCGAGGAAGCGGCGCTCTATACAGTGGTCTCGGATCGCGTGCGTGCCAAGGCCCAGGAAGCCTCCAACACCCAGGTGTTCGCCTTGCGCAGCGTGCAACGCCTGGCAGGCTCCAGTTGGCGTGCCCTAGCCCCCAGCCTGGAGAAGATGGGCTGGCCCGACCTGGCCCAGCGCGCGGCAGCCATGGCAGCCACCAACAAGGCGCGGACGCTGGTGGAACTGCTCCGGCGTCACCATGCCAAAGGGGAAAAAGTGGTAGTGTTCACGGCCTTCCGCGAGACGCTGAGCTACCTCGCTGAACTGGCAGCCGCCGACGGTCTCCCCGCCGCCGTCTACCATGGCAGCCTGAGCCGGCGGGAGAAGGACGCCGCCATCGCTGCCTTCCGTGGCGACCTGCCGGTCCTCTTGACGACCGAGGCGGCGGGCGAGGGCCGCAACCTGCAGTTTTGCCACGTCATGATCAACTACGACCTGCCCTGGAACCCGATGCAGATCGAGCAACGCCTCGGGCGCATCCACCGCATCGGCCAGGAGCACGACGTCCTGCTCACCAACCTGGTGACCCGCGACACGGTGGAAGACCACATCCTGCGCGTGCTGGAGGCCAAAGTCAACCTGTTCGAACTGGTCATCGGCGAACTGGACATGATCCTGGGCCGCATCGACGACGATTTCGATTTCGAGTCCTTCGTGTTCCAGGCCTACGTGAGCAGCCTGAACGACCAGGAATTCGTGACGCGTTTGGACGACCTGGGCGAGCAGTTGACCCGGTCCCGGCGCGACTACCTGGAGGATCGGGCGCGGGTGGATCAACTGGTACCGGCGCCCGAAGAGGAAAGCGCGTGAGCCAGGAAGCAGGGCTGCAGTTCTGGCTGCACTACTCGGCGCGCAACGGCGCCTTGAGCGAGGATGATGGCGCCAGGGCGCTACTGCTCCTGCCGCCGGCCATGCAGCAGACCTTCCATCTGTCGGAGGAGGTCGCCGTCACCGCCGACCCGGAAGTGGCGGCGGAGGACGGGGCGCTACTGCTCATTCCCGGCCACCCGCTCCTGGAGCAGGCGGCGGCGCAGGTTCTGGAACGCGGCGACGCCGGTACCGGTTTCATTCCCTGGCCACGCCGGCCCCGACCGTCGCCGGACGCCTTGCTGCAACACGCGCGCGACCAGTTCCCCGTCGAGCATGGCCGCGTCGATCTTGCGGGCGAGCCGGAGGGGGTGTACCTGCCGCTCCTCAACATCGGCGCGCTGGTCACCTACACCGTCGACGAGCGCTTCCAGGAGCGCGAGGAGCTCTGGCTGGATGCCCGCACCGGGTTGCCGGCGGCCGGAGTGGGGCGCCTGGCGGACCTGGCGACGCCCGACACCGGCCACCCGACATTGCTACCGGATATCGGCCTCGCCCTGAGTGAAGCCCACCGCCAGATTGAGCAGCGCGCCGCCGCCCGCGAGCAGGTGCTGCAGCGCCAGATCCAGGGCGTGGTCCAGGAGGAGGCGGCGCGCGCCGGCGCCTACTATGAGGGCGTTCTCCAGTCGATTGCCCAGCGGCGTGGCGCTGCCCCGCCGGAGCGGCAAGAGCTGTTCGAGGCCCAGGCGGAGGCGACGCAAGCCGAGCGAGGCCGGCGCTTGCAGGAGATTGCGGAAAAGTATCGCCCGCGCCACGAGGTCCGGCCGTTCCGCCTCCATCTCATCCTGGTCCCCGCCCTGTTGCTCCCGGTGCATGTGCGGCGGGGCGAGCGCCGTTACCCGCTGGCGCTGACATGGCTGTCACAAGGGGATCGGTTTGCTGCAGTGCGCTGCCCGCACTGCCGGTCGGCGGCCTCGCTCGTCGCCGGGCGGGAGTACCTTGGCTGCAAGGAGTGCCTGGCCGCGCCGGCCCAACCCGCCTCACCATCCCCGGCAAAAGAGCCGGCGCCGACAGCGAAAACCGCCCCTGCTCCGGTGAAAAAGGTCTCCCCGCCACCGGCGCCCCACGCCAGGGCCGCTTCGGCGCCGAAGCCGGCACCGCAGCACGCGCCTGCGCCGGTCGCGCCTGCCCCGCCTGTCGAGCGGCCGGAGGATGCGGCCGCCCGCTATCAGCGGGAATGGGAACGAGCGCCCAAACTCGGCCAGCAGTTGGCCCAGGAGTTATGGGGTTCGGCCAGCGGCGATATCGCTTTACCGCGCCGGCAGGTCGAACCGCACTCGCCGCTGGCGGCGCTCTATCGCCTCTACGGCCCCGCCGGGCCGCTCCATGCCGTTGGCCTGCCGCCCGGCCGGGTCCCGCTTCGCCTCAGCATGCTCACGGCCCAACCCGATCGCTCGTTGAACACCGCTACCTTTGGCGAACTGGCGATCGACGACGATCTGGCGTACCCCTACAGCGTGCGTTGGCGTCTTGGCGGGCGCCACCCGCTGGTCTTTGAAGTGTTGCCGTTTTCGCGGGTTACCGATGACCGGATACCGTCGATGTCCTACATTCGATCGCTGGCCGCTCCCCACCTCCGGGCCGCGGCGCCGCGCCCGCAGATCTTGCTGGACCTGGTAGCGGCGGCGGTGTGGAAAGTCGATCTCCCGACGGTCGGCCTGCCCCTGGTCGTGCGCGTCCTGGCTGCCTGGTGGCGGATTCAGCAGCAGGCGGCGCCACTCGCCTTGCCGCCGCGCGTGCTGGCGGCGGCCCTCGTGAACCTTGTAGGCCAGCGCGCCGGTTACCGGCGCTCCCGGCCAGACACGGCCGAAGCGTACGGTGTGGAGGCCGCCGCTGTCCAGGCCGCCGCCAGGCAGTTGCAGCCGCTGCTCAACTTGTCGGCGCAGCGAGCCTGGTAAGAAGTTCCCGGCGACTGAAGTCGCGGTCTACAAGATGCAAAGTCCGCCTGCGCGGACTCCTTGAGCCGCCGAAGGGCGGCTTGGCAGAGTTAGCCCGCGACTTTAGTCGCCGGGCGGGCGGAGCCTCCGGTCGCGTCCTCCTGCCGAATCCTTCGCCCAAATCGGTGGCTCAGCGCGGGCCGCCGGGGATCCAGCGCTCCAGCCAGGCGGTGGCGCGCCGGGTCACGTCCAGCATCAGGCGCGGTTCGCCGATGCCGTGGCCCTGGCGGGGGTAAATCACCAGTTCTACGGGTACGCCTTGTCGCTTGAGCGCGTTGTAGAACTCGCGGCCTTGCCCCAGCGGGACGCGCACATCGTCGGCGCCGTGTTGGATCAAGGCAGGCGTGGTGACGCCTTTGACGTGGTGCAGCGGGCTCTGGCGCTCGTAGGCGCCGTGGTCATCCCAGGACTCGGCGCCGAAGTAATCGGGGATGAAACCGGGGATATCGCTGGCGCCGTTGAAGCTGACCGGGTCGGTGACGGGCGCGCCGATGCAGGCAGCCTGGAAGCGGCGGGTCTGGGTGATGATCCAGCTTGTCATAAAGCCGCCGTAGCTCCAACCGGCCACGCCGAGGCGATCCGGGTCAGCCAGCCCTTGCGCGATGAGATGGTCGACGCCGGCCATGAGGTCGCGGTAGTCGCCGCCGCCCCAATCGCCCTGGTTGGCGTGACGGAACGCCTTGCCGTAGCCGCCGGAACCACGCGGGTTGGCGCGCAGGATGGCGTAGCCGCGCTCGGCCAGCCCCAGCGCATCCACCTGACCGCCCGGCGACCCCAGGAAGGTGCGCCCGAAAACGCCCGCCGGGCCGCCGTGGACGTGGAGGATCAGCGGGTAGCGCCGTCCCGGCTCATAATCGAGCGGGTAAATGAGGA
The DNA here is from genome assembly GCA_002404055.1 of Chloroflexi bacterium UBA4733. Next base: position 15,588 of record DHIZ01000333.1, read on the forward strand.
TGCCTTCAATCTGCATGCCATCGGGGGCTTGCCAACGGATGACCTCAGCGCGCGGCATGGTGGTCTGCGGCCAGTCCGCCGGCAACGGCGGCTGAGCAACCTTCGCGGTCTCGCCGCTGCCGGCGTCGAGCAGGTAGACCGCCTGCGCCTGATGCAGGTCCTGGCCGATGAATGCGAGTTGGCCCTGGCGGTTGGCGGCTGCGGCCGACAGGTGCAGCGCGACACCGCTGAGCGACCGGGCCGGAGAACCATCGCACGGCGCCGTCAGGATCTGGCTCGCCGTGCCGCTGGCCTCCAGGACATACACTGCCAGGCCATCGGCGGCCCAGCCCAGCAGGTGGGGGCGACTGTCCGGCGTCGTGGCGAGGGAGGTCACGGGGCGCCGGTCAGGGTCGGCTCCTTCTCTAGAGCGTGGATACAGGGCGACCTGGGCGGCGCCGGCCCAGCGAGGCGGTTGCTCTGCTGTCGCGCAGGCCAGCCAACTGCCGTCCGGCGAGAAGCTCGGGCATGCACCGTCGACTGCGACGTGCGCAACGTCGGTTGGCGAGTCCGCGCTGTCGTTGGTGGGAATGATGGCCAGCCGCGTCTCCGGCCAGGTGTCGGCATCCGGCGTTGGCTGGTGGGTGAAGGCGATCAGCGCGCCGTCCGGCGACCAGTCAAAATCCATGACATGCAACCGCCCGCGCGTGAGTTGTGTCGCTTCCGGCACCGTGCGCGGTCCGATAGCAAATGGCGCAGTGAAGAGCTGCGTGAAGTCGAAATCGACCCCGAACTGTTTGGCGTCGTCCCTGGCCTTCTGCTGCTTCTCTTTTTCCTCGCTCGGCGGCTCCTTCATCTGGAAGGCAAGGCGTGTCCCGTCGGGAGACCAGCGCAGCCCTGTCACATCCGTTTTTTCATAGCGAGTGAGCGGCCAGGCTTCACCGCCGGCCATGCGCAGGACATAGATATTGCTCTTGCCCGAGCGTTTACTCAGGAAGGCGATATACCGGCCATCGGGCGACCAGGCCGGATTGCTGTCGCTGCTGTCGCCGTAGGTCAGTTGTACCGGTTCGCCGCCATCGCGGGCAGCCAGGTAGAGGTGGGTGAGAAACTCGCTCTTCTCAGCCGTCAGGAGCGGCTCGCGCACCGTGTACACGACGTGGCGGCCATCCGGCGATGGCGTCACTTCCGGAATAACCGGGTAAGCGAGGCGCGGCTCGAGCAGCCAGCGCTTCGTGGGCATTACGGGAGTAGCGGTCTCTTCGGGCATGGGCGGTGTCCATCTCCTGACGATGCGGCCGTATTGGCAACGCGGCAGGTCGGATAGTAGCACCTGCCGTCGAGCGTGGGGTGCAAGACGTGAAGGACGGCCGCGCGTGGGCGACACCGACGGCCGGCCCATAAGAGCAAAGAACGTCCACGCATGAGTACCATAGGGAATAGGGATCCAGTGCTGATCTGAGGCGGGCGATCTCGCTCCGGCGAAAGGAGAGACGCCTGCCCGTGAACAGCAAGGAACTGTCGAGTGGAAAGGAAGCACGGTGGCGAAGCTGAGGGTTGGCATCATTGGCGCCGGAGGCATGGGGAAGGTGCATGCAGCTTCCTACCGGAAGGCGCCGGATGTCGAGATAGCAGGAGTGGCGGAGATTGACCGGGCGCGCGGCGAAGCCTTCGCGGCCGAGTTCGGCACGCAGCACGTGACCGACTACCAGGAACTGCTCGACCGCGTCGACGCGGTGAGCGTCTGCCTGCCGCATACGCTGCATCGGGCCGCCTGCGAAGCGGCGGCCCGCGCCGGCAAGCACATTCTGTGCGAGAAACCGCTGGCGACGACCCTTGCCGACTGCACCGCCATTGTTGACGCGGCCCGCGCCGCCGGCGTGCTCCTGATGACGGGCCAGACGCACCGCTTCATGCAAGAGAACATGCAGGTGAAAGCGCTGCTGGACGGGGACGCCATCGGCGACCTCGTCATGGCCCAGGACACGATTCTGGCCACGGCGCCAACCGCAGGACTCGGCTGGCGTGGCACGCTTGCCCTGGCCGGCGGGGGCGTCTTCCTGGACAACGGCGTCCACGCCGTCGATCGACTGCGCTGGTGGCTGGGCGCCGAGGTGGCCTGGGTCGCCGCCCGCGTCACCAACCGCCTGCACGTCTCGGAGGGCGAAGATACGGGGCAGGCGCTCCTCACCTACACCAACGGCGCCCAGGCCACGATCACACAGAGCCGCGCCATCGCCCGTCCCGCCTCGACGAGCGTGACCGACATTATCGGTACGCGCGGCGTCATCCGCGTCCACTCCTGGGGGGACGTCCAGATCGCGCGAGCCGACGCGACGGCCTGGGAAGAGGTACCCGTGGCCCGCACACGCAGCGGCCATGAGGGAGAGATTGCCGAGTTCGTCGCCGCGATCCGCGAAGCCCGCCCGCCGGCAGTCACAGGGGAGGATGGCGCCATCGCCGTGGAGACCGTGCTCGCCATCTATCAGGCTTCCGCCAGCGGCGCCGTCGTGTCGCTGCCGTTGCCACCCTCCTTAGACATGGTTCAATCGCACTTTACAATGTGGCGACTCTCTAACGCATAATCCCTCTGGTGGTGACGAGTGTGGACCGTTCAGACTGTCAAGCCGGCCCCCTCTGGAGCCTGAACCATGTCTTAGTGGGCGGGCCGGCAGGGAGCGCCTTGCCGGCCCGGCGCCACGCCCTTCAACTGGACCTGGCACACGCTGCCGAAAGGGCCGCAGGGCCAGCAGCACTTCAGCCAGGGGCATCTCTGGTCGATCGCCAAGACGAACAGTCATCCAGACGATGCCTGGGTGCTGGCAGAGTGGACCGGCGGGCTGCAAGGCTGGAAGGAATGGACGGCTGTCGGCAAGGGCCAGCCCCTGCCCATGAAGGACCAGACGCTGTGGGCGGAGTACTTGAGCTTCTTGCCGAAAGATCAGGCGGTTCAGTTCCGCGACTTCATGATCAATACCTTGTACGGCCAGCTCGCCGTCAACTTTGAGTATTGGCCCACCTATGGGCAATGTTCGAAAGTGATGGGCACGGCGCTGGGCGAGATCTACGGCAAGCAACCCGGCTCGGTGAAGACCGCCATGACGAATGCGACGCAGCAGATGAGTGCGATCCTGGCCGGTGCCACATAAGGACGCCAACGGCATGCATGCCGAGAGGAGACCGATGACCATCGACACCGACCCCATTGCTGAGATCGAAGCCGTTGCGGCCGAAGTCAGCACGTTGCTACCGCACACCTTTAGCATCGTCACGACGCTTGCGGATGGAAGCACGATTCCTGCAGAGGCGCTCAGTGAGGACCACACCATCGGCCTCTACCGGACGGCCATCCCACGCAAAATGCGAGAGAGTTTGGATGGCTTTAAGGAAGTGGACATCGCCGATTTTCTGCCGCAGCACGTTATCGAGGTGACGCGCACCGGCAGCAAAGCTGATTGGTTCCTGGAGTGGCCGTCGCTGCGCAACGTCCGCTTCCAGACGGATCGGCTTCAGTATATTGAGGAGGGCTGGTGGGCGGTCACCAGCGAAGTCAAGTACCCAGCGGCCACCGTGCTGGCCGTCATGCACGTGATCAAGCGACGGTATGGCGCAGCGCGGATTTGCCTCAACGCGGAACTGCCGATGCCGCTTTGGATTAGATCGGTGCCGCTCAGGCAAGCGGCGGTCGGCGTCGAAGTCGCGATTCAGGCGCGCGACGAGGAGCGCACGCTGTCCACCAACATCCACAGCGAATGCAGCCTCGAAGCCGCGCGGACGTACGCTCGCGCCGTCCGCAACTACTATCGGGCGGCAGAATAAGCGCCGTTCCGCACAACAGTGGGTGCGACGCGTGCCAGGCGGCAGGTGTAAAATCCGATCATGAACTGGACAGTTTGGGAGGGTATGCCGGGATAAAACTGGTACAGCAGGCAGCTGCCGTGGTAGCACCCAATCGAAAGATTGGGAGGAAGGATGTTACGGCAGGGGTTCGACCGCGGGGGCGCAGCCCATAGGAGTGCGATACACCGCCCATCGGGCGACCAGACCGGGTCGCCGCCGCCCGTGGCCAGGTAGATGGTGGGTGAGAAACTCGCTCTTCTCCGCCGTCAGGAGCGGCTCTCGCACTGTATACACCACGTGGCGACCATCGGGGGCGGGCGCCACTTCAGTGATGACCGGGTACGCCAGGCGCGGTTCCAGCGGCCAGCGCATCGTGGGGGGAGGGCCGACAGCGGTTGCTTCGGGCGTTGGCGATGTCCATCTCCTGGTGCTGCGGCCACAACGGTGACCAGATTTCACAGGGTGGTAGCACGGCGGTCCCCACCGCAACATGTCCCCAGGCCGGGTGGCTCCCGGCTAACCTGATGCATCCGGCGGAGGGGCGTCTGCTTCTGCTTGCTGTTTGATCCAGGGCCAGAATTCTGCTACGAGCGCATCGCCGCGCTCCTGCGCTTGGCGCAGCGTGGCATGGTCGCCCATGAGAACCGGCGCCCAGCGCCGACCCATCTGGGCGTGTACCACTTCATCGGCCCAGTCGTAGTCCTGGAACATCGTCATGCGCGGATCCTTTGCCTGGTCACGGCAAAACTCGTACTCGCTCCGCTTGCCGGGCGGGTATTTCATGAAGCGGTTCTCTAGACCGATGGTCAGCCAGACATAGCGATCAGCCGGAGACAACGGCCGAGTAAAGGTGTAGTCACCAACAAAGGCCGGGTATGTGCCCAGGGAACCACCTTCGGCCTCAATCGCCGCCTGGCCAAACATGGAGTGGCGCACTTCGTCCCAGACCTGCCGGGCGGCATCGCGGTAAAACTCCAGCGGCATGGTGGAGCACTGGAAGAGGACACCGGCTGGAACCTCCGCCGCCGCCATCTCGAACAGGCGGACTCGTTGCATGCGCGTCAGTTGTGGCATGTGCTCCAACTCTCCCGGCGTACCCTTATGCTCCAACACGCCAGTGAAGCGAGCGTCGCGGCCAGGGCGCAAGGGGAGCGTGAATCTCCCGGCGAACCGGCTTGCCGGTTCCGGAGCGACCGGCGAAGCGTCGCCCATTAGGCCCCCGCAGCATGCCAGCCATTGCCGCACGTGCTCGCACCAGTTGGCGACCGCTGGCGGCTGCCCTTCGCTCACACCCGCCGCGCTCAGCCCCGCATCGACCAGTCCGACTTGCTCTTCCTCTTCTCGAAGTATCTGGCGCAGCAACCGCACAGTGGGCTGGTCGGCGACGCCGCGCGTCCGGAGCCTTCGCCAGTGCGGCGCCGCTGCCGCGCAACTGGAGGCAACGTTCATATATGCTCCACATGTGCTCGGCGTCTTCCCAGAGGTGTCGGGCCAGCGCCTGCTTTGTCTCCCAATCACGGGCGGCGACGAACCAGCCGGCCGCCGCGTGTACGAGGCAGCGCTCCGTGTAGAGCAGCCGGTGGAGTCGCCGACGGCTTTCCTTCACGCCCATCGCCAGTCGGTAGGGGCCTTTCAATCCGGCAAACCTTCGCATCTTTCCTCCAAATTTGGCGTTGTACCATCACCGCATCCGCACGCGCTTCAGCGCCGCGATGCTCGCGACGGGCCTGTTGCCGGAGCGGCGGCTCGCAGATCCACCGACTCGCCGCTATCAATGGCGCGCTGGATACGCAGCGTCAGGTCCGTGATCCGAAACGTCTCAGCCGTTGTCATGAATGGCGCGCCGCGACCCAACACGTGTTGGGCGAAGGTGGTGTACCAGTACGGGATCGCCGGCGCTGCCAGTGTCGTGTCGGCAGTGGCATCCACCCACGCCAGCGCCTGCTCATCCTGATCCGTGGCATCCAGCGTCGCCGCCGTGCCGGCGAGGTGCAGCCGGATATCGCCGTGGGAGCGCGCCCCTTGCGGCCGTAGGAAGTCGGCCGACAGCGCCAGCACAGCGCCGTTGTCGAGCGTCACCGTCGCGTGGCTCAGGCTGGCGGCCGCCGGATAGTCCGGGTGGGGTAGCGTCGACTGCTGACCCAGGACGCTGCGGAAGCAATCGCCGAAGAGACGGTACACGGTGTCCACCGCATGGATGCCGATAAAGGCAAATGTGCCGGGAAAGGTTTCGCGTGTACGATACCAATCGGGCCGGGACGCGCCCCAGCGAAAGGAAATCTGACAGTGACCGGCGACAACCTCCCCGAAGCGTCCCGCCCGGACAAGCTCACGCGCCAGAGCAAAGTTGGGCATCCGGCGGTACATATGCGTCGCTGCCAGGAAGATGTCGGTCTCACGCTGGGTCCGCCACAGCGCCTGCAACTGTTGCTCGTCCATGGCGATCGGCTTATCCAGCATCGCCGGTACACCTGCTCGCAGGCAATCCGCCGCAACGGCTGCCATGCGGTGTGGTCGGACGCAGACCTGAACGGCGTCGAGACGTGCCGAAGCCAGGAGTTCGCGGTAATCGTCGTACCGTGTCGTGTCGGCACTGACGCCGGAAGCGCTGTCGAACGCCGTGAGATCCGCACCCGGATCCGCACCGGCCACCGCAACCACGCGAGCGTGCGGCGTCTCGTCCAGCATACGCGGGTATTCTTGCCAGTGGCCGCCGCTGCCGATGAGTCCGAACCGCATCCAGAACCTACCTCTCCACGCCTATTGGTAAAACGCATGGGACACGCTTAGCGCAAGCGGCCTGGCTTGCCGGGGAGTTCTTCCCAGAGGTCTGTCCCGACGAACTCCGCCGGGACGGCCGGCAGTTCGAAATCGGGTCGCCAATCGGGCCGGAAACGTTCGATCAAGTCGGCGGCGTTCCGCCAGGCGATGCGGTCCTTTATGGCGTCATCCAACGGCGCTGCCTCGATCTGCCGCTGGAGCAAGCGGTGGTCGTAATACGGGCTGTCGCTGCCGAACAGCAGCCGTTCCGGGCCGAAGCCACGCACCAGATCGGCGATATCCCAGGAGGTGTCTGCGCTGGCCGGGTGCTGGGCGAAATCGAACCAGACATTCTCCAGGCCGGCCAGCGCCTGGATAGCGGTGCGGTGCTGCTCGGCGCGCATCGAGACGTGGACGGCAATGAAGGTCGTCCGGCGAAACTGCCGGGCATGCGCGGCAATCTGGGCCTCGGTGGGGCCGCCCATGGCGTGCAACAGGGCGATGCCGCCACGGGCGTCCACAACGTCCAGGGCTGGCTCCAACTCCGGTCCCAGCGAATGGGCGGAAAAGCTCGGGTGGCACATGAAACCCAGCAGCCCATCCTCATCCATGGCACGCGCGATCTCGTCCACGCCGGCCTGTTGCTGGCGCATCTCAAAGATGGCAAGGCCGATGGGAAAACGGCGGGGGTAACGCCGGCAGGCAGTGGCGATAACGGTATGCTGGTCGCGCGTATCCAGCACACCGCGCGCCTGCGGCCCGCCGCCGGCCGGACAGAAGAGCGCCGCGATGATGCCGCTTTCGGCCATGCGCCCGAGGAACTTCTCCGGCGTCTGGCCGCACGGCGGCACCCGGTTGATGGTGTCGCCAATGTGGCTGTGGCCATCAATGTAGGGCCGCAGTCCCACTCGATCTGCACTGGTGCTGCTCGTCATAGCGTGGCCACCTCCACCGCCCGGCGGCTGGCGCTCGCCTGGCGCGCCGCCTCGACGATCGCCAGGTTGTGGCGGGCCTGCGCGCCGCTCACCGGCATCGCTTCGCCAGATTCAAGCGCCGCGAAGGCGGCGCGCAGGTAGGCGGCGTGGCCGGTCACGTCGTCGGGAATCGGCGTCGCGGCGGGACTATCGCCGGAGGCGATGTCCTCCCAACGGCCGCTGCCGGCTGGGGCGTCGCGCCAGCAGGCCAGCGGCACGGGGTCACTGTAGACGATGCGGATGCCGCCTTTGGTCGTGCTGACGCTGACCCAGCGACCACGCAGCGCGGGTGACCGGGCGCACCAGGATGCCAGCACGTTGGAGGCGGCGCCACTGGCATGCTCGAAGGTCATGAGTGCCGTGTCGTCCACGTCAATGGCGAACTTCAGGGTGGCGACGCGCGCCTGGACGTATTGCACCGGCGACCCCATGAGCGCCTCCACCGTGTAGATCTCGTGATACGAACTATCGATCAGGGCGCCGCCGCCCATCTGTCGGGAAGCCCGCCAATCACGGTCCCCGGTCGTCGTCTGCTCGTTCTTGTTGCCCAGAATCTCGCCGCGGCCCAGCAGCGGTGGTCCCAGGCTGCCCTCCGCCAGCAGGCGCTGTGCCTCGATAACGGCCGGCGCGAAGAGCAGGTTGTGGACGACGGTGTAGGCCACCTGATGCGTTGCCACGGCGGCCAGAATGCGATCGGCGTCTTCCAGTGTGACGGCCATTGGCTTTTCGGTGATGATGGCCTTGCCCGCCGCTGCTGCGGCGATGGCCTGCTCGGCGTGGAAGGCGTGGGGCGTGGCAATGACCACAGTGTCAATAGGAGCGTGCGCGAGGAGGTCACGGTAGTCGGCGTAACGTTGCGTCTCGCGTACGCCGAACTGCTCGCCCGCCTTCGTCCGGTTGCCATCAGAGACATCGGCCAACGCCGCGATTTCCACGTGTCCCCGCAACGCACGGTAGCCGACAGCGTGCGTCCGCTGCACGATGCCCCCGCACCCGATCAAGCCGACCCGTTGCATGTGCGTCCTCCGCCTGTATGTAACTCGCCTCCGGCCGCGAGCATACCACCCAGGGGCGAAATCGTCAACCAGTTTCCTTGATGGCAACGTAAAATGCCCGGATGCGTGCGAGCAAAGGGGATTTCCGGCGTTCCATTCCGAATGCCTGTCTGCGTTGTCTGCTATACTGTGCTGCGTAAATAGTGAAGACACCAGCGCAACGGGTTGTTCCGCAGGTGGCCGGGCGTGAGCGGAGTGACATGGCAACACTGAAGACGTTGGGCGCGGGACGGCGCGTCGATGCGGGTATTCACCGGGAAGCGCGCCCGGAACGCGCGGAGGGTGGCCTGCATCGCGGGCAAGTGGCGGATCGTGTGCTGCTGGCGTTAGAGGCCCTGGCGGATGCGCCCGGCGGCCTCGGCGTGACCGAGCTCGGCCGGCGCCTCGGCGTGGACAAGAGCACGGCGCACCGTCTGCTGGCCACCATGTCCGCCCGTGGCTTCGTGCGCCTCAACCCGCACAGTCAGCGCTACATGCTCGGGCTGCGCCTGGTCGCGTTGGGCACCGTGGCGGCGCGCAGCGTCGACCTGACCGACATCGCTCGACCCTATCTAGAAGCCCTGCGGGACGACACGGAGGAAGCCACCTCCCTGGCCGTCCTCTCCGAAGGCGAGGTGCTCTTCCTGGCCCGCGCCGCCGCACCGGGTGTCTTGAGCGTCGACCATGGCGTCGGCACGCGCATGCCCGTCCATTGCAGCGCCCTGGGGAAGGTGCTCCTCGCCGCGGTCGGGGATGAGGTGCTGCTGGACCAGGCAATCGCCCGCCGCGGCCTGGCCCGCTTCACGCCCCGCACGATCACCGACCGTGCTGACCTGGTCCGCCACCTCAGCCAGGTAGCCGCTCGCGGCTGGGCCCTGGACGATGAAGAGTTCTCCAGTGGCCTGCGCTGCCTCGCCGCCCCGCTGCGCGATGCCAGCGGCGCTGTCGTCGCCGCCCTCGGCGTGGCCGGCCCGGCCAGCCACATCACGCTGGAACGCGTGGATACGATGGCTCAACTCCTGTGCGCCACGGCGACAAACATCTCGCAGGCGTTGGGCGACCGCCGTCCCGCGCGACGCTAGGCTTTGGCGAGCAAGGCGTTGATCGCCGGGGCGGCGTTGCGCACGGCGTCGGCCGCCGACACCTGCCCTTTGGTGACCGGCGTGAGGACCTGGGTGGTGAGGATCTTCTGCCAGTCGACATAGTTCGGCGTGAGCGGCAACCCCTCGATCTTGTCCGCCAAATAGGTGGCCACCTTGATGAAGCTGGGCGGCGGATCAGCCGGAATATTCAGGATCCTGGCATAGTCCGCCGTCAGGCTGCTGCGCGTCGGGGTGCGCCCGGTCCGCTTCGCCCACTCCAGCATCATTGCCGGGGTGGTTAGCGCCACCATGACGTCGATCGCGCTCTGTTGCTGCCTAGCGCCGGCCCAGAGCGAATAGCCGTTGGAGAACAGCACGGGGGTCGTTGTCCCGCCAGGCAGGGTCGGATACGGCACGAGATCCCAGGCCATCGTCGGCTGCGCCTTGCGGAAGGGAACGATGACGGCGGGGTTGGAGCTGGCCATCGCCACGAGCACTTTTTCAAAGGGGGCGTTACCGTCCGCTGGCGGCGGCGACACCTTGTACTTGGTGACCAGGCTGGCCCAATCGGTCAATGCGGCGATCCCGGCATCGCTATCAAGGACGAACTTTGTCCGATCCGCATTGAGGACATCACCACCCAGTGACCGGACAAAGGACAGGTAATCACCCTCCCAATTATTGACCTGGAAGCCGTTCACGCCGGCGCCGCTGCCCTGATGGGACGTGAGCGCCTGCGCTGCCGACACGAAGGCATCCCAGGTCCACTTCCCACCGTCCCAGAGTGTGCCGGGATCGGTCTGTCCAGCCTGCTTAAAGAGGTCCTTGTTGTAGGCAATGTAGGCGAAGCCAAGGTCCATCGGCAGGCCGTACAGTTTGCCTTTCCAACTGAGGTCCGTCAGCACCGGCTTGGCGTCGTCTTTGACATCAAAACTGCCGCGACTGACGAGCGGGCCGAGATCTTGCAGGAGCTTGCCTTCGACCATCCCCGGCACGTAGCGAGCGTTGCCCTGGCTGAAGTCCGGCGGCGTACCGGCGGCGGCAACGGCCAGCGCCTTATTCATGAAGTCGCTGGCCTGGACAAACTCGACGCTGATCTTCGGCAACTGCTGCTGCACCAGCTTGAGCAGGTCGGGATAGGCTTCACCGACCTGGGCCAGCATCTGGACCTGGATCGTCCCTGCCGCCACACTCTTTGCGGCCGCAGTTGGGCTGGCGGCAGATGTCGTTGCCGTCGCCGTCGAGGCACTGGCGGTAGCGGCCGCCGTGGTCGCCACTACGCTGGTGGAAGCCACCGTCGCGGTCGAGGCGGCCGTGCTGGCCAGGCTGCTCAGCGGCTGGGCGCCAACCGTCGTCGCGGACGTTGCGGCGACCGTCGCCGCGCCGCCACAAGCGCTGAGCAAGCCGACCGCCAGCACGCCAGCGCCGGCGACCAGCAGCGAACGACGGGTGGTTGGGCGGCCGAGAGGTGAGGATTTGGGCATAGACACGGCATCTCCTTCGCTATTGGCGCGTTTCACGACAGCGTGACTCCCCCGCGAGACCACAATGCATCGCGGGTGGCCGGCTCACCCAGCCACAGCGATACTCTACCAGGTCGTTGCAACCTAGTCAATACGTTGGTATCAGTGCAACCGACGTGCAGGGAAGAAGACAAACCATACAGCGATGATGCCGATGAGCACGGTCTGCGACATGCTATTCCCCCTCGGTGCTACTGCCACTTGCATCCTCCACCCGCTTGCCCCATACTAGGCGGCGTCGGAGAAGGAGATAGCCCTGGCGCTTGCGCGTGTGTTGACCTGTGCCCTGCTGGGCCTGGACGGCAACCTGGTCGAAGTCGAGGTGGACATTGCCCAGGGCCTCTTCCGCATGGACATGGTGGGCTTGCCGGACGCCGCCGTGCAGGAGGCGCGGGAGCGGGTGCGCGCCGCCATCCGCAACAGCGGGGCTACCTTTCCACTGCACCGCATCACGATCAACCTGGCTCCCGCTGAAGTGCGGAAAGAGGGCGCCAGCTACGACCTGCCGATCGCTGTCGGCATCCTGGCCGCCTCCGGCCAGATTCCGCCGGAGACCGGTCCCACCGTTTTTCTGGGCGAACTGTCGCTGGAGGGGACGCTCCGCCACACCGCCGGCATCCTGCCGATGGTGGCCGTCGCCCGTAGCCACGGTCTGCACGTCGTCTACGTGCCGGCGATCGACGCCATGGAAGCCTCGCTCGTGGAAGGCATGGAGGTGGTGCCGGTCCGCTCGCTGGCCGACCTGATCTTGCACTTACGGGGCGAGCGGGCGATTGCGCCCTATCTTCCCGATCCAGGGCGTTTTGCCACCCTGCAAGACGATGTGGCCGGGCCCGACTTTCAGGAGGTGAAGGGACAGGAGCACGTCAAGCGGGCGCTGGAGATCGCCGCCTCCGGTGGACATAACGTACTGATGACCGGCCCGCCCGGCACCGGCAAGACCTTGCTGGCGCGCTGCTTGCCCGGCATCCTGCCGCCGCTGTCGCCGCAGGAAGCGTTGGAGGTGACCACCATCTACAGCGTGGCCGGGCTGTTGCCACCGGAGTTGCCGCTAGTGCAGCAGCGGCCCTTTCGGGCCCCGCACCACACGGTCAGTCACGCCGGGTTGGTCGGCGGCGGGCGCTTCCCCCGACCGGGCGAACTGAGCCTTGCCCATCGCGGCGTGCTGTTCTTGGACGAGCTGCCGGAGTTCGGCGCGGCCGGTCTGAACGTGCTGCGCCAGCCACTGGAGGACGGCAATGTCACCATCAGCCGGGCTATGGGGGCCGTGACCTACCCGGCTCGCGTCCTGCTGGTGGGCGCGATGAACCCGTGCCCCTGTGGTCACGCCGGAGATCCGGCGCGCGAGTGTACCTGCACGACCACCATGATCGCCCGCTACCAGGCGCGCCTCTCCGGGCCGTTGCTCGACCGGATCGACCTGCACGTGGAAGTGCCGCGGGTGGACCTGGAGAAGCTGGCGGATGTGCGGCCCGCCGAAGCCTCGATGGCGGTGCGCCAGCGTGTGACTGTCGCCCGGCAACGCGGTGGGCAACGCTTCGAGCAGACCAGCCTCACCTGTAACGCCGAGATGGGGCCCGGCGACATCCGCCGTTTCTGCCGGCCCGGTCCGGCGGCGCAGAGTCTGCTGCGCACGGCGGCAACGCGGCTGAGCCTCTCCGCCCGCGCCTACCACCGCGTGCTCAAGCTCGCCCGCACCATCGCCGACCTGGCCGGCAGCGACGAGATCGACACTCCGCACGTGGCCGAGGCGCTCACCTATCGCCCCCGCCAGCGCTGAGGCAGCGTGGCGGCGCTCCCGGATCGACAGGTGATCGTTTTCCTCCGCTGCCGCGCCATTCTGCCATCGTCACGCGCCCAGCGACGGTGGAACAGCTTCAGCAGCAACATCCCAACTCGCTGCTCCGCCAATGCCTTGCTGTGACTATCCCCTGGCCTTCATCTGCCAGATCATCAGACCAATAATCCAACCGGCCCCCATCAGGATCAACCCAACCGGTAGGGCGATGACGAGCTCGAGGACGAAGAAGAGGATATACAAGGGCGAGAATATGATCTCTGCGGTTTTGGTCGCATCCGACTGAAAGAAGAAGTCGATGACTCCCCATACAATCGGGATGCTCATGAGGATAAGCGTGACGAGGCAACCGATCTTTGCCCCGGTACGGCGGTAGTGGGCGCGATCTAGGAGCAATACGGTTCAGATAAGGCATGGAACCAACCGTGTGTTGCCCAGCGCAGCGTCGAGAGGAAGTGGCTGGTCGAGGATCTGGTGGTGGGGGGCGGGCTGCGGCAGGATCTGAATGGTGGTCTCAAAGGCGACGAGTTGCTGCGAGGGGGGGGCAGGCTTGCTCCGTTTGAGGGCGAACTTGGACATTTTGCGTTTGACGACGCGGGGATTGTTCCGTCGTGCTCGCGGGGGCAGGCGGCAGGCGGCAATGTCGTGGAGGAGTCGCTGATACAGCCGGGCGTGATCGGTAGGAGCGACCAGTTGGAACGGTCCCCCTGCGGGGGCCAGCGCAATGGCAACGCGGATCAGTTCCACGCTCTGGACGAAACTCAGGCTGGTCGGGGTACTCTCGGTGTCAGCCCCCGACGAAGCGCTCGATCGCCGCCGAGGTCTCCTCCGGCACCTCTATGCTGGGGAAGTGGCTGCGCGCTTCCAGCCGCAGGATGCTGAACCACGGGTGCTCGGTGGCGAACGCCTGCTGGGCCGTCAGGTAGCTGGGGTCGGTCGGCTGCGCGTACAGGTGCAGCGTGGGCGCCGGTGGCTCCAGCCGCGCGAGCGCCTGGAGCGGGCTGCCCCACTGGGCGTAGGCCGCGACGACCTCGCGCCCGGCCCGCGCCCACATCTGGTAGCCGCTTTGGGCGAAATCCTCGCGCACGTGGCGGGTCACCGCGGGGTTGTCCACGCCCTGCGTCCACATGGCGAAGAGCGCGTCGCGGGCCTGCTCCCAGCGCCACGGGTCCTGCATGGCCTCCAGTGCGCTCTTGAAGGCTGGCGGCATGCCGAGCACCAGCCAGCTCAGCGCTACCAGTCTGGGGACGCGCCCGCCCAGACGGCGCCGCAGCTCGACGATCACCCAGTTCCCGTGCGCCTGCCCGACCGGCACGACCTGCTGCGCGCCGCTCGCCTCGATCACCGCCAGCGCGTCCTCCACCATGTCGGCGTGCCCGAATTCGACGGGCGGCGGCCCCGAGTGGCCGTGACCACGCCAGTCGAGCGCCAGCGTGCGCCGGTGCGTGGCACTCAGCGGGGCGAGTTCCTCGTAGACGCGGCGGCTATGGGCCCAGCCGGGCAGCAGCAGCAGCGCCGGCTCGCCCTGTCCGAGGTCGTCGTAGCTGATGCGCACCCCATCGGGGGTGAGCGCCTCCCGTGTGGTCGGCGTGGGCGTGTGGGTCACGGCCATAACCTCCTCGTATCTTCGACGGTCATCATGAGCACGCATTATCCTCGCTCATGCCTCTGGATCAGCGCAAGGGTCTCCTACAATCCTCATAAATAATTGCTCGGCCGGGTGGTTATCGCGTGCGTGATCCCTGTCGATGCCTTATTGTTACGGCTGAAGTATAAAATCGCCCGCTCACCGGTGTCGCTGTTCAAGGTAATTTGCCACCGTAGGGGCAGTTCTGTTCAGCGGAATTTGCCAGTTGGTGTTCAGGGGAATTTGCCAAGCGTCCGCTGATCTTGGAGTGTCATGGATCATCCTTGCCGAGCAAGGAGGTGGTTCGTGGCACGACGGAGGATGGACGTGGCAGATATCAAGGAGATCCTGGTGGCATGGCATGCGGGTGAGCATGTCAGCGGTATGTGATGAAAGTCAACTAGAATTGCCGGTGACGACAACTACAATTGCCGATTAGCGGTCGGTTGGCAAGACCGATGGCAGGTGCCGGCGGTTCCTGTTCTCCTTTCCATGGGTTTAGGGTTGCCTGTCAAATTACGGCCGTAAGG
>DHIZ01000106.1:0-4168 GCA_002404055.1 Chloroflexi bacterium UBA4733
TACAAAAACCTACCCCAGAAAGGGCCAGGGGCCGGGGGCCGGGGAGTGCGCCGCAAAGTTGTGTCGAGCTGGCAAGCATGCGATGCGCCGCGAGGTGTAGGGCCGCGATTGCGATCGGCGGCCCTACACTCCAAGCCACACAACGTTGTTCTCTTGCTCTAATCTCCTTCACGTCTCCCCCCCCGGCCCCTGGCCCCTTTCCCCCGGCCCCCGTTATCATCTCTGAGTAGGGGGAGCAATGGCGCAGGACGTACCGGCTGGTGGGGGGCTAACGCGGCGAGCGTTGTATGCCACTGCGCTGGGATTCGGCGTCTGTGGACTGGCCCTGCTCGGCGCCGGCGTCTATGAAGGCTTCTTTGCCGGCCACCAGACCAACGACCTGGTGGCCGGCATCAGCGGGGGGCCGCTCGTCGGTCAACCAGCGCCTGCCTTCGCCGTCACCAGCCTGACCGGCGCACCAATCACCCTGGCCGGCTACCTCGGTAAGCCGCTGTTACTCAACTTCTGGGCAACCTGGTGCGTCCCCTGCCGCCAGGAACTGCCGGCCCTGCAGCAATTCGCCGCCGACCAGGGCGAGAACTGGGCAGTGCTCGGCCTGGATGAACAAGAACAACCCGACACTGTCGGCACATTCGCCCACGGCCTCGGCGTGACCTACCCGCTAGCCATCGACGGTGACGGCAGCATCGCCCAGCGCTACCGGGTGCAAGGGTTGCCAACCAGCTTCCTCATCGACGCCCAGGGCATCGTCCGCCAGACCCACCTCGGCGCACTCGACGCCGCTACATTGCGGGCATGGGGGAGGGGGAGATGACGCCCACTCAGGCCCCCACCTTTGTGTCATGGTATGAGCAACGTGCAGGCGGTACAGTCATCTCAGGGGTGTGGCCTGCTGTGCCCGCTGCCAGGTGAGGAGAGAATTGATGTCCAGGGGACGTGTCTATTTGTTGTTGGGCGTCGTGCTGGCGGTGATCTCCGCTGTTCTGGTGTACTCGACAATCCAGGGCGCGCGGCCCAAACCGGTACCGACACGGCAAGTACTGGTGGCCGCGCAAGCGATTCCACCCCGCACCTTTATCACAGCGGACAATAGCAAGACGCTTTTCGCTGTGGCGAACTGGCCAGTGGAAATCGTGCCGGGCGGCACGCTGGCGAGTCCCACCCAGACACTCAACCACGTCATCGTCAGTACCATTGAGAAGGGCGCTCCGGTCTTCGCCACGAACCTGTCTACCGACCAGACTGCTGGTCAAACCGGCCTGTCCATCGACATTCCAGCAGGTGATGTGGCGCTCTCCATACCGATCTCGGCGGTCAACGCCGCCGGCGGCGCCATCTCACCCGGCGACTACATCGACATGTTGGTGAGCGTCAAGGCGCCCGATACGCTGAACCCCGCCGACGCAACTGCCGCGGCGTCGGCAACACCAGGTAAGACACCGACTCCCAGTCCCGCCAAGGCGCCCTCCACCAGTGCCGACACGTCCGCCTCCGGCGGAGCCGGAACGCCCCTGGCCGGAACACAAACGATCAGCCTGACGACGCTGCAGCACGTCAAGGTCATCGCCATGGGGCAGAACATCACGGCGGCCGACCAGGCGCCGGCTGCCAAAGGCGCCCCCGCGCCGGTCTCTAACGCCGCTGCGCCGACGATGACGCTACTCCTCTCCCATCAGGACGCGCTGCTCGTGAAATATGCCAAAGACAGTGGTAGCATCATAGATGTGGTACTCCGTCGTTACGACGACACGGATACCTCATCGACGAAGCCGGTTGATCTGAATTACTTCCTGGCCCAGTACGGCTACCATCTCGTGGCGCCAAACCAGCCGGCGAAGTGACCGGCTCCCGGCAACGAGGGGATGAGGAGCGAACGGCATGGCCCAGCAGACACGACGTATCAGCCTGCTGATCGTCGACGATGTGGCCGACACGCGCAGCAATCTGGCAAAGCTCCTGCAGTTTGAGACCGACATGCAAGTGGTCGGTTCTGTGGGCAGTGGACGAGAGGGGATCGCCCGCGCCCGCGAGCTGCGCCCCGATGTCGTGCTCATGGATATTAACCTGCCCGACATTGACGGCATCAGCGCAGCCGAAGCCATCACGCGGGAGCTACCGGGCACCGCCGTCGTTATGCTCTCGATTCAGGGCGACACCGACTATTTGCGGCGCGCAATGCAGGCCGGGGCCAGGGAGTTCCTCACCAAACCCTTCTCCGGCGACGAACTCATGACGGTCATCCGGCGCGTCGACGCGCTGGAAGCGGGCCGCCGAAACCTGCCGGTCGTCCCTGTCCCGGTCGTCACGGCGCCCACCGGGCGAACCGAAGGCTGCCAGGTGCTCGCGGTCTTCAGCCCGAAGGGTGGTGTCGGCTGCAGTACGGTTGCCGTGAACCTCGCCGTGACCTTGAAACAGTCGACCAGCAAGCGGGTTGCTCTGATTGACGGCAGTCTGCGGTTCGGCGATGTCGCCCTCATGCTCAACTTGCACGCGACGAAAACGATAGCCGACCTGGCGCCGGTGATTGAGCAACTGGATGAGGACCTGCTACTCGGCACAATGGCCACGCACAGTTCCGGCGTGCAGGTGCTGGCCGCCCCGCCCCGCCCGGAGATGGCCGAACTGATCACGGCGGAGGCGATGCGCCGCATCCTGAACATGCTGAAGACCTGCTTCGATTATGTCATTGTCGATACCTGGGGCTCGTTTGAAGATACTGTGCTCGCCATCCTGGATACCGCCGACCGCATCCTCCTCGTGATGACGATGGAGATGCCCTGCATCAAAGATGCTCGGCTCTTCCTGGAAGTAGCAGAGGCGCTGAAATACCCGAAGGAAAAAGTGGCGCTCGTCGTCAACCGCTTTGACGCCGGCCAGACAATCTCCATTCAGGATGTCGAGCGCAGCGTCCGCCACCGCGTGGACTGGAAGGTCAGTTCTGGCGGCCTTCTACCGGTTCAGGCCATTAATCAGGGTGTACCGTTCGTCATCTCCAACAGTGAAGCGCCGGTGGCGCGCAGTCTGCGCGCCATGGCGGACGAGATTGGCAGTGCCGGTGATGCCGGACCGACCACTGGCCCGACCGAGGCGAACGCGCCACCAGCGTCACGTTCCCTGGTTACCGGCAACAAGCGTTTATCTTTTCTAGGAAGGCGAGGTTAGCCCACCATGTCGTTACTCCGTCGCATCGAAGGCGCCGCTCCGCTGCCCCCCAGCAATGGCAGCCATACCCTCAACCCGCTGCTGGACGAGGCCCGCACCCTGATCCCCAACCAGGCAAAGTCCTCCGCCGACCAGTTCGACGGGCTGCGCAACCGAGTGCAGCAAAAACTGATCTCAGAACTGGACCCGAAGCTGGACCTGAGCCAAACCGCCCAGGTAAAGCGCCTGATCGAAGACCTCTTCAATGCCATCCTGGAACAGGAAGGCATTGTCCTGCCCCGCGCCGAACGGCAGAAGCTCTTCGAGGCAACAGTCGCCGAGATCCTAGGCCTCGGGCCAATAGAGCCGCTCCTGGCCGACCCGACGATCAGTGAAATCATGGTCAACGGCCCACACAGCGTCTGGATTGAGCGCGCCGGCAAATTGCTGAAAACGGACATCACCTTCCAGAACAACGACCACGTGCTGCGCGTGATCGACCGCATCGTCTCGCCCATTGGCCGGCGCTGCGACGAGTCCACGCCCTATGTCGATGGTCGCCTGATCGATGGACCGGCTGCCGGTTCCCGCGTCCACGCCATCATCCCGCCGCTGGCGCTGGACGGCCCAACGATCACCATCCGCAAGTTCCGCAGGGACCGGATCACCGACGAGGAGTACTGCCGGCTGGGCACCGTCACGACGGACATGCTCGCCTTCATGGGAGCTGCCGTAGAAGCGAGGCTCAACATCATCATCTCCGGCGGCACCGGTAGCGGCAAAACGACGCTGCTGAACATTCTTTCCGGCTTCATCCCCGACGACGAACGCATCATCACCATTGAGGATTCCGCCGAGCTGCAGTTGCGCCAGGAACACGTGGTCCGCATGGAGACGCGCCGCGCCAACATTGAGGGCAAGGGTGAGATCTCCGTGCGCGACCTCGTCGTGCAGGCGCTGCGTATGCGCCCCGAACGCATCGTGGTTGGCGAGTGCCGGCGCGGCGAGGCGCTGGACATGCTCCAGG
>DHIZ01000106.1:4303-15222 GCA_002404055.1 Chloroflexi bacterium UBA4733
ATGAACACCGGCCACGACGGCAGTATGACGACGCTACACGCCAATAATCCGCGCGAAGCGCTCAGCCGCCTGGAAACGATGGTGCTCATGGCCGGTCTCGACCTGCCATTGCGGGCCATCCGTGACCAGGTCGCCAGCGCTATCGACGTGATCGTGCAGTTGTCACGTATGCGTGACGGCTCGCGCAAAGTGACCCACATCACTGAGGTCCAGGGCATGGAGGGCGACGTGATCGTGCTCCAGGACATCTTCCTGTTCGAGCAGACGGGCTTCCAGGACGAGAAGGTGCTCGGCCGGCTGCGCCCGACCGGCATCCGCCCGAAGTTCTACGAGAAGTTCGAGATCGCCGGGGTCCGGCTCCCACCGGATGTGTTTGTGGAGAAGACGGCGCTCTGGCGCTAAGGATCGTGGCAGACCCGAGCGTCTGCCAGGGACGGAGGTGAAAGATACGCATGGACATGCTGCCGGCGCTCGCCGCGGGAGGCGCGGTTTTCCTGCTGTTCCTGGGCATCCAAACTATGCTGGCCGGGTCGGCCATGATGGACGACCGGCTGCGCCAGTACGGACGGGCGGCGGATCCGCGCGCCAGCCGTGTGGACGACGGCGTGAATTCCAAGTCGATCATGACCGGGCACATCGACCGCGCGCTGAAAAAGCGTGGCGCCGGTAACCGGCTGGCGCTACAGTTGGAGCGTGCCGATGTCCACATGACGCCGAGCGAGTTCGTGATGGTCACGGCGATACTGGTGGGTGGCGTGGCGGTCGTCAGTTTCATCCTGTTGAAGAACCCGGCCTTCGGCCTCATTGCTACCGCGATGGCCTTTTATGCGCCGCGCATCTGGCTCTGGCGCAAGCGTCAGAAGCGCATGAAAGCGTTCAACGACCAACTGGCCGATGGCATCGCCCTGCTTGCCAACTCGCTGCGCTCCGGCTACAGCCTGCCCCAGGCGTTGGAGTTGCTGTCGCGCGATGCTCGCCCCCCGCTTTCCCACGAATTTTCCCGCGTCAACCGGGAAGTGAACCTCGGCCTGTCGCCACCGGACGCCCTGGCCAATATCCTCAACCGGGTGCCCAGCGATGACCTTGACCTGTTCATCACCGCCGTCAACATCCAACGCGAGGTCGGTGGAAACCTGGCCGAGGTGCTGGACACGATCGCCGACACTATTCGAGATCGCGTCAAACTGTTGGGTGAGGTGCGCGTCCTCACGGCGCAGCAGTCCTACGCCGGGTACGTCGTCAGCGCCCTGCCGATCGTGCTGGCCGCCGCGATGTTCCTCATCAGCCGCAGCTATATGGAAACGCTGTTCACCAGCCTCATCGGCTGGATGATGCTGTCGGTCGCCAGCGTGGGCATCATTGCCGGCTTCTTTGCCATGCGCAAGATCGTCGACATCCGGGTGTAGATCGCACCGTCGTCACCCCGAAAGAACGGGCGAGGCGGTAGACGGAAGGGAGCGAAACATGAGTCCGGAACTGGTATCCCTCGCGGCTGCCGTCACTGCGGCGGCCGGGGTCTTCCTGTTGGTGCTGTCGCGTGCCCAGCCGCGGTCGGTCGACGCAGTGCGCAGCCGCCTGGCGCAATACGCGCCGGCGCCACGAAACCTGCGCGAACTGGAGATGAACCGGTCGTTCACCGACCGTGTTGTCAAACCATTGGCGGCGCACCTGGCGTCGACAGTGGCGCGCGTCACGCCGGCTCGCTCCTACGAGGACATCCGCAAGAAGTTGGTCCTCGCCGGCAACCCGAACGGCATGGTCCCTTCCGACTTCCTGGGGATGCAAGGGCTCAGTCTCCTCGTGATGGGCCTGTTTGGCCTGTTGTTGTTCGTCATGCTGCGCGCAAGTTCCAGCAAAGCCATCCTCATGGTCGGCGTCTTTTTTCTCTTCGGCTATATGTACCCGCGGGCCTGGCTCGACCGCAAAGTCAAGTCGCGCCAGCGCTTGCTCAAGGAGCAGTTGCCGGACTCGCTCGACCTCTTGACGATCATGGTGGAGGCGGGCCTTGGCTTCGACGCGGCGCTGGCCCGGCTGGTGGACAAGGCGCAAAACGAACTCTCCCAGGAGTTCGCCACGGTCCTGAGCGAGATTCGCCTGGGTAAGTCACGGCGCGAAGCGCTCCAGCAGCTTGGTCAGCGGACCAATGCGGAAGACATCGCCACCTTCGTGACCTCGTTGGTCCAGGCCGATCAACTGGGGGTCAGTATCGCTCGTGTCTTGCGGGTCCAATCGGCCCAGATGCGCATCAAGCGCCGGCAACGCGCCGAGGAGGCCGCGCACAAGGCGCCGATCAAGATGCTCTTTCCTCTGGCCTTCCTCATCTTCCCATCCATGTTCATCATCATTCTCGGCCCGGCGGTGCCCAGCCTGTTGCACGGGCTATGAGGTCGAGCGCTAAAGTGAAGCCACGACGGGTTCTGCATGGCCTGCTGTATGTGGGCATACTGAACCTGCAGGTATTGGCAACCGATCATCCTGAGCCGCCTACGGCTTGGCCAGGCCGTGGTTATAGGCATAGACGACGACCTGACTGCGGTCGGTAGCATCCAGCATCGGCGGGGTCAGCGTCCTTGAGCAGGTAGCCGACGGCGCCGGCCTGCAACGCCGCCTGCACAAGCGCGTCATCGCCGTAGATAGTTAGCGTGTGGGCCAATACATCCCAGCGGGCAGGCTTTACATTGTATTGACACTCCGCTTGCCCCGGCGTGGCATAGTTATTGTATACAGGTGGGTGGTGTCGCCGAAACGCAGACGCGGAGGTACGGATGGCTCGCCGCATGAGTCGTAGGCTGGTCGCACTCAGCACCGCGGCCATTGCTACAGTGTTCACCGTTGGCTATGTTCACACGCAGCCGGCGGCGGCACGGCTCGCCTCAGCCGACAGTTTTGCTACACCGTCGGCTAGCGCGACTCCGGGAAACGCACAAACGGTGCAGACTAACGTCAGCAGCACCGGAGCGGCAATCCCAACGCCCACCGTCGTGGTGAGCCCGTCCTTTATCCTTCCGCCATTGACAGCGCGCGGGTCGGACGGTGGCGAAGGGGGAGGCGGACGCGAAGGCCGCGATGGCGGCACGCCCCGGCTGTTCCGACCCATTGCCACACCCACATCCCTGCCGACCCCGAGCAGCCAGACAACCATCACCAGCACGACGCAGGGCGCTCGCTACCTCGACGGCTCGTATAGCGGCATGGCAGAGAACCGCCACGGCTACGTCCAGGCCACCGTGGTTATTGCCGGGGGACGCATCACCAGGGCAGCGATCTCCGACTGCGGCATGCAATATCCCTGCTCGCGCATCGCCATGCTGCCCGGCGAAGTGCTGACCCGCCAGAGCACGGATACCGATCTGATATCGGGCGCCACAATGAGTTCCACGGCGTATCAGGGGGCGGTAGAGCAAGCCCTGGCGAAGGCCGCCGTGTGACTGGCGCAGCCCAGGCCTACCCCCAACTCCAGCAGCGTGGGGCGATTGTGATGGACACAGCAGTCAGCGTGCGGTCAAGTGTGCCATTGCTGGGCGACGAGTTTGAGTCGCTGGCTGATCGCGCCTTTGGCTGGTTTCACACTGTTGAGCGCATCTGCAGCCGCTTCGACCCGACGAGTGAGGTGATGCACCTGACGGCACAGGCCGGTAGGTCAGTGGCCGTGTCACCGATTTTGTTTGAAGCCGTGCAGTTTGCGCTCGCCGTTGCCGAGTTGAGCGACGGCGCCTTTGACCCGACAATCGGTCAGACATTGGAGGCACGCGGCTTCAACCGCAACTACCGCACTGGTAACCTCATCGCCACCGAAATGCCCACCGCTGCGCCAGTAAGCTATCACGATGTCCAACTCGATGACCAGCGTCGTACCATCACGTTACTGCGGCCGCTCATCCTAGACCTGGGGGCGGTCGTCAAAGGGCTGGCCATTGATCTGGCCGGCAAGGAACTGGCGTCGCTGGGCAGTTTCAGCATAGATGCCGGGGGTGACATCTACGTGGCCGGCCGGAATGACACCGGTGGTCTCTGGCGCGTCGGCATCCGCCACCCACGTTTGCCGCAAGCAGTTGCCGCCGTGCTGCGGGTCACCAACGTCGCGGTCTGTACGTCGGGCGATTATGAGCGACCGGCAGCGAGCGGCGGCCACCATATTGTGGATCCGCGCAGTGGCGAATCGCCCGTGGACGTGGCGAGCGTGACGGTCGTCGGGCCGAACGCTATGCTGGCCGATGCCTTGTCCACGGCCGCCTTTGTACTCGGTGCGGAACGAGGCCTGCAGTTGCTGGAGAGTCAGGGAGTGGAGGGCCTGTTTCTGACCTCCTCACTGGAGAGGCGCATGACGCCGGGAATGCGGGGGTTTCTGGCATGACGGTTGCAGCGCAACAACCGCAATGGCGGAAGTTCAAGCTGTTCGCGCGTTCCCCAAAAGGCCTCATGCTCTGGGTGCTCCTGCTGCTCGCCGTGCTGGCAGCGCCGGCGGAGGGACCACACCGCGTCGTTGCGACGATCCTGGTGGCCCTGGCCGGCGCCGCGATCGTGGATGTGCTGGTCGCCAGCATCGAACAGGGACACTTCGTCTTCCCCACCAGCTCGCTCTTGACCGGCCTCTTCGTCGCCCTTCTGCTGAGTCCGACCGAGCCCTGGTACACCGTCGCCGCGGCAGCCATCCTGGCAGTCTGCTCCAAGCATCTTTTGCGGACCCGGCGCTGGACGGTGTTCAACCCCGCCGCTGTCGGACTGCTGGTGGTGGCGCTGCTCTTCGCCAGCAGCGAAAGCTGGTGGGGATCGTTGCCGGACCTGCCAGGCGCGCTCTTGCTCGTACTGGCGCTGTCGGGCGCCTGGATCGTCGACAAGGTCAACAAGTGGCCGCAAACCCTGGCCTTCCTGGCGACGTTCTACCTGCTCTTCACCGTCGCATCCTTTATGGACAGCTCCCCGCTGGTCATCGAGGCCTTTCGCGTCCCTTACCTGAACACGGCGATCTTTTTTGCCGCCTTTATGCTGTCGGACCCGCCAACCTCGCCAGCGCACTATCGGGAGCAGCTTATCTATGGGGCCGGCGTCGCTGCGCTGAGCTTTGTGGTGCAACTGGCATTTCACCCACAGTACTTCTTGCTGGCCGGCCTATTGGTTGGCAACGGTGTGTTCGCCTGGTGGCGGTCCCGCCCGACGCGGCGGACGGCGCTGGCGGCGCGAAGGCTGGCCACCGCCTCACGATAAGGGACACGATTTCTCATGCCAGGCAGCCGTCGATTAGTACCCTCTCCTGCCTGCTCTTGCCGTCACCCGCGGCATCCCGTACTCTGAGATGGGAGGATAACCAAACGGCCGCCCAGCCGTTGGACGGAAGAGTGGTACGGCTTGTGCGTTAACACCGACAGGGGCCTGGAGAAAGCAAGAGAGGAGTGTTCGGCCGGATTGTCAAAGGTACCCCTCCGGCAGAACAACACAGCAATGCAACGACGAATCTTCTTGAAAATGGCCGCCGGGTTGCCGGCGGCATGGGTGGCCGCGCAGGCGGCGCCGGCCTTTGCCGACAGTAAGATCGTGGAGCAGGGCGGTCAGTACGTCAGTACGTACACGGCCGGCCCCGCCACCGGCTGGACCGGCTATACGAATGCCGGTGGCGCCGGTTACACCTACGTCTATCTGTTTAGCGGCCCGAGTTCCCAGACGACGTGGATTGCCAACGTTCCCGTCAACGTGCCGGTAATCGTGAACGCCTACGCGCCAGGCGAAATACTGGCGCCGCCAAATCCGCTCTGGTACAACATCAGTACCATCCAGGGCGACGGCTGGGTATATTCGGGGCTGATCAGCAACGCTCCCCCGGTTTCGTTACCGGCCTCGGCGGTGGCGCTGCCGCCAGGGCCTATCCCGGCGCCCATCGGCTCCGGCCGTTCCATTGGCGTGTCCCTGTCCCGTCAGCACCTCTGGGCCTACGACAACGGTGTCGTCGTTTGGGACGCTGACGTCACCACCGGCGAACCGCTCAAGCCGACCCCGACGGGCATCTTTACTATCGAAATGAAGATCCCCAAGTTCAAGTTCATTTCGCCATTTCCTCCCGGTTCCTCGCTCTGGTATCCAGACTCGCCCACGCACTACGCCTTACAGTTCCGCGGCGACGGCTACTACATCCACGACGCGCCCTGGCGGCCGTATTATGGTCCAGGCACCAATTTTCCGCACATGGATCTGGACGGCACGGTGCGCGCCGGCTCTCACGGCTGCGTCAACACCATGTTGTCAACTATCGAGTTTCTGGCGCCCTGGACGCCGCTGGGTGCGCCGGTCAATATTATCGACTGACACGCCATACACTGGCAAAGCAGGGGATCGGAGCGGGCACAGTTCCCTGTGTTTCCCGCCGCGCTATGCCACGCAACGGAGCGCTGGTAGGCTAAGGGCGTAGTCGGCGGGCGGCCTTTCGGAGCGGAGCGAGACGAGGCGTGCTGGCTTGACTTCGCTCCCTCGCCGGGTCACAGCTCACCTGGCATCTTCCTTGTGCGTGCTTGGCGTCCTCGTTGCCACGCTCGTTTCACCCTCGGCAGGGGCGGCAATTGCCCTTGGTGGCCTATCGACGATAGGCCCATCTCAGCAAGTGGTAACCAGCGCGGCCGCGGCGAACAGCGACCCATTGAAGTCCTACCGCGCCGCACACCCGGAGGCGAGCTGGCCGCACTGGTTGACCGACCACCGGCTCGCCTGGGCTACTGTTGGTCTGGCCGGCGGCGGGACCGAGGGCTTGGTTGCCACCGACGGCACGCTCTCGCCCAACGGCAACCGCTTCGGCATCAGCCTGTGGCTGCGCGATGACCAGAGCGGCGTCCTCTACGTGCCGCAACTCGATCAGGTGACGCAGTCCCTGGCAAACGGCGACCTGCCGCTCATCACGACTCGCTGGTCGGTCGACGGCGCCACCCTCACCACCACCGTCTTCGCGGCGTCGGATGCTCGGGACCCGTCCGCTCCCGGCTCGTCCGACGCACGCCGGGTCTTCCTGCAGACGACGCTCAGCGCCGGCGGCACGCCGCGTCCCTGGACGCTGTACGTGGCCCTGCGCCCCTTCGGTCCCGCCGGAGGCTCGACGCTGCTGCACAGCGCAGCGGCAAGCACATCGTCACTCAGTGTCGATGGCTCACTGGTGCTGGTCGCTCAGACCGTCGCCAGTCGGGCCGGCGCCTTGAACGAGACGGCTGTTGACGCCTCTGTTGTGGCAAAAGCGGGCGGCATTCCGCCGCAACAGGCGGTCACCAGCGCCAGCGGCCTGGCCGAAGCGCTGCTCGCCTACGACCTGCAACTTGGCAGCGGACAAACAGCCACCTATGCCTTTGTGCTGCCCATGCAGCCCACACCGCCGTCGCCAACAACCATTGACACGCTCCAGCACCTTGATGTCGGCATGCTACGGCAGAACGTCAGCGCCGCGTGGCAGGCACGCCTGCACCACGTGCAGGTCACGGTAGGCGACCCGCGCATCCAGAACGCCTTTTACGCCTCGCTTGCCTATATCCTCATGGCGCAGCAGGCCAATGGTGAGATATTCTCCGGACCGCTCAGCGAACGCGCCTTCTGGTTTCGCGACGCCGCCTACATCACCAACGCGCTGGACGAGGCCGGCTACCAGAGCAACGTTCGCGACATCCTGCGCTTGGTCGCTTCGACCCAACTGCCGTCCGGCCGCTACCCGCCCATCATCACGGCCGCCGGCAGTCCCCAGTTGCCGCTGAAGACGGAATGGGATACCCAGGGCGAGGTCATCTTTTCGCTGGTCAACTACGCCCAGCAGAACCACGATCTCGCCTTCCTGCACGATGTCTACCCAGGCATCTGGGCGGCGACACGCTACCAGGAGTCACAGCTCGCGGCGACGCGGATTCCGGCATTGCAGGGGACGCCCTTCTTCGGCATCCTGCCGGCCGGGGAGAGCGCCGAAGACCTCTATAGCGCCGACTGGCATCACTACTGGGACGACTTCTGGGCTATGGCGGGCTTCCAACAGGCGGCGGCAGCAGCCCAGATGCTCGGCTTCAACGGCGACGTGGGCCGGCTGACCGGCGACGAGCAGGCGCTACGCAGCGCCACCATCGCCAGCGTCAATAGCAGCTTACCGCCAGATAAGCGGGCCGTCATCTCCAACGGACCAGAAGACCGCTCCACGACAGCGATGGCGCGCAGCGGGACGCCCTCGATCTGGCCCGTAGAGGTGCTCAATCCCGGCAGCGAGCTGGTGCAGCACAGTTTTGACACCTATTACATCTGGGACATTAAGCCCTACGGCGGCGCCTATCAGCACTACAACGACCACTACTGGCCCTTCGCCGGCATCAGCCTGGCCCATGCCTTCTACCGCCTGGGCATGATGGCGCACACCGAACAGATCCTGGAGTGGACGCTCAGCCACCAGACGGCGCCCAACCTCTACGCCTGGGCCGACATCGTCGATCCGACGACATCCAGCCTAGCCCTGGGCGACATGCCGCACAACTGGATGGCCGCCGAGATGATCCTGTTGATTCGCGACATGCTGGTACGGGAAGCGGGGCAGGCCATCGCCATCGGCCCGATGCCGGAAGGCTGGCTGCCACCCGGCGGCACGGTGTCGATCAGCGACTTCCCGACCGCGCTCGGCAGCCAGAGCTACCGCCTGACGCGCTCCGCCGATGGCGTCACGCTGCACTTGACGTTCAGCGGCAGCCCTCCGCCCGGCGGCTACGTATTCCAGGTCTCCGACGCCCTGGCCGCGCAGAGCTACGCGATTGACGGCGGACCAATGCAGGGTGCCACAAGCGACACGATCACCCTGCCCGCCGGCGCAAGAAGCGTGACGGTGCGCGTGGCGACGCGATGACGAACAGGGCCGCGACTGCGGGCCCGCAGTCGCGGCTTTATACCCCTCACTCCCACTCAATCGTTGCCGGCGGCTTGGATGTGATGTCGTACACCACCCGGTTGATGCCCGGCACTTCGTTGACGAGGCGGGTGGCCAGGCGCACCTGGGTGGCAGCGGGTAAGGCCAGCGCCTGCGCCGTCATGAAGTCGTCGGTGCTGACGGCGCGCACTGCCAGCAGGTTGCCGTAGGTGCGGCCGTCGCCCATCACGCCGACGCTGTTGACGGGTGTGAGCACTGCGAAGTATTGCCCCAGGCGGCGGGCGAGCGGGCTGCGCTCCAACTCTTCCCGCACGATGGCGTCGGCGGCACGCAGCGTTGCCAGGCGGGGCGACGTCACCTCCCCGATCACGCGCACGGCCAGGCCCGGACCGGGGAAGGGCTGGCGGCGCAGGATCGCTTCCGGCACTCCCAACCGCCGGCCCAGCTTGCGGACTTCATCTTTGAAGAGGAAGCGCAGGGGCTCCAGCAGTTGAAACTGGATGTCCTTGGGGATGCCGCCGACGTTATGGTGGGTCTTGATCTTGCCGGCGGTCTGGTGCCCGGTGGCGCTCTCGATCACGTCGGGATAGAGGGTGCCCTGCACCAACCAGCCGGGTGAGCCAAGGTCGCGGGCCGCCGCCTCGAAGGTGCGGATAAAGACCTCGCCGATGCGCCGCCGCTTCTCCTCCGGGTCGGTCACGCCTGCGAGCCGCTCCAGGAAGCGGTGCGCGGCGTCGATGACCACCAGATTGCCGCCCAGGCAGTCCCGCAAGGCTGCCTCCACGGTCGCGGCTTCGTCCTGGCGGAGCAGGCCGTTGTCGATGAAGATACAGGTCAGGCGATCGCCCAGCGCCTTGTACACCAGCGCCGCCGCCACCGTGGAATCGACGCCGCCGGACACTGCGCAGATGGCGTTGCCGGCGCCGACGCTGGTGCGAATGTTCTCCACCGCGCTCGTGACGAAGGAACCGAGTCGCCAGTTGGGCTTGCAGCCACAGACATCGAAGACGAAGCCGCGCAGCAGGTCGAGTCCGCGTGGCGTGTGCGTCACCTCCGGGTGAAACTGCACACCGTAGAGCCGCCGCGCCGGGTCGCCCATGGCCGCCAGCGCCGTGTTGTCGGTGCGGGCCAGCGCCGCAAAGCCTGGCGGCAACGTGCAGACGGAATCGCCGTGGCTCATCCAGGCATCAAACTTGCCGGGCAACGCCTGAAAGAGCGGATCGGTAGCCAGTTGCTCCACGACCGCCGGGCCATATTCGCGGCGAGTCCCTGGCTCGACAGTTCCGCCCAGTTGCTGCGCCATCAGGTGCATGCCGTAGCAGATGCCCAGCACCGGCAGGCCAGTCTGCAAGAGCGCCAGCGGCGTCACCGGCACGCCGGCATCGTAGACGCTGGCCGGACCGCCGGAGAGGATGATGCCGCGCGCCCCCCGCGCCGCGTACTCCTCGACGGGCAGCGTATGCGGCACAATCTCGCTGTAGACGTGTAACTCGCGGATGCGGCGACCGATCAGATGCGTGTACTGGGAGCCAAAATCGACGATCAGGATGGCGTCGCTGTCTACGAGGCCGCCATCCGAGCGTCGGCGCGCCGCCACCGGCCCATTACTAACGGTGGTCTGTCGTTCCGCTGTCGCCACACTCATGCGCTCGCCTCCTGACCGATGTCCCCCCGATACTGCACGCCGTCCCAACTGATCTGCTGCACTGCCGCATAGGCTGCAGTGGCGGCTTCGGCGCGGGTGCTGCCCACCGCCGCCACGCAGAGCACGCGGCCGCCGGTCGTTACCACGGCACCGTCGCGCTTTGCCGTGCCGGCCTGAAAGACGTAGGTTTCCGGCAACGCCGCTGCTGCTTCCAGGCCGGAAATCGGCAGGCCGGTCTGGTAGGGACCGGGGTAGCCGCCGGAGGCCAGCACGACGTTGACACAGGCGCGGCGCCGCCAGCGCAACTCCTGTCCGCGCAGGTTGCCCTTGGCGGCAGCCCGCAGCAGCAGCAGCAGGTCGTTCTCCAGCAGCGGCAGCAGCGCCTGCGCTTCCGGGTCGCCGAAGCGGGCGTTG
>DHIZ01000106.1:15346-28879 GCA_002404055.1 Chloroflexi bacterium UBA4733
CGAAGCGGGCGTTGAACTCCAGCAGCCGTGGCCCGTTGGCCGTCAACATCACATTGGCGAAGAGCGCGCCCCGGAACGGCGTCCCGGCGGCTCGCAAGGCGTCCAGCACCGGTGTGAAAAAGGCCGTCCGGATGGTAGTCGGCGAAGGATCACCGACGCGCCAAGCCGGGGCAACGGCCCCCATGCCACCGGTGTTCGGGCCCTGGTCGCCATCGTAGGCCCGCTTGTGATCCTGTGCCGGCAGCATCAGCATGGCCCGCGTGCCGTCGCAAAGGGCGATATAGGAGCGTTCCTCCCCGTGTAGGAACTCCTCCACCACGACCGATTGCCCCGCCGTGCCATATTTTCCGGCGACCAGCATATTCGCCAGCGCCGCTTCTGCCTCGGCCAGCGTCTCGGCGATGACTACCCCTTTGCCCCGAAACAAACCGTCGGCCTTGATCACGACGGGCAGTTGCCCCAGTTGCCGAACGTAGTCCAACGCGGTCTGATACTCCGCAGCGGAGAAGCTCGCCGTCTGCGGTCCGGGCAAGCCGAGCTGGGTCATCAAGCTGCGCGCGTAGGCCTTGCTGCTCTCCAGCCGCGCGGCAGCCTGCGTCGGCCCGAAGGTGAGGATGCCGCGGTCGGTCAAAGCGTCGACTAGCCCTGCCGCCAGCGGGTCTTCGGGGCCCACGACGACGAAGTCGACCCGTTGCTCGACGGCCAGCGCGACGATGCCGGCGACATCATCGGCTGGGATCGCGAAGCAGGTGGCATGTTCGGCAATGCCGGGATTGCCAGGCGCCGCCAACAGCGACCCGAGCAGAGGCGACTGCGCCAGCTTCCAGGCCAGGGCGTGCTCGCGGCCACCATCACCGACCAGCAAAACCCGCAAGCCGGGCCGAAGATCTGAAGCGTGCTGCATTAGCAATAGTATACCGGGGGCCGGGGGTCGGGGGCCAGCAGGCAGTGAAGGCGACCGGGCAGCATCTGTGCCTGCCAGACGAGCATGGTTCTTCAGAGCGACGATCCGCCGCCAACTCCCGGCCCCTGGCCCCCGACCCCGCTATACTGCAAAGCGTCGGCAAGTCCGACGAGGGAGAAAGGGACCGACCGTGCGCTTGGAGAACAAAGTGGCCATCATCACCGGAGCTGGAACCGGCATCGGCAGGGCCATAGCCATCCGCTTCGCCCAGGAGGGAGCCGCGGTCGTCATCGACTACGTCGGCACGCCGGATAACGCAGCGCAGGTCGTCCGGCAGATTGTGGCAGCGGGCGGCAAGGCCCTGGCGGTGGAAGCCGACGTCAGCCAGCCGGACAAGGTCCAGAGCCTGATCGACCAGGCGGTACAGAAGTTCGGGCGTCTGGATATTCTGGTCAACAACGCTGGCGTCGAGACCAAGATTCCCTTCCTGGAGATCCCGCTGGAGGTCTGGTCCCGGACGATCGCCATCGACCTCACCGGACCCTTCCTGTGCGCGCAAGCTGCGGCGAGGCGCATGGTAAGCCAGGGCGGCAGCGGCCGCATCATCAACATCTCCTCCGTCCACGAGGACATGCCGATGCCCACGAACTCCGCCTACTGCGCGGCGAAGGGTGGCCTGCGCATGCTCATGCGCACGATCTGTGTCGAGCTCGGTCCGCACGGCATCACCGTCAACAACATTGGCCCCGGCGCCATCGACACGCCAATGGATGCGCCCCTCAAGGCCCACCCGGAACTGATGCAGCAACTGCTGGCCGAAATCCCCGTCGGTCGCATGGGCCAGCCGGAAGAGATCGCCGGCCTGGCCACCTACCTCGCCAGCGACGAAGCCGGCTACGTCACCGGCAGCACCTACTTCATCGACGGCGGCATGCTGCGGCAGTCGGGGAGCTTATAGCATATTGCTATACTTCCACCCGAGCAACGCGACGACATTATCGGCCTGAAAGCCGCCCCACGGATACGCCCACGTAGCTTTCCGAGCAGACGGAGTACCGCATGGCGCGACTCGAAGACCTGGGTCCCGGCGCGGCGGTCAAGGGCGTGCTGCCGGACGGGCTGGTCACTGTGGTGGATGTGCGCTGGCACGGCTCCAACGTTGCCGAACTGACGTATAAGGATGCCGCCGGGCGGCTGGGTAGCGAGCTGCTCTACCGCTACCGGGAGCCGACGCTGGAGGTCGTGACCACCGGCCGACCCTGGAGCTTCGATGGCGACGGGGCGCTGCTGCGGCTGGTCTCTGAGGCCTACCGCATCCACCTGGCGTACCTCTTCGATCCTATCCTGGCGGTCCACACGTCGCTGGTCGATCCCTTGCCGCACCAGATCACCGCCGTCTACGGCGACATGCTGCCGCGCCAGCCGTTGCGCTTCCTGCTGGCCGACGACCCCGGCGCCGGCAAGACGATCATGGCGGGACTGCTGATCAAGGAGTTGCTGATCCGGGGCGACGTGCATCGCTGCCTGATCGTCTGCCCCGGCAACCTGGTGGAGCAGTGGCAGGACGAGCTGGAGCGGCGTTTCCAGTTGCCCTTCGAGATCATGACCAACGACAAGCTGGAAGCAGCGCGCAGCGGCAACTGGTTTGCCGAGACGCCGCTGGCGATCGGGGGGCTGGACAAGCTGAGCCGGGACGAGCGCGTCCAGGCCATGCTGGAGCAGACCGACTGGGACCTGGTGATCTGCGACGAGGCCCACAAGCTCTCCGCCAGCTTCTTCGGCGGCGACGTCAAGTACACCAAACGCTACCGTCTGGGCCAACTGCTCGGCCGGCAAGCACGGCACTTCCTGCTCATGACGGCCACGCCGCACAACGGCAAGGAGGAGGACTTCCAGCTCTTCATGGCCCTGCTGGACGCCGACCGCTTCGAGGGCCGCTTCCGTGACGGCGTCCACAGCAGCGACACCTCCGACCTGATGCACCGCATGGTCAAGGAGGATCTGCTCACCTTCGAGGGCAAGCCGCTCTTCCCGGAGCGTATCGCCAGCACGGTCAACTACACCCTCTCGCCGGCGGAGGCCACGCTCTACCGGGAAGTCACCGAGTACGTGCGGGAAGAGTTCAACCGCGCCGATGCCTTGAATCACCACGGGCGGCGCGGCACCGTCGGCTTTGCGCTGACCATCCTGCAGCGTCGCCTGGCCTCCTCGCCGGAAGCGATCTACCAGTCGCTGCGCCGACGCCGCGAACGGCTGGAGAGCCGGGTGCGCGAGGAGCAACTGCTGCAACGCGGCGCCGCAACGAGCATGGAGTTCCTGGGCAACCTGGCCCGCCTGAGCAGCGAAGACTGGGACGACCTGGAAGATGCGCCGGAAGCAGAGCTGTCGGAGCAGGAGGAGCAGGTGGTCGATCAGGCCTCCGCTGCCCGCACGATCGCCGAACTGCAGTTGGAGATCCGGCGCTTGCAGCAACTGGAGGGGCTGGCCCGGCAGGTTGTGTTGAGCGGCGCCGACCGCAAGTGGGAAGAGTTGCGCGATCTGCTGCAAGCCAACCCGGCCATGGTCGATGCTGAAGGCCAGCGGCGCAAGCTGATCATCTTCACCGAGCACCGCGATACCCTGAACTACCTGGCCCGGCGGCTACGCGACCTGCTGGGGCAGGCGGAAGCGGTGGTCACGATCCACGGCGGCATGCTGCGGGAGGAGCGGCGCACCGCGCAGGCCCGCTTCACCCAGGACAAGGATGTCCAGATCCTGGTGGCCACCGACGCTGCCGGGGAGGGTGTCAACTTGCAGCGGGCCCACCTGATGGTCAACTACGACCTGCCCTGGAATCCCAACCGGTTGGAGCAGCGCTTCGGCCGCATCCACCGCATCGGCCAGACGGAGGTCTGTCACCTCTGGAACCTCGTTGCCGCCGAGACACGGGAGGGCGACGTCTACAGCCGCCTCTTGACCAAGCTGGAGGAGGAACGGGCGGCGCTGGGTGGGCGCGTCTTCGACGTGCTGGGCAAGGTCACCTTCGAGAACCGGCCGCTGCGCGAGCTGCTGGTGGAGGCGATCCGCTACGGCGACCAGCCGGCGGTGCGCGCCCGCCTCTACCAGGTCGTTGACACGGCGCTGGACACGGCGCACTTGCGCCAACTGCTGGAAGAACACGCGCTGGCGCGGGACAGCATGGACGCCGCCAAAGTGCAGACTATCCGCGCGGATATGGAGCGGGCGGAGGCGCGGCGGCTGCAGCCGCACTTCATCGCTACCTTTTTCCAGGAAGCCTTTCGCCTGCTGGGTGGCCGCATGCACCAGCGGGAAGCGGGCCGCTACGAGATCACCAATGTGCCGGCGCCGATGCGCCAGCGCGACCGCCAGATCGGCACGGGCGAGCCGGTGCTGCACCAGTACGAGCGGGTCACCTTCGACAAGGCGCTGATCAGCGTGCCGGGCAAGCCGCTGGCCGCCTTCCTCTGTCCAGGGCACCCGCTGCTGGACACCTGCATCGACCTGCTGCTGGAGAAGTACCGCGACCTCTTGCGGCGCGGCGCCCTGCTGCTGGACAGCAGTGACCCCGGCAGCGATATGCGCGCCCTCTTTTACCTGGAGCACGCCATCCAGGACGCCCGGACCGACGCCGCCGGCAACCGCCGCGTCGTCTCGCGGGAATTGCAGTTCGTGGAGATCGACCAGAACGGCGTCAGCTGCGGCGGCCGGCTCCGCCCCCTACCTGAACTACCGGCCGCTGACGGAGGAGGAACAGCGCCTGGTGACGCCTATGCTGGACGCGCCCTGGTTGCAGCGGGGTCTGGAGGACCGCGCCTTGAGCTACGCCATTGAAGCCCTGGTGCCCCGGCACTTTGAAGCGGTGCGCCAGCGCAGCGAGGCCTTGATCGACAAGACGAAGGCAGCCGTCCACGAGCGCCTGACCAAGGAGATCGTCTACTGGGACCATCGCTCGGCCCAACTGGCCCGTCAGGAGCAGACCGGCAGGACAGCCTCCCTCAACTCCCTGCAGGCTCGGCGGCGCTGCGACGAGTTGGAAGCGCGCTTGCAGCAGCGGCTGGCCGAACTGGAGCAGGAGCGGCGGCTGGCCCCATTACCGCCCGTCGCCATTGGCGGCGCGCTGATCGTGCCGAACGGGCTGCTGGCGCGCCTGCTGGGCGAGGACCCGCGCCAGACGGACGCCACCGCTCGCCAGCGCCAGCGCATCGAGCAACTGGCGATGCAGGCGGTCATGACGGAGGAACGCCGGCTGGGCTACTTACCCCGCGACGTCAGCGACCTGAAGTGCGGCTACGATGTCGAGTCCCGTCTGGCGAACAGCGGCCGCCTGCGCTTCATTGAGGTGAAGGGCCGCACGGCCGACGCCGACACGGTGACGGTGACCAAGAACGAGATCCTGACGGCGCTGAACAAGCCAGAGGACTGGTGGCTGGCAGTGGTGCTGGTGGATGGCGAGCAGGTGACGGCGCCGGCCTACGTCAGCCAGCCGTTTCAGCGCGAGCCGGACTTCGCGGCGACGAGCGTGAACTACGAGCTCGGCAAGCTCTTGTCGAAGACGATGTAGGCTCCCGGCGTCGGGCAGTAATGGTGCGTCGCCTCTCCAGTTGCAGCGACGGACGAGATGTCCTCTCTGGTACAGGCGACGTCGCAGTTGCGGCGCGTCAAGGAAGCCAGCCTCTGGCGTGTATCATGCAGGTGTGTCGCAGCATCCCTCGTGCGATGCAGACAGGGAGACCACGGTGCTCACGAGATTGAAGGTCTCCGGCTTCAAGAACCTCGTCGATATCGACGTGGCCTTCGGGCCGTTCACCTGCATTGCCGGTCCCAATGGCGTCGGAAAGTCGAACCTGCTCGATGCTCTTCGTTTTCTCAGTTTGCTGGCCGATAGGACGCTGATCGACGCGGCGTTGCATGTGCGGGGCGAGAGCGAGCGCCTGGAGGACGCCGAGAGCCTGTTCAACCAGGTGGGCGCCGGGCGTACAGACCGCATGACGTTCGAAGCGGAGATGCTCATCCCACTGGAAGGGTTGGACGACCTGGGTCAGTCGGCAAAGGCCAGCGCGACGTTCTTGCGGTATCGCCTTGATCTCGGCCTGCGGCACAAGGCGGAAGTCGCGGTCGGTCCGTTCGAGTTGCTGCGGGAAGAACTGGTGTCAGTCCCCCTGAAGGAAGCTACAGCGAGTCTGCGCTTCCCCGGGATTGTGCCGAGATGGCGCACGTCCGTCCTGCGAGCCAAGGAGCGTTCCCGCGTCTTCATCGCGACGGCGGGTGCGGGGGCAAGCCGGGCGGTGGAACTGCACCCGGAGGGGAACGTCAACGCGCCGCCCGTTAGCCGCATCGCCACGAACCTGCCGCGAACCGTCATCTCCGTCACCGATGCGACCACCAGCCCAACCGCGTTCCTTGCCCGAAGTGAGATGCGTTCCTGGCAAGTTCTCCACCTGGAACCGGCGGCGCTGCGGCGACCCGATGAGACAGCGCCGACGCGCGTTCTCGGCACGGACGGGTCGCATCTCCCCACTGCCCTGTACCGCCTCGTCCAGTTCCAGACCAGGGACGCGCCGAACGAACATGGCCGGCGCGCTCTGGAGGCCCAGGTCTACGCTGAGGTTGCCAACCGTCTCGCGGCGCTCGTCGACGACATCCGCAGCGTGTCGGTCGTGCGTGACGAGGAGCGACGCCTGCTCACGCTCTACGTCACTGATCGAACTGGCGCGTCCTTTCCCGCACGAGCGCTGTCGGACGGGAGTTTGCGCTTTCTCGCAATGGTGATCCTCAGTTTGGCTCCGGACGGCAATCGTGTCCTCTGCCTGGAGGAACCGGAAAACGGCATTGCCCCGGAGCGCATACCGGCCCTCCTCCGGCTCTTGCGCGCCACTGCAGTGGACACAACGCAGCGCGCAGACTCCGATAACCCGATGCGTCAGGTCATCGTCACGACCCATTCGCCTTCGGTCGTCGCCTTGACGCCGGACGATAGTCTGCTCATCGCTGAACGGCGATTCATGCTGACCGAAAACGGGCGCAGCCAGGGGGTGAGTTTCTGCGCCCTGCCGGGGACCTGGCGTCAGCACACCGGCAGCGAGGGGAGTACCGCTCCACTCGGATCGCTCATACCGTACCTGAGCGCTGCTGGAAGCCAACCCGACGACGAGGAGAACGGCGCCGGAGACCACGCTATTGGCCCAATCAAAACAGGCGCAGCGCGCGTCGTTGACCGAGAGGACGTGCGCCGGCTCAGGCTGGTAGCACTGAGCCGGGAGTGAGGTCGCTCCGTTATACGCTCCTGACCGACGGCAGCTCTGACCGGGCGCTGGAGCAGATACTCACCTGGTTGCTGCTCCAACACGCTGTCGGCGCAGCAATCACGCCCAGCTGGGCCGACGACCGCAAGCCAGAGCAGCCACCAAAGGGCCTGTTTGCCCGGATTCAGTTTGCCCTCAATGCCTTCGACTGTGATCTCCTGTTTGTGCATCGAGATGCTGAAGGGGTGAGCCGTGCCGAGCGTGCCCAGGAGATACGCCGCGCGGTGGCCGAGGTAGCGCTCACACGCTCGTCGCTTCCCCCTCCCATCGTGTGCGTCGTGCCGGTCCGCATGACAGAAGCCTGGCTCCTTTTCGACGAGGTAGCGATACGCACGGCGGCAGGCAACCCACTGGGCGACCAGCCCCTTGCCTTGCCGGCACGGCGCACGCTGGAGCGGCTTGCTGACCCAAAACGCAAACTCCATACCCTGCTGCAGCAGGCCAGGGGTAGACGTCGGACTCACGGTCGCCAATTCGATGTCGATGAGGCCGTTCAGCGCTTGGCGACACTTATCGATGACTTCGCGCCACTTCGCGCTTTGCCAGCTTTTGCGGCGCTGGAGCTGAACCTCGCGACCCTGATTCAAGAGCAAGGTTGGAATGCTGACTCTTGATCCGGCGACAGTTCCAGGATAAGGGTCGACTTCACATAAACGAACACGCGTACGGATCGGGAATGACGATGGCGCGCTCTAAAACCGCGATGAAGCCCATATCGCGGAGCATCCGCTCAGGAGTGGTCTCAACATCCTCTCCCACGCGAGCAAGATGCAATAGCCAATGGCCGATGGCGATCTGGAGCTCTTGTTGCCGCAGACAGCGCAGCGGCGAGAAAGGCAGCATAGGACGTGAGGTCGCGAAAGAGGCGAACGGCGTCTTCGCGCGACAAGTCCTCCTGGTTCTTCACTTCAACAACGACGATTGCCCGCAT
Organism: Chloroflexi bacterium UBA4733; assembly: GCA_002404055.1. The sequence continues at coordinate 23,484 of DHIZ01000106.1, forward strand.
GTCGGCGTCGGCCACCAGGATATCGACCGGTGGAGCGCCGGCCCTCGCGACGTTGACGCTCATCATGCACTATCCCTCCCGTTCCTCATCCTTGGCACGGGCGATACGGCCAACTGCCGCTGCCTGGCATCCACTCATAGTATATGCCATCGTACGCACAGCCCGCCCGGCGCTTGAGCGCCGGGCGGGCTGATCGCTGTGGGCGGCCTACAGGGGAAATACAGTAGGATGCCAAGGTAGCGGGCGGTCTCTCCCTGCATTTCTGCCCGCCGGACTGCCCCAATCGTGCGATGTTTCGCACTTTCTGCCGTCAGTTGGAATAATGGAAGGAGGGTACCCGTTCAGGGCCCCTGCATTCGGTGAGCGGGCCGAATAGCGCTCATGGTCAGCAGGGAATAACGCTGGAGTATCGGGGCAGTGGCTACAGAAAGCATCGCCATGAAGCCAGAGTAACGAGGGCGCGACCCTATGACGTCTGAACGCCTGTACTATCATTGGCACGGGGTGCCGGGTCGCACCGGCTGGTGCCGCCTCATGCCGAGCATTGAAGGACCTGGAGCACATGTGATGTACGACGATAAAGTCGCGGTTTTCTTGAGCTGCTCCCACACGTTCAAGGAGAAAGTTGCGTACAGGTTTCGTGAGGTCCTGGAGGCGCCAGGAATAGACATGATCGGCATCATTGTCGAGGACATTCCTAAACTTGGTGCTGCTTGGACGGCGGATGACAAGGTCGAAGGCTGGCTTGACGTATCGGATGCCTTCGTTGCTCTTATGACCCCGGACGATGTTCATCAAGACGGGACCGTGACAACTCGGCAGAATATCGTCGACGAAATGGCCAGAGCGCGATATAAAGGGAACATCGGTGGCCGAGTGATGATTATTCGTGATGAGAGAGTGCAGATCCCTAGCAATATTGCACCTATTTGGTGTAGTCTGGACGTTGCCAATCCGAATAAAGCCATTTCAGATCTCCTGAAGCAGCTAAGGACATGGGGGTATACCATGAGTGATCATCTCGTCTTGGGAACGGCTAATGAGCCAGTCAGCCAACCTCCATCCGTCTTGGCCGATGTCAAGCCAGGAGACGACTACGTGAAAACCAAGGTGAAGGTACTCCGCTGGATGGCTGATAATAGTAAGGAAAACCAGCATTCCGCGATCTTGCACCTTCTTCAAGAAATGGATAGCGAAGATTGGAATGTTAGCGCTGCAGCAAGTAGTATTGTTGAATACCTTGTCGAGGCAGATCCGACTCTTATATCGCAGACAGAGCTTTATCGCCTGGCAACCAGCCGTAAGACAAGCATTCGTATGTCGGCAGCAGTAATTCTCTGGGGCTGGTCGATGAACATTCCAGGATATGTCCCTATTGATCTGCTTATGAGGCTGATTAGAAGCGACGAGGACTGGTATGTTTTTACCCCGGCCCGGAGCGCGATGAAGCAACTGGCGCTCTCCAGGGTAGACGCGATGGCAGTGATTCGCCAAATGGCGCTGGACGACGACCATTATGACCAGGAGTTTGCGCTAGACGCACTGGAGCAGATCTCGTCTGAACGACCAGACTTAGTCCCTGCTGATGCGGTGGTCCACTTCACGTCTTCCGAGGATGAATCCATTATGGAACGCGCCAAGGCAATACTATATAAGCTTCCGCGCGAGAGGACAGGCGAGGATTGGCGGTTCAAATATGCGAAATTCTCGTCTTTCTGATCCAATGGAAGAGGGACAACAAGCGGCAGGAGAGGCGGAGTACTCTACGTGACCGAAGCCTATCGCAAGAAACTCATCGAGGTCGCCCTGCCCCTGGCGGAGATCAACGCCGCCTCGGCACGAGAGAAAAGCATCCGCCACGGCCACCCTTCCACGTTGCACCTATGGTGGGCACGGCGTCCCCTGGCCGCCTGCCGTGCCGTGCTGTTCGGCCAACTGGTCGACGACCCCTCCGCTGTACCGGAAGAGTTCCCGACCGAAGCGGACCAGGTACGGGAGCGGGACCGACTGTTCGAGATCATCAAGCAACTGGTGCTGTGGGAGAACTCCAACAATCAGACGGTGCTCGACGCCGCGAAGCAGGAGATCGCCCGCTCCGTCGCCCGCGACAAGGGCGTTCCGGCGCCAACCTCTCCGCAGGCCGTGCAGCAATTCCTGATCGAGCATGCCCCGCCCGTCCTTGATCCTTTCTGCGGTGGCGGATCCATCCCACTGGAAGCGCAACGGCTGGGGTTACGCGCCTACGGCAGTGACCTGAACCCGGTCGCGGTGCTGATCACCAAGGCGTTGATCGAGATCCCTCCCAAGTTCGCCGGGCAGCCACCGGTGAACCCGGAGGATCGCACCAAGATGGGCAGCAGCGTTGCCTGGCCCGGCGCCACAGGGCTGGCGGCGGACGTGCGCTACTACGGCCGCTGGATGCGCGACGAAGCGCAACGCCGCATCGGCCACCTCTATCCCAAGGTACAGTTGCCGGGCGGGCAGGGGGAGGCGACCGTGATCGCCTGGCTCTGGGCACGCACCGTGCGCTGCCCCAACCCTGCCTGCGGCACCCAGATGCCGCTGGTACGCTCTTTCGCCCTCTCCACGAAACCGGGCAAGGCCGCCTGGGTCGAGCCGCAGGTGGACCCGGCGGCGAAGACAGTGCGGTTTCAAGTGCGGACAGGAAGTGGGAAGGTGCCCGAGGGCACGGTGAACCGGCGCGGCGCTCGCTGCCTGGTCTGCAACACGCCGGTCGCCCTAGAATGGATACGAGCCGAGGGCAGGGCCGCACGAATTAGCCAGCAACTCATGGCAGTCGTGGCCGAAGGAGCGCGCGGGCGTATATACCTGGCGCCGACACCCGAGCAAGTGGCCGTCGCAGACGAGGCGAAGCCGGAGTGGGCGCCGGAAACAACGCTGCCAAAGCAGGCTCTCGGCTTTCGCGTCCAACTATATGGTATGACGCGTCATCGCGACCTCTTCACACCCCGCCAACTCGTCGCGCTGACTACCTTCAGCGATCTGGTGGGCGAGGTTCGGACGCGCGTGCTGGCGGACGCGATGGGTGTGCATGCCTATGCGGACGCGGTGGCGACATATTTGGCACTCGGTACTAGCCGTCTGACAGATATCTGTAATAGTTTATGCATGTGGGAGAACACAAAGACGCAAGTCCGCCACCTTTTCACAAGGCAAGCCATCCCGATGCTTTGGGACTTCGCTGAAGCGAACGTATTCGCAGAGGGCGCAGGAGACTATTCTATCAGCCTCGGGAACCTCTTGAAGGCACTCGAGATGACTCCCGCGTCAACGCCAGGTCATGTGCAACAAGTTGATGCGACCACGATGACTAGCAGCGTCTCTTTCCCGCTTATCTCGACTGATCCTCCCTACTACGACAATATTGGCTACGCAGACCTTTCCGACTTCTTCTATACTTGGCTGCGACGCTCTTTACGTGATGTCTATCCCGACCTGTTCGGTACACTGCTCACACCAAAGGATCGCGAACTAATCGCGGCACCGTATCGCTTCGACAGCAGCAAAGAGCGTGCGGAGCAGTTCTTCGAGGAAGGGCTCCGTGCTGCCTTTTCGCGTTTGCACGCCGCACAAGCACCGGGATATCCGCTTACGGTGTACTACGCCTTCAAGCAAGCTGAAGAGGACACCCACGAGGGAGGCACTGAGGCGGATGTGGCAATCGCCTCAACTGGTTGGGCGACGATGCTAGAAGGACTATTACAGGCTGGCTTTGCCATCAACGGCACGTGGCCAATGCGCAGTGAATTGAGCAACCGCCCAAGATCAATGGACAGCAACGCCCTCGCTTCCTCCATCGTGCTAGTCTGCCGCCCACGCCCGGCCGACGCGCCGATCGCTACCCGGCGTGAGTTCATCTCGGCACTCAAACAGGAGTTGCCCAAAGCGCTACGCACCCTCCAGCAGGGCAACATCGCGCCGGTGGATCTCCAGCAGGCGGCCATCGGTCCCGGCATGGCCGTCTTCTCGCGTTACCGCCAGGTGGTCGATCCGAGTGGCAAGCCGCTACCGGTGCGCGCGGCGCTCGGTCTTATCAATCAGGCCCTTGACGAAGTGCTGAGCGAGCAAGAAGGCGACTTCGACGGCGATACCCGCTGGGCGATCACATGGTTTGAGCAGTATGGGCTTGGCGAGGGCGAGTACGGCAGCGCCGAGACGCTCTCCAAGGCCAAGGACACGTCGGTCGCCGCCTTACAGGCAGCCGGTATCTTGCAGTCGCGAGCCGGCAAGGTGCGCCTGCTGCGGCGGGAGGAGTTGCCGACAACCGGGCAGCAGCACCAGCGCAGTGCCTGGGCGGTGACGCAGCACCTCATCAAGGCGCTGCAGGAAGGAGGCGAAGGTCAGGCCGCGGCGCGGCTGGCCAGCATTGGTCCGGCGGCTGAGACGGCGCGGGAACTCGCCTATCGGCTCTACCTCACCTGCGAGCGTAAGGGCGGCTTGCAGGAAGAAGCGGGCGCCTACAATGGATTGGTCGTCGCCTGGCCGGAGATTGCCCGCCTGGCGGAGCAACAAGCCACAGCGCCACGCCAGGAGACGTTAGTATGAGCGGGAGGTGGACTGGTGCGGGTTGTCACCGCGCGCGATGCCGACGCGGCACAGCGGCGACGCTATCGAAAGGAATGACCATGCCACGAGCGCAGCACACGGCAACACAAACCCTGCACGACCTGGACCATATCCCCACCTTCGCGAACGAGGCGGAAGAGGCGGCGTTCTGGGACGAGCACGAACTTGGCGATGAGGTCCTGGAGCGGATGGGGCCGTTGCCCGCCGACATCCTCCCGCCGGCGCGACCCCGCACCGCATCCATCGATCTGCACCTCGATGCCGGGACCCTGCAACGTCTGCGCTCCCTTGCCGCCCGCCGCCACGTCGGCTACCGCACGCTCATCCAACGCTTCGTGACGGACCGCCTGTCCGAAGAGGAGCAACGCGACGGATCGGCGGAGGACCAGCATGGCCGCAACCAATAACGAGCGCGTCGGCACGGCGCTGGACTTGCTCAAGGCCGGGCTGCACCCCTTCGTCGAGCGCGAACTGCGCGCTGTCTTCAAAGAGCGCTGGGGCGAGCAAGCCCTCGCCTGCCTGCGCGACCCCCGCAACGCCGGCAGCGCCGACGCCCCCCGCTTCGATATCGCCGCCCTGCTGACGATCATCTGGGAACAGTGGCGTCCCGTGTTTGAGCGCGTCTTCGGCCAGTACGAGCGCACGCTGGTCAGCGAGTTGCGCGAGGTCCGCAACCGCTGGGCCCACCAGACCCCCTTCAGCACCGACGACACCTACCGGGCGCTCGATAGCATCGCCCGCCTACTCACCGCCGTCTCCGCGCCGGAGGCGGCCGAGGCGGAACGCGAGAAGCAGGAGCTGCTGCGCCG
>DHIZ01000172.1:0-188 GCA_002404055.1 Chloroflexi bacterium UBA4733
CTCCGGTTCGTGGACGAACTGGCGCCGACGCCCGCAGGGCGGCCGTCCCGGCGCACCGCCGCATCCGACAGGCCCGTCTCCGCCAAGCCCGGAATGAGCGCCCCCCGCGTCGCCAGCAAGCGCCCGCCGGGCGCCCTCTGGGCGGACATCCACAGCACCTCGATCAACCCCAGGTTCGTCCCAATCGG
>DHIZ01000172.1:451-64337 GCA_002404055.1 Chloroflexi bacterium UBA4733
CATCCGGCGGCTCCTTCCGGCGAGGCACAGTTCTTACACCTGGACTCTACCGGACCACTCCGCCGGTACGCCGCCCCCTCCTCAGTTAGCGGAAACTAGAGTAGAGTGAGTATTTCCCTAACATGAAGTCGTCCTGATTGCCGGCCCGCTCACCCTGGAGCGTCTTCTGGAAGGCGGCGATGGCTGCGACGCCGTAGCGCTTATAGTAGCCTTGCGCCCACTCGAGCATCTGGATGTTGTGCGGGTCGGCTAGGGCCATCTTATCTGCCTGGGGGTCGTAGAACTTGCCCCAGAAGGCACCGAGCATGGCCCCCGTGTTGGGCAGCATGCCCAGCCGGGTATAGGCGCCGCCAGCATCCTTCTTGGTGAGCTTCTCGGCCATGGCGTCTAGCTCGAGTAGCGTGGCAGGCAGCTTGTCCGGGTTGAGTCCCGCCTCAAGGAAATGGTCCTTATTCCAGAGGACGGCGTAGGACTGCGTCCACATGGGGATGCCGTAGACCTTGCCGCGATAGGAGCCGGCGTCCCAGATCGCGGGCAGCACCCAATCCTTCGCCTGGGAGAGTTCCTGCGGCGTCGCCACCTGATTCAGGGAGCTCACGAGGCCGCTAAAAGCGAGCGAGGCCATGTTAGAGGCCATAGACACGTCCGGCGGGTCGCCTGCGGCCACGGCGGCCACCAGCTTGTCGGCCAGTGTCGGCATCAGTACTGCCGTGACGTGGATGGCCGGGTGCGTCTTGTTGAAGGCTTCGATCACGCCGTCAATGGTCTTTTGGAAGATGCCGTTCCAGAAGTGCCAGTATTGGATCTCGACCACGCCGGCGACCTTCGGCGGCGCAACTGCCTGCGCCGAAGTGGCGCTGACCGGCGTGGCTTTCGCCGTGCTGGATGATGCGACGGTGGCCGGGGCGGTCGGAGCAGCGGTGCTGCTGGATGCCGCGCCGCTGCCGCCGCAGGCGGCCAGCACTGCAATCCCTCCAGCGCCAGCCACATTTGCCGTCAAGAGAAGTAGGCGGCGACGCGAGAGCATCCTGTTGCCTGCTTCACGTCCAGATCCTCGTAGGCCTGCCATACGCATCTGTCCTTTCATCGCGTTGGCACTCACCGTGCGCAGCCAGTATAGTAGAAACATGCTGGATTTGCAAGACAAGGTTCTGCAGAGCAGAACAGGATCAGGTCCTGCGGTTCGGCCTCGCGGCGCACCGGCGCCGCGCGACCACACCGTGCAGGCCATCGTCCGCGCCTTCGCGGTCCTTGAGGCCTTCCGCGGCGTCCCATCGCTCAGCGTGACGGAAGCCGCCCGCGTGCTGGGCATGCACAAGAGCATGGTGCACCGGCTACTCGCAACTCTGGAGCAGCTCGGCTACGTCGTCCATGATGAGCCGACGCAGCGGTACCGTCTGGGGGCGAAGGTCCTCGACCTCGCCGCCGCCGGTTCGGCGGCGATGAATGTCAGGACGCTGTCGCTGCCCGTGATGAAGCGGCTGGTAAGCGCCGCCCAGGAAACGGTCCATCTCGGCGTCCTCATCGACGGCGAAGTGGTATGCATCGAGTCTGTAGCGAGCGAGCGTCCCGTCGCCATGCAACGGGTCATCGGCAAACATGGCCCGGCCCACGTCTCCTCGATGGGTAAGGTACTCCTCGCCTACCAACCGGAGGAGGTCGTTGCTCGCGTCATCCTGGAGCAGGGCCTCCCGCGACTCACGGACCGCACGATTACTGACCCGGAGCTATTTCGGGAGCACCTCGCGCTGGTGTGCGAGCAGGGTTGGGCCTTCAACGCCGAAGAGGAGGCGCTCGGGGAGGGCTGTATCGCGGCGCCGATCTGGAGTCATGGAGGAGAGGTAACGGCGGCCGTGAGCATCGCCGCGCCGTCGGCGCGCCTAGCCGGACCCTATTTCGAGCGCCTGCGGGAGTTGGTGCATGCCGCCGCTGCTGAGATCTCAGCAGCGCTCGGCTATCCTGCCAACCCGTGATAGGCTGCCCGAGCCCCGGCCCTCCGGTGTCCACCGAAGAGGAGAAGCAGTGTCTAGGACCTCACTCGAGCAGCAGGAAGTCAACCCCAGTGAGCACATACGTAGCCACCGCGCGACGATCAGCGGTTAGCAAACGGGCAGCGGCTTCGGCAGCAGCCGCGCCAACAATGGCGTCGTACATGCGCCCACCGCCGAGGTTGGTATCGGCCAAACGGCGAATGACGGCACGATAGCCTTCCGAGCTGAGGAGCAGCGGCTGACCGGGAAATGCCTGAAAAAGCAGTTGTTCGTGCCAGCGCAGGAGCGATGGAACGATCACGCTGGTATCGGCAGTGAGGATCACCGTGTTACGTCGCGATCCTCATCGATCAGGCGTAGCAACTCTTCTTGCGTCATCCTTGGGACAGGCTGACTTGTGGTGGCCATCAGCCGCTATCATGGATACGCCTTCCCCCGTTCGAGAGCAAGTCAAGGTGTTCCATGATCATTGTTCCTGAGGAATTTGTCATTGCTACCGTGGCGAGGGAAGGGGACGCCGGTCGCCAGTGGGCCGATGGCCTACCCGATCTTGTGAAGACGCTCTGCGACCAATGGGATCTGATGGTTGATGGCGCGCCGATGCACGGGTATCTCGGTCTGGTCGTTCCCGTGCGCCAGGGAGATGAACCTGCTGTCCTCAAGGTCTCCTGGGTTGACGAGTCCACCACTGGCGAGGCGGCCGCCCTCTCCGCCTGGGCTGGACAGGGTGCGGTTCGACTGCTGGCAGTTGAATCGCCGCTTGGCGCCATGTTACTGGAGCGGCTGGATGACCGCCGGTCATTGAGCGACGTGGGCATCGAGGAGGCGGTGGGCATAGCCGGGCGGTTGCTCCGTCGCCTGGCGATACCAGCCCCGGACGGCCTACGCTTGTTGCGGACCGTGGCGGGAGACCTTTCCCGGAACCTGCCGGGGCGTTGGGAGCGCTATGGTCGCCCGATGCCACGACGTTTCCTGGACCTGGCCCGCGATCTGGCAAGCCAATTCGGAGCAGCCGGCGGGACACTGCTGGTCAACTACGACCTCCACTACGCTGATGTGCTGGCGAGCAAGCGGGAGCCGTGGCTGGTGGTGGACCCGAAGGTCGTGGTCGGCGATCCAGAGTTCGGTGTTGCGCAGTTGCTGTGGCGTCGACTGGAGGACATTGTAGCGCAAGGTGGCCTGGGCCGTCATTTCCAGGTGTTGACCGAGGCGGCCGAACTGGACCCCGCTCTTGCGCGCTCCTGGACCCTGGTTCGCTGCGTGGACTATTGGCTGTGGGGGCTGAGCATCGGCTTGACGAACGACCCTGCGCGCTGCGCGACAATCATCAACTGGCTTGTTTGACAAGCGGCGCCTCAACGCCGAAGGTCAGTACCAGGCCCGTGACGCTGATCTGGAGCACGTGGGGGGCAATACCAATCCGATGGTCCAGGCGTTGGCCCAGGAGCCAAAGGCCTTCCAATCAGACGTCCGCGACGCTACCGTCGGCGGCCCAGGCGCCGCGAGGCACGCCGACTGGACGCGGGGGACTGGCGGCAAGGGCATCCTCATCCAGGTCAACGCCCAGACCAGGACGATCAGGCACGACCAGCTGGCCGTCACCGACATGCCATGCCTCCCGTAACACGCGGTCGCGGTACGGGGCGGAGCGCACGAACTCCAGAATCAGGAAGTTGGGAATGGCCAGCGCCAGATGCGCGGCCGCGGCCGTCGATAGCGGCCCTTGCGGACTATGGGGCGCAACCTGGACATAATAGGCTTCGGCCAGGGCGGCGATCTTCTTGCACTCGCTGATACCACCGGCGTGGCAGAGGTCGGGCTGGATGATGTCCACCAGCCGCCGCTCCAGCAGGGGTACATACTCCCACTTGGAGTAGAGCCGCTCCCCGGTAGCCAGGTCCATCCCGGGGCCGGCCTCGCGTACCCGCGCCAGGCTTACCAGATCGTCCGGCTGGGTCGGCTCTTCCAGCCAGAAGAGGTCGTAGGGTTGCAGTGCCTGCATCAGGCGCACTGCCGAGGATGCTCGACTCCGCCCGTGATTGTCGATCAGGATGTCCACGGCGGGCCCAACCGTGTGGCGCAGCCGCGCCACACGCTCGGCGAAAGCAGCGATCTGGTCCGCTTCCGGCAGTCCACTGTCACCGGCCCAGGCGCCCGTCTTCAGCGCAGTAAAGCCATCGGCCACATCGCGTTGGGCGTCTGCCTCCATTTCGGCAGGATTGTAAATGCCGACGTGCGTGTACAGACGGATGCGCTGGCGCGTTGGCCCGCCCAGCAACTGGTATACCGGTACGCCCCAGGCCTTGCCACGCAGATCCCACAGCGCCTGGTCGAGGCCGGCCAGCGCTGAATTGAGCACCACGCCGCCGCGCCAGAAGCCATGGCGATAGAGGGCTTGCCAGTGATGCTCCACCGCCAGAGGATCCTTGCCGATCAGCGTCTTGCCGAGCTCCCCGACACAGGCCTGGATGGTCTCCTCGCGGCCCTCCAGGGTTGCCTCACCCCAACCATAGAGGTCAGTATCGGTGAGCACCTTCACAAAAACCCAGTTGCGTGGTTCTCCCCAGGTGATGTATGTCCGAATCTCCCGAATCTGCATCGTATTCCCCCCTACTGAGCGAAGAGCGCACCCAGCCCTTCCACCCACTGGTCGGCCTCCTGAAGGGCCAGCATATACTCGTCCGGTCTGCCGCTGAGCGGATACCAGGGAGCTTGCACATGCTCGCAATTCATGAGCAAGAGATTACCGCAGGATGGCGCGGATGGACTCGACATCCAATGAGTCATGCGGGTTGAAACGGTCGCCGCTCATATACCGAAGAATGGACTGCCGCATCTGTCGCGCCACGAGGCGATTGTCCAGATCGGAACGCAAGTCCATCGAACTCACCAGCAACTTGCCGTTGTTGACGCCGGCCTCGAACAACAAGGCCAGACGGCGGTTCTCGAACCAGGTGTCGATCGGTTGGACGAGCGGCCGAAACCCGGGTGGAAGATGATCCACCATCATGGCCTCCGAGCCGTGGATCAGCTCCCACCACTGCCAGTTGCTATGGGACTCGGTCGGGAAGTCGGCGAACACCGGGTGTTGGGGATCGCAGAGGATGCCCAGCGTGTGCGGCGGCTGGCCGCGCGTCCAGGCCGTATTCCAGAAGACGCTGGAGAAGGCGATCCGACTCTCGGCCCGAACCTCCTCGGCCGGCGGCAGCAGCAGCACCTTGCCGCCGTCGCCCAGCCGGGCCAGCGCGGCGTCGTCCAGGCGCTCGGTCATCAGGACATCAGCCGGAGCGGCCTCGTCCAGTCGATCGGCGAAGATCCAGATATCCCAGTCGTTCTCGATCTCGGCGCCTTCCAGGCTTACCACGAACCGGTATCTCCGAGCGGGACTGAAGTTGGTCAAGATAACCGCAACCGTCCCCAGTCGTTGGCCATTGCCGATCTCCACGGTAGTCGGCGGCAGCGCACCCCGGGCGACCACGCCGCCGGCGTCGTCCACCAGCCGCCACGCCGCCACCGCGCGGTTGAGCGGCGCCGCGCCGAAGTGAGCGATGTCGATCTCCACCGTGAACGTCTCGCTGGTGCGCCAGTAGCGCTTCGCCATTCTGGCGAGCGGCACCGTGCTGTTGCAGAAGCGGCGAAACTCCTGCGCCGCGACGTACCCTTTCGCTTCCCAGAATGGGTCCAGCACACCGACGAGCGCCGTCCCCTGGCCGGGGAAATCGTTCAGCGCCAGGAGCTGGAACCCGGCGAAGCCGGACGTGCGCAGCGCCGACTCGATCTCCTCCTTGTAGCAGAGCACTTGGAGCTTGCCGGATGCGATGAGAAAGTCGCGCGCCTGGTCGCCCATGTGGTGCTCCTCCAGCGAGTCCCGGAAGATCTCGAAGTTCCGGGCCTTGAGGAAGCCGGTGTACTTCGGGATCTCCGCGAAGTTGGGGTAGACGCACCACTGACCGATCTCGTGACTGACGATCGGGGCGTCGAGCCGCCGGACGTGGTCGGCGTAGTCGGTGCGGGTCTCCGGCGGCAGGGAGTTGATGCGCGACTTCGGCCCCGCGTGGATGCGCGGGGCCGGGATGTTGTGGTACTGATTCTCCGGCAGCACCGGCCAGCCGGCGCCGCTGGTGTGCAGGCGCCGCGGCTCCTCCCGCTTCCAGTGGGCTACCCACCGCGCGAGGTACTCCTGGTGCTTGCCTGCCGGCTCGTTCCCGTAGGCCATCAGCAGGAACGACGGGTGGTTGCCGTAGGCGGCGATGATCCGCCGACCCTCTTCGTAGAGCCAGGCGTCCAGCGGACCGCCTTCTCCGATGCTGGCGCCTTGATTCGCCCACGCGGCGCACTCCACCTGGTAGTAGAAGCCCAGTTCGTCGGCGACGACGAAGGCGGCCTCCGGGGGACACCAGGAGTGGAACCGCATGTGGTTGAGCCCATGCGCCTGGCAGATCTGGATGATGCGCTCCCAGCTGTCCACGTCGGTCGGCGGATGCCCGGTCAGTGGAAAAATGCAGCATTCCAGCGTGCCCCGCAGGAAGATCTTGCGACCGTTGATGGTGAGTTGCGTGCCGTTGACGCCGATGTCGCGCAGGCCGAACGTCGTCGTCCGCCGATCTGCGTAGCGATCACCGTCGATGTTGGCATCCAGGTCCACGCGAAGCGTATACAGCGCAGGCTGGAACTCGTCCCACAGTTGTGCTTCGTCGCCAAGAACATAGTCCGCTTCATAGGTCGCTCCGTCGGCGTTCAGATCGATATCCACCGTTACGGGCTCCGGTGTATGTCTATACGCCGAGTTCGTCAGGCTGGCCTGCAGCGTCAATCGACTTTGCCCTGATCGACGGAGCGCGTTCCTGAGTTGAAGGCGTACCGTTGCGCTCTTGCGCGCCGGATTCGGGTACACCTGGATTTCTTCCATCCAAAGCGGGCTCCCGGCCGATAGCTCGATGCGGCCAACGATGCCATTCCAGTTCGTCTGCGTGTGGTCGCTGACGCTGTGGGCGTTGGGGCCGACGTTGACCATCAAACGGTTATCCACCCGTAGCGTCAGACGGTGCGTACCCGGCGTGACGCCCCTGCCCAGGTCATAGACGTGCGGGGTCGAGAGGCTATCCAGGCGGCCGATCGCCCGATCGTCCAGCCACAAGCGCGTCTCCCAGTGCGGGCGCTCCAGGGTCAGCGTCACCCGCCGGCCTTGCCAATCGGCTGGGGTCTCGAAGGCGTGCTGATACCAGGCGGCGCCCTGGTAGTGCCGGTCCGGCTGGAGCCAGAACGGCACTTTGACATTGCCCGGCTGGCGATAGCGTTCATAGCGTGGCTCGGTGAACCACGACCGGTCGAAGATGCTACCGGTCCATTCGGTAGCGACCGAAATCTCCTCACCGAAGCCCTGCGCCTGGAGCGAGCCGGGCAGCTGCAGACTATCGCGCAAGGGACGGGTGTGCCACGCCTCCGCCAGGCCGCGGTCATCAGGATCGAGCTCAAACGCCCAGGCGCCGGAAAGATCCATGCCGCTTCTCCTCTTGTTCCCTCTAACTCGTGGAGCCACCTGAGTGCGACCTTGCACCCAGGTGGCGCCGATCCAGCTCCAGCACGTCAGTGTAGTGCGCCTCGGCCTCGGCCCGGTCCCCCAAGGCCGGTGTAGCCCAGCGCCCCTATGTAGAGACCAAAGGTATTACTGGATTGTTTAGACCCTACCCTTTGATCCCGGTGATGCTGATGCCCTCCACCAGCGTTTTCTGGGTGACATAGAAGAGCACGACAACCGGGATGATCGTGACGGTCGTCGCGGCCATCAGGTAGGGCCAGGCCAGCTTCTCCACGAAGCTAGCCTGGAAGAGTTGCAAGCCCAACGCCACCGGGTAAAGCGACTGATCATTAATGTAGATGAGCGGCCCCAGGTAGTTATCCCAGGCCCCCATAAAGGTAAAGAGACCGACGACGGCCAGGGCGGGCTTGGAAAGGGGCAGGATGATGCGGGTCAGGATGCCCAACTCGGAAGCGCCATCAATGCGCGCCGCTTCTGAGAGTTCCTGTGGGATCGACATGAAGAACTGACGGAGCAGGAAGATGAAGTAGGCGCTGCCGAAGAAGGCCGGCACGATCAGCGGCTTGTAGGTATTAATCCAGCCCAGGTGCTTGAAGGTGAGGAACAGCGGCACCATCGTCACCTGGTAGGGAATCATCATCGTGCCAAGGCAAATCGCAAACAGGATGTTGCGGCCCTTCCAACGCAACCGCGCGAAGCCGTAGGCGGAAAGGGCACAGGCGAGGACCTGGCCGACGACGCTCAGGATGGCGTAACGGAAGGAGTTTAGGAAGAACAGGCCAAACGGCTGCGCCCGTAGTGCCTCCGGGTAGTTGGCAAAACGCATCGGAATGGGCAGCCAGATCGGCGGCACGTGGTAGGTCTGGGCGTCATTCTTCACTGAGGTGGAGAGCATGAAAATCAGCGGCAGCAGAAAGATCAGCGTCAGCAAGAGCATCATCAGATAGAACAGCGTGCCGCGCGTGACGGCGCGCGCATCAAGCGCTGCAGGTTTTGCTCGCGTCGCCAGCCCAGCGTACGTCTTGGGGAGCACTGCCTGACTCATGGTTTCCCTCCGCTCTGCTGCACCGGCATGATGATGAATCCGTCCATCCAACCCATCAGTCCACCTGCCCGCCGTAGTGCACCTTGGCGCCGCCGGTGCGGAAGATCAGTACGGTGAAGACGACGATGATGATGAAGAGCACCCAGGCCATGGCCGAGGCGTAGCCCATCTTGAAGAACTGGAAGGCGTTCTGATAGAGATACACGGCGTAGAGGTTCGTGGCGTTGTCCGGTCCACCTTGCGTCAGCAGCCAGGGCAGCGTGAAGTACTGGAAGGTGCCGATCATGCTGGTGATGCCGACGAACAGGATGGCGGGGGACGACATCGGCACGGTGACGTTCCGGAAGCGTTGCCAGCGGTTAGCGCCGTCCACTACCGCGGCATCGTAGAGCGTGCGCGGCACGTCCTGTAAGGCGCCTAGGAAGATGAGGATGGCGCTACCGCTGGCCCACACGTTGATGAGGATGAGCGACGGCTTGGCCAGCCCCAGGGAGGAAAGCCAGGGCACCGCCGGAATGTTGAATGTTGCCAGCATATTGTCGATCAGCCCGTAATTGGGGTTGTACATCCAGAGCCAGACCATCGCTGAAGCAACTGCCGGCACGATCGACGGCACAAAGAAGGCGGTGCGGAAAAGCGCGCGGAAGCGCATTTCCTGATTCAGCAGGTTGGCCAGCAAGAAGGAGACGACCAGCACGGCCGGCACGCCGATGACGACGAAGTAGATGGTGTTACCGAGCACCGTCTGGAAGAGGTTGTCGTGTTGGAACAGGTTGACGTAGTTGGCCCAGCCGATGAAGCGCGGCGGGTTGAGTACGTCATACGCCGTGAAGCTGTAGTAGAGCGATGCCAGGATGGGATAGGCGGTCCAGAAGATGAAGCCCAACAGCCAGGGCATCACGAAGAGGATGCCCACGACAAAACGGCGTAGCTCGCGCCGTGATGCTGCTCGCTGCCGTTCGATCGCCCTGACCGATGTGAGTGCAGCCATACTGCTGCCTACCTTTCCGTGGGAGAGATTTAACCGTTCGGGAACTGCTGCTGCAACTGGTTGGTCACAATCTGCTGCAGTTGCGCCAAGGCGTCCTTGGGCTGGGCCTTGCCGTAGAGGACGTTCTGCAGCGCCGTATTCCACTGCGTGGCGGTGAAGCTCTCGACGGGATTCGACGGAATACTGTAGAGCTTGTCGTTGTGGGTGTACGAGTTGATGAACCAGTCGAGTCCGGGATACTTGGCGATTTGCGCCTGACTGAGCTTGCCCAGGAACGATTTGCGGGCGCCCAAGAATCCGGAGCCGTCGAAGATCGCCGTCGCGGCCGTATCACCGACCAGGAACTCAATGAGTTGGAACGACTGATCGGCGTTCTTACTCCCCTTGGGCAGGAATGCGCTATGCCCACCGGTGGACTGGAACATCACGCCCTTGCGGGACGTTGGTACCGGGGCCCAGGTGTACGCGAACTCCCGACTGGTGGCGTCATGGGCGACCCAGCCGGCGTCCCAGTAGCCATCGATCTGCATATCTTCCACGCCGGAGGGGAACGCGGAGGTCGGATTCGTCGCCCACGTGCCATAGCTGTTGTGAAAGCCGGATACGGTCTGGGCCCCGCCAGCAATATCGTAGAGCTTCTTGATCGTGGCCATCGCTTCGGCCAGTTGATCGTTGGCGAAGTTGAACTTGCCGGTTGGCTCATCGAAGTACTGGATGCCCCAGGAGTCCGCCCAGAAGAAGGGATTGCCGCCGCTCATCGTGCCGCCCATTGAATCAAGGGGATCAATGCCGAGGACGGAGATGCTGCCGTTCGGCGCCTTCTTCGTCAGTTGTTGCTGCAACTGGGTGAGCGTCTCCCAATCCCAGGAGACCGTCTTAGGGTCAATGCCCACGTTTTTGAGATTGGTCGCATCCATGCAGAGGGCATAGCGCACGAAGGCCTCGATGGCCGGCACGCCAAAGGTCTTCCCTTTGTAGCTCGCGTAGGACCATGAGGATGCGGGGATATCCGTCTTGGTAACGGCCGTACTCTTGGCCAGCATGGCATCCAAGGGCAAGGCGGCGCCGCGCGCCCAGAACTCGGGATAGGGGGCATTGCCAACCGCGACGTTGGGCGGGCTGCCACCGGCGATGGCCGTCAAGAGCTTGGTGTTATTGTTCGCCGTGATCCAATGCACGTTGAAGCCGGTGAGCGCTTGCCCCATCTGCTTGCCCAGGGCCTCCCACGTTTTGATCTCGGTGGCGCCCCCCCAGCCGTACCAGAGATCGATCGTCGTGGCGGCGCCCTTATGCGTTTCACCGGCGGCCGGGGTTGGCGTCGGCTGTGGCGCATTGGCTGGCGCAGCGGCTTGTGTGGAACTGGCGCTGGCCGACGTGGCTGTCGCCGCGCTAGATGATACGACGGCGGCTGGCTTTGGCGTCGGCTGTGGCGCATTGGCTGGCGCAGCGGCTTGTGTGGAACTGGCGCTGGCCGACGTAGCTTTCGCCGCGCTGGATGATGCGACGGTGGCCGGGGCGGACGATGCAGCGGTGCTGCTGCTGGATGCCGCGCCGCTGCCGCCGCAGGCGGCCAGTAGGGCCGCTCCGAGGGGCGTCACAGCAGCGACCCGCAAGAGATAACGACGCGAATACCGGCTGGTGGACTCGGACATGGGACAGACTCCTTTCCTACCGTTACGAATTTCAACGACGATCCGGCCCCACGGCCAGACATAACGCAGCGATGTTCCGTTATCCCTTCGTTCCAGTGATGGTGATGCCTTCCACGAAGGCGTGTTGGGCGAAGAAGAAGAGCACGATCACCGGCAGTATCACCACGGTGGTCGCGGCCATGAGATACGGCCAGGCCAGCTTCTCCACAAAGCTGCTCTGGAACAACTGCAGACCGATGGCCAGCGGGAACAGTTGCTGGCTGTTGAGGTAGATCAGCGGTCCCAGGTAATTGTCCCAGGTGAACAGAAACTCGATGAGGGCGACGACCACCAGCGCGGGGCGGGCAAGGGGAATGATGATGCGTGTGAGAATGCCCAACTCCGACGAGCCGTCAATACGGGCGGCCTCGGTGAGTTCCTGCGGGATCGTGAGGAAGAACTGGCGCAGCAGGAAGATGAAGTAGGCGCTGCCGAAAAAGGTCGGCACGATCAGCGGACGATAGGTGTTGACCCAGCCGAGCGTTTTGAACGTGATGAACAACGGCACCATCGTCACCTGATAGGGCAGCATCAATGTGGCCAAACACAGGCCAAACAGGATGTCGCGGCCTTTCCAGCGCAGGCGCGCGAAGCCGTAGGCGGCAAGGGAACAGGAGAGGAGCTGACCGATGACCGCACTGCAGGCGTATTGCATGCTATTCAAGAAGAAGAGGCCAAACGGCTGCGCTTGCAGCGCCTCCGGGTAGTTGGCGACACGCATCGGCCAGGGAAGCCAGATGGGCGGCACGTGGTAGGTTTGCACGTCGTTTTTCAGTGACGTTGACAGCATCCAGAGGAGGGGTAGACAGAACAGCAGTGCCAGCAGGATGAGCAGCAGATAGCGGCCGGCGCTACGGGCTGATCGGGGCAGCGCAGGCAGCCTGAGGAGCTTCTGCCAATAGTACACACCCGAAGGGAGACGGAGTATCGTGGCCGGGCGCACGGTATGCCTGAGCCTTCCTGGGAAATCCACCGTAATAGTACACGGGGAAACGCGCCAGGTCGAGGGCGCAGCGGCGGCGGTAGCCAATCCGTACACGGAGCGTCCTCACCGTACTCTATACTCGTTCGAGGTGCGAAGGGTGCATATCCCGCTCTCGGGGGCAACTACTTGAAAGTATAGGAGGCTCATCCGGTGTCGACAAGGCTTTTTGTCGCGTAGAAGTCTCATACATGTGCCATGTCCAGGCGTTCCCTGAGGGAGGACTCGACCTTTGATGGATCTGCTTCATAGTGATTTACCGGCGGCCTTCGAGGACCTCTTACGTGATGCGCTCCTGCATCTCTATGACCCCGGCCACTTGCACGGCCACAGGTTGCTGGGCTATGCCCCCACCGACCAGTTGGTGACGCAGCCGCAGGGTAAGGCGCTCCGGCAGGCGCTGCTCGACGCGATGGAAGCCCTTCGGCCCGGCGCCGGCGTGCCTACCGCCTCTCGTACCTGGCGGCTGTATCACATCCTTGAATTCCGCTATATCGAAGGTCAGGACGTTGCCGAGGTCATCGAGCAGACAGCGCTTAGCAAGAGCCAGTATCATCGCGAGCATCAGCGCGCCCTGCAGGCAGTTGCTTCCGTGCTCTGGGAGAAATGGGGACTCAGCGCGGCCGGACCGGAAGCAGCGCCGGGCGAGGATTTACCAGCCGAAGTGGAACCGTTGGCCCAGACTGAGGCGCAGCATCTGCTGCAGGAACGAGGCTTGAACAGCATCAACGTGGGCGACGTGGCACGCGGCGTCGCACGGCTTATCGAGCCGCTGGCGCGGCAGCACGGCGTCGCGTTGCGGCTTCAATTCCCGGATGACTTGCCTGACCTGCGGGGCGACCGTGTTGCCTTGCGCCACGCGCTACTGACGCTGCTGACGCCGATCATCCATCGCAGTGGAGGGGGAACATTGGAACTGCGGGCCGAGGGCGGAAAGCACGACGTGACCATCGATCTGGTCACTCCGCTGGGCGAGGGCGCAGCCTCGGAAGCGGAGTTGGCAGAGAGTCGGTCCTTCGTGGAGGCACTGGGGGGCCGGCTGACGCTTCAGGCTCCGCAGCGGGCGTCGCAGTACTGGCGAATCCGCCTGCAATTCCCCTGCGATGACCGTCCCGCCTTAATGGTTGTTGATAACAACGCCGACTTCCTCCGACTCATCGAGCGCTATCTGGCCGGGCAGGCGTGGCAAATGGTAGGCGCCACGGATGCCGACCGGGCCATGTCCCTCGCCACCCGACGCCGCCCGGCAGCAATCCTGCTGGATGTCGTGATCCCCGAGCGGGATGGTTGGGAACTGCTGCAGGACCTCAAGACTGCGCCGGAAACGCGCGATATCCCGGTGGCCGTCTGTTCCGTGCTCTACGAGCCGGATGTGGCGATAGCCCTGGGCGCCACCGCCTATCTTCGCAAGCCCATCAGCCAGCATCAGTTGCTGGAATGGCTCGGCTCGCTGCCCATTGTGGCCGGCAACACCACGGTTGGGGAAATTGCCGGCTCGCTGCCAGCGGTGAGATAGCCGCGCGGCGGCTTCAGATTTTGGACCAGCGCCTCAATGACGCGGCAAATCTCATCCAGTTGCATGCCCTCGGGCTTCACCCCGACTATCGTGTCGCCCAGTACGAACTGCCCGGCAAGCTGCTCCTGGGCGGAGACGATGATGACCGGCACGGCTGCCAGGTCGCTGTCCTCTCGGAGACGGGCAAGGATCTCTTCGCCACCGGCGTCGGGGAGTATCAGGTCCAGCAGGATGAGATCCGGCTTGCTTGTCCGCGCCACCGCGACGGCCTCCTCGCCGTTATGGGCACTGAGCAATGTGTAGGCCGGCTGGGCGCTTCGCACCCCCAGGAAACGTTGCACCAGACGCACGAAGCGCGGATCGTCGTCAATGACCAGCACTGTCGCAACCGGACGCTGGAGTTGCTGGATGGCCTCCAGCAACTCCACGCGCTTTATAGGCTTACTGAGGTAGGCGGCGACTCCCAGGCTCGCTGAGAGACGCTCTGGATGGGGCAACGGGACACCGAGCACCGGTACGGGGCTGTCGGCGCAGGCGGTCCGGTCGAAGCAATCGGCATCCGTCAGTATGGCAAAGGCGCGCAAATCGGCCGCCATCGTCTGGGCGGCAGGAAGGCTCCCGGCGGCGACCAGCCGGTAGTTCGGCAACTGCCGCTGCAGGAACTGCAGGAGCCGGCTGCCGGCGCCGTTCAGTACCAGGACACGTTCGCCCCGTCCGCCAAGCCAGCTGAGGTCGTGGGGGCGGAGCGGACCGAACGATCCCGCGCCCTCCAGTTGCCGCACCGGCAGTCGACACCAGAATGTGGTGCCGGCGCCTGCGACGCTCTCAACACCCATTCTACCACCGTGCAGTTCGACCAGGTGCTTGCTAATCGGCAGGCCGAGGCCGTAGCCTTGCGGTCGCACCTCCTGACCGGGGCGCCCTTGCGTACCCTGGTGGAACTCCTCAAACACGCGCGGCAAGTCCACGGGTGCTATTCCCTTCCCGGTGTCTATCACCTGAATCAGGACGCCATCGCCGTCCATCCCGGCGGCGACAGTGATGCTGCCATGCTCCGTGAAACGAGCGGCATTGGTAATCAGGTTCAATAAAACCTGGCGGATGCGCAGTCGGTCCAGGCTCACGAGAGGGAGGCCGGCTGTGACCTGTACCTGCAACTGCAATCCCTTAGCCGCCACGTACTCACGCACGATGTCGGCGGCGTCAGTGATCGTCTGGCGTAGATCGACCGGTTCGCGGACGAGCGTCAGCCTGCCTGTGCCGATGCGAGCGAGATCAAGCACATCGTCGGTCAATGTCAACAGGTGCTGGGCGCTGCGGTATATGGCGTTGAGGTCGCCGCGGTACTCTGGAGGTAGGGCGTTGTCATAGCTTTCCGGTGACGTCACGATCATCTCGCTGAAGCCGACTATCAGGTTCAAGGGTGTGCGCAGTTCGTGGCTGATGTTCGTGACAAACTCCGACTTGGATCGCTCAGCCGTGTCTGCCGCCTTCCAGGCGACTTCCAGCGCGGCATTGGCCTGACGCAGGCGGTAGTGGGTGTCGTCCAGTTGCTGGACGGCCTGCACGAGCTGCCCACGGTGGCGCTGCGCCTCTTCGGCGTTGCGCGAGGCCCTGTCGAGGCTCTGCTCGGACCACTCCACGGCGATGACGATCGTCCGGCTCAAGGAGGCGCCAAGCACACCGGCCAACACGGCCATCCCCGCCGCCTCGGCAATAACCAGAGACGTCACGCCAGGCACTAGCCCGGCGGTACGGAGCGCGACCAAGGCGAGGAGCGCTGCCGCGGCCACCAGACCGCTGCTCAGCGGCGTCACCAGGGCGGCGGCCACGAGCACGATCAGCGGATACAGGAAGGCGACGGACGGCGCCTGGAGCAGCCAGATAGCTGCGGTACAGCCTATCGTGCTGCACGCCAGCAGCGCGGGACCAGCCAGCGCCGACCGTCGTTGCAAGAGCTGATAGGCGCCGCCCAGGCTGCCGGCAAGAATAGTGAAGAGCAGCCAGTGTTGCAGCAAGCCCTGCGAGGAACCCACGCTCGCCGTATCAAACAACGGCACGACGAATTGCCAGACCAGGCAGGCCCCTACAAGCATCGTCCAAATATGACGCAACGTATCGTGACGAACTGCGGCGATGGCATCGGCAATATCGCCACTGCTCGGCCCCGCGTCAGCGTGCGTCACCGACATGTTCCATCCCTGTCGCGGGTCGCGATCCTCACTTATCAGGCGCAACCATGCAGCCCGTGGCGTCGCCTCGCTCGCGGAGCGACTATACCGCATTCGCCCCTTACCCTCCTGTCGCGATGCGCGCCTTCGCCATCGTGTCTTGTTCCAACCGCACCCCTTCCGTCACGACCGGGAACAGGATGCGGTCGGCGCCTGCTTCCGTGAGCCTGTCGCCCAGCCAGTGGGGATCGGGGTGGAGGGCATAACGGTTACGGCCAAACGGTTGGGAAGGTACGTGGGGAACGCTGAGTGACGTCACCTCGGAACTCAGTCAAGGAGGAGAAAGTCAACCCCCAGGAGAGCATATGTTGCTACTGCGCGTCGGTCAGCCGTGAGCAAACGGGCATCAGCTTCAGCCGCGGTTGCCCCAACAATGGCGTCGTAGACACGCCCGCCACCGAGGTTGGCCTCGGCCAATCGGCGGATGACGCGGCGATAGCCTTCCGAACTGAGTAGGAGTAGCTGGCCAGGGAACGCCCGCGTGAGCACCTGTTCGGCCAGCGGTGAAGGAAGCGCACGGGACAAGGGTAGCCGAGTCAGTACCGAAAATGACTCTGCAAGCGCGTGGGCGGGAATCTGGCTAACAGTGCGAAGCGCCGGTGCGGCCCGATCATACAGTTCGTGCCATGTCAAAAGCGACGGAACGATGACGCTGGTGTCGGCAGTCAGGATCAACGGCGTGTGTCGCGATCCTCGTCGATCAAACGTAACAACTCCTCATGGGTCATCCTTGGGACGGGCTGGCTGGTGGTAGCGACCAACCGGCCGTTCTCCTCGATCAACTTCACCTCCGGTACTACGGGCGTGGCAACCAGGCGACCTCCGTCGACAATTGCTTCAAGCTCGCTTCCTGGCGCCAGGTGCAGGCGCTGCTGTAACGCTTTCGGCAGAACGATGCGCCCAGCGCCGTCAATCGTAATTCGCATGGAGCCACTATACCGCATTCGCCCCTTACCCTCCTGTCGCGATGCGCGCCTTCGCCATCGTGTCTTGTTCCAGCCGCACCCCTTCCGTCACGACCGGGAACAGGATGCGGTCGGCGCCTGCTTCCGCAAGGCGGTCGCCCAGCCAGGTCGGATCGGGATGAAGGGCGATGATCGTGCCGCCGCCGCCGGCGCCTGCCAGTTTGGCGCCGAGCGCGCCGTGCTGCAGTGCGGCGGCAATCAGCGTTTCGTTATCGGGGCCGGAGCCACCGAGGTCGCGTTGGATGGCGTGGTTCTCCGTCATCAGGGCAGCCAGGTGCGACCAGTGGCGCGTCAGCAACGCCTTCTTGCCTTCCCGTGCTAATTGTCCGATGCGGACGTAGGCATCGCGAACCTCCTTGTCGCCATCCAGCCAGCGCTCGCGGATCGGCTTGTGTACGGCGCCGGAGGAATGCACGACACCGGTGTGGGCCAGCACAAACGGCAACGACTCCACGTCCGCGCTCAGACTCTCCACCGTGGCATAGGGCTCTTTGCCGACTTCGCGGTAAAACTCCTTCTCACGGAAGTCCAGGTAGTTGAGCCCGCCAAAGGAGGTCATGTAAAAGTCCTGGTAGCCGCAGACGACCCCCATGCGGTTCAACTCAATGGAACGCGCCAATTCAGCGAACTCGTAGCGGTTCCAGACTTTACCGGCGAAGGTGCTCAGGGCCTTGAAAGTTGCGCAGACCAGCGCCGACGACGACGAGAGGCCCGAGGCGAAGGGGATGTCGCTCCAGACCGTTAGCCGAAGGGGGGCGTCGTAGAGGTGCAACTCGGCCAGGCACGCCTTGGATATGTCATATACGTCACCGCGCAGTGTCAAGTCCTCGCGACCGCCAATGTCCAGGGACCGTCCCAGCGATACCAGCGAGAGCCGATCCGCCAGCTCAACGAGGGCGTAGGCACGCGGCTCGATTGAGCAACTCAGCACCGAACCGCCGTACATGTCCGTGGGATTGCCAATAATGCCACAGCGACCCGGCGCTGAGCAGAGGATTGACGAAGACGAAGGCATCGGTCAGCCCAGCTTTCGCATCAGGTATTGACGAAGTAAGTAGCCATAGCGCTCATCTGCCAGGGCGAAGTCAACGAAGGCCTTGTAGTAGCTCTCGAAATTGCCGATGTCGTAGCGCTGCTCACCTTCCAGCAGCTTGACGCAGTACACACGCTTACCCTGCTTGAGCAGGATGCGGATGGCATCAGCGAGCCAGATCTCACCCCCCTTGCCGGGCATGGTGAGGTCCAGGGCTTCAAACACCTCTGGACCGCAGACATAGCGTGCGGCGATTGCCATGTTGCTCGGAGCCGAGCCGCGCACCGGCTTCTCCACAAGATCCGAGATCTCGAACTCATCACCGATCTCGCCCTTCGGTCGCACAACGCCATACTTGTAGGCTTCATCGGGCGGAACTTCCTCTACGGCGATGGTGCAGCTTGCCTGTTGCCGAACGTGGACGTCGATCATGCGTTCCAGGACACTTCGCCGGCCGGCGCTGCGAATGATGCTGTCGCCGAATGCCACGACGAAGATGTCGTCGCCGACAAAACGCCGGCCGAGCCGCACTGCATCGCCATTACCGGCCTGGGTACTCTGGCGTGTGTAGTAGAAGGCGGTGTCCGCTTCCGCGAAGTTCAGCATGTCCACCAGGTCCTGATTGCCGGAAGCCGCCAGGCGTTGGATCAAGTCCGGGTCCCTGTCAAAGTGGTCCTCAATAGAGGTCTTCTTGCGCCCGGTGACAAGGAGGATGTCCCGAACCCCGGCCTGCTCCAGTTCTTCCACGATGTATTGCACCGCCGGCTTGCGCCCGACGGGCAGCATTTCCTTGGGCTGCGATTTGGTCACGGGAAGCAGACGCGTGCCAAGCCCCGCCACAGGGATGACGGCCTTGCGAACGACAGGAGCGCTCATGGTCAATGTCCAATCTTCGAGGCGACCTGGGGGACGGAATGACTACTGCCAGGATGATAGCGCATTGGTGACGCCGGGGCGACCGAGCGCCGAAGGGGCAGGCCCTAAGCCCCGTTCGGCGTCGATAACTCCAGCAAGCCGTCCGGTTCGTCGAAGGGGTAGGCGGGGACGGCTGCCTCGCGCAACACCGTTGTGAGTGACGACGCCGCTTTAGGCGGCGCGTAGAGTTTGCGCTCCAGCGTGCGGTGGTAGGCCGACCAGTTTCCGGGGCGTTCCACGTGCTGCAAGCCGGCGGCGAACATGGCCAGTTGCGCACTGGTAAAATCGGCAAGGTGTAAGGCCGCTGCTTCAAGTGTCTTCGGCACCTGCGGCGACTGCCATTTGTGCCGGCCATGGTGGCTGAGCAGCATGTGACGCAGGCGCAGGAGTAGTTCCGCTGAAAGGTCCGGGATGCGCGGGCCAAGTTGCGCCAGCATGGCGTCGGCGATGGAGATGTGCCCAAGCAGGCCGCCTTCATCGGTCGTTTCAAAGGCGGCTGCCGTGTTGTATTCGCGCACCTTGCCGATGTCGTGTAGCAACGCGCCACTGATGAGCAGTTCAGCGTCCATCTCGGGATGAATTGCCAGTTGGGCCCGACAGAGCCGTGCCACTTCCAGCGTGTGCTCCAACAGACCACCAAGGTAGGCATGGTGGATATTGGTCGCGGCCGGCGCCAGCGCGAACTGAGCGAAGCGTTCGCGGTCGAACGCCGTTTCCAGGAGGGTGCGCAGGCCACGCTGGCGCACACTGTTGATCTCCGCGCGAAACTCTCGGGACATCGTTGCCGAGTCACGGGGGCTCGATGGCAAGAAGTCAGTCATTAGGTAGTCGCCCTGAGTGGCCAGGCTCAGGTGTTCGATCACAACCTGAACGTCACCGTTGTACAGTTGGCAGCGGCCTCGCACATGGACGATGCCGCCTTCCCGGGCAGATGGGTAGAAGCGCTCGGCCTCGTCCCAAAGGACGGCGTTCACTTCGCCGGTGCGATCACCAAGAATGAGCGTCATGAAGCTGCCGGAGCGACTGCGGTGCGTTCGCAACTGGCGGGATCGCACCTGAAACGGAGCGGAAAACTCCTGCCCGTCCGTGAGACTGGTGACCCAGGTTTTCTCCACCGTTACTCCACCACCACTGACGCCCTTTGGCTCCAGACTCCGGCACGTCAACAAGGAAAGCCGCAATCGGCAGTGGAAGTGTCACAGGAGTCGGGCAGCGTGTCAACCCGCCGGTGACGCTTCTGGGACCAGCTTCAGCACCTGGATTCGCAGGCCTTCGGAGAGCTCAATTACCGCGACGCTCGGCGCCGGCATGCCGCGCGGATCGACGGCGCTCCCAGGGTTGAGCAGGACCAGTCCGGACACACGCTCGGCCATCGACCGGTGTGAGTGGCCGAAGCAAAGGACGTCCAGGCGCTCTGGAAAGAGCGCGGCGGTACGCCGCCTGGCGGCTTCCGTGTTACCGGCCGAGTGTACAGCGCCGATACGCCACTCCCCGAGACGCAAGAGCACCATTGACGGCACATCCGTCGCCAGTTCGGCCGGATCGACATTGCCCAACACAGCGAAGACAGGCGCCCGCTGGCGCAAGGGCACAAGCATCTTTGGATCAAGGAAGTCGCCGCAGTGCAGGTAGGCGTCACACGGCCCCATGCGCTCGATGGCATTCGCCGGCACCGCCGCCGGCCGGCTATAGCGGTGCGTGTCCGACAGGACGCCGAGCCGAAATGCGCGACCTGCTGGGAGATCGAGATCGACGATGAGCAGGTTGGTGGTGTTCAGCACACCGGGTACCGTAACACCGGGCGGCGCAGCGTCGCATGCTGTACCCTCTGTGTCGATAGGACGAGAGCCGGCATGCAGCCGGAGAAACGGAGACCGCTATGAGTGCAAATCGGCCACTGCGGCTGGGCATGATCGGCTGTGGCCAGATCAGCAATCGCTTTTTCAACCAGGCTGCCGAGTTGGAGGGCGTGGCTTTCGTCGCTGCGTGCGCGGCGCACGCCGAAAGCGCGCAGGCGAAGGCGCAAGAGCGTGGCTGCGAGCGCTGGACCACCGACTACCGAGAGCTGCTGTCATGGTCGGATATCGATGGCGTCGTGATCACCACGCCGCACCAGATGCATGCCACCATGGCAGCCGACGCCGCCCGTGCCGGCAAGCACGTCTTGATCGAGAAGCCGATGGCCACGCGTTGGGACGAGGCCCAGGCGCTCGTGGCGGCAGTGGAGGCCGGCGGCATCACGGCGGTAGCGTTGCCCTACGACCACAGCCCGGTGCTGGAAGCCGGCCTCTCCTACTTGCGCGAGGACGTTGTCGGCAAAATCACCGCAATCGAGGCCGAACTCAACATTCCGGGGCCGCCGCGCTCCAACTGGTACTACTCCAAAGAGGCGGGGGGCGGGGCGATGATGGACACCGCGCCCTACGCATTGAGCCGAATCGCCTGCGTCATGGGCCCGGCAGTTCGCGTGGCGGCTTTCACCGGCACCTTAATTCCCCGGCGCATCACCGGCGACGGTGGTCGCATCAACTCCGAGGTCGACGATAACGTGACCATCCTGCTGGAGTATGCCGGCGGTCAGCAGGCGGTGATGCGCACGTGCTGGGCCTACAGCTACGCGCAGAACGGCACGGTCGTCCATGGCCGCCACGGCGATGTGTTCATGAACGAGTTCGGCCGGCCGCTGGTGGTCCACACGACCCGGGAACCGCTGGCAGATGCCGAACCGGTGGAGTATCTGGCGATCAAGGGTTGCTATGCGCCAGTCGTGCCGAAGGCGACCGAAACGATCCTGGGCCATTTCGTCCACTGCATCCGCAGCGGCGAGCGACCACGCTGCAACGTCTGGCAGGCGCGCCACGTGATCGAACAGATGATGAAGGCGTATGAATCGAGCCGCACCGGCAAGATTCTGGACTTGGAGACGACCTTCACCCCCTGGTGGACGTTGCCGGAGGGCATCTTTGATTTGGGGAGCGACTGGTTGTGAGCCAAACCCCTGAATGGTACCTGCCGGCGCGGTATCCTACGTCGTAGCGCGCTCGCTAATTCCCGCAAGGAAGGATTCGCCCGATGGTCAGCGTCAAGGTGGAAGAGTTACAGGCGTCTCTCGGTCGCTATCTCGACCACATGAATGCCGGTGAGGAGGTGGTGGTTACCGATCATGGTCGTGCCGTCGCGCGCCTGGTACCGTATGTTCAGCACCCCACCGTTGTCACTGTAGCTGCAGATGAGGACCTGGTGGCGACACAGGTTCTCTGCCGGGCGCAGCGAGAGTTGCCGTCGGATTTCTGGAGCCAACCGAGGGTTCTCGATCCGAACGGCCTGTTCCGTCGGGCAGCTCTGGAGGAGCGAGAACAAAGCTGGTGAGATTCTGGGACACGTCAGCGATGGTCCCGCTGTGCATCAATGAACCTGAGTCTTCAACAATGCGCCGCGTCTTCAACGTCGATCCCGGCCTCGTGGTCTGGTGGTGTACGCAAATCGAAGGCCTGTCCGCCCTCTCTAGATTGGTTCGCATGGGCCAGTTCACGGCCGAGGAAGTAGCGATTGCTCGTTCGCGCTGGCTCTCGCTCTGTGCGAGCGCGACGGAGGTACGTCCCGTTGAAGATGTGCGCGTTCAGGCTGCGCGTCTGCTTGCTAGCTATCCGCTTCGTGGCGCCGATGCGCTCCAGTTGGGGGCAGCGCTTGTCTGGGCACGTGGACACGCCACTGGGAGCGAGTTTATCAGCCTGGACGGCCGCCTCTGCGACGCCGCAAGGCAGGAGGGCTTCACCGTGATGCCGTGACGTGCTCACTGCACGATGGCTGCTTGGAGTGGCTGCTTCGAGGCAGAACTCGCTTCCAGGATCAATTTTGCTTTCATCAATTCACCCTCTTTCGCAGCAATATCAGGCCGCGTGCCGCCGCCGCAGCGACAACACCAACTCCGACCACGGCGGCGGTGCGCGTGGCGCTCCTGGTGGCGCGCGTGGTGTGGTCTGGATAGCGCCGCTCGGGATACTGCGTCGGCGTGGTGTCGCCCTGTAGTGCCATCTGCAGCACCTCGGCCAGGTGCAAGGCGCGTCGATCAGTGGTCTGGGCGATTTGCTCCCGGCAACTGAAGCCGTTGCTGATCACATAGGCGTCTTTGGCCGTCTCCCGCACAGCCGGCAACAGCACGCGCTCGCCGCAGGCGATCGAGACGTCGTATTTGGCCTGCTCAAAGCCGAAGGCGCCGGCCATGCCGCAGCAGCCGCTATCGGGCAACTGGTAGTCGAGACCCATCTTGCGCAACAGCGCTTCGTCGGCTGCCATGCCGAGGATGCTCTTCTGGTGGCAATGCCCGTGCATGATCGCCTGGCCTGCCAAACTGGGTACCTGAAAGTGCGGTGCGCGCCGCTCGAGGAACTCGCCCAGCAGAAAGGTCTGGCGTTTCAGACGCTGCGCGTCCTCATCGTGGGGGAAAAGGTTGCAGAGTTCGTCGCGAAAAACGGAGATACAACTCGGTTCCAGGCCCACCACCGGCACACCGGCCCGTATCTCTGTCCGCAACGTCGTCAAGATGCGCTTCAGCAGCCCCTTGGCGGTGTCGAGCATGCCGAAGTCGTAGAGCGGCCTTCCACAGCAGAGGCTCTGTTCCGGCACGATCACCCGGAAGCCGGCTGCTTCCAGCACGTCGACCGCGGCCAGGGCCGTCTCCGGGTGGAAGTGATTGTTGAAGGTGTCGGGCCAGAGAATGACTGCCGGCAGTGTGGGATCGGCGCCGGGGCGCTCTCGAAACTGCTCCTTGAACGTGCGTGGTGCGAAGGCGGGAATCTCGCGTTGCGGGGCAATGCCGGCAAGGCGTTTGGCAACGGCGCTGAGCAGCGGGGCGTGCGTCGTGAAATTGACGAGGGCGGGGGCGTGGGCAGCCAGGCGGGACCACCAGTAGATCAGACCCAGGCTATAGGCGACGACCGGGCGGAGGCGGCCCTCGTAATAGTGCGACAGGAATTCGGCTTTGTAGGTCGCCATGTCGACGTTGACCGGGCACTCTGCCTTGCAACTCTTGCACGCCAGGCAGAGATCAAGCGCTGCGTGGACGGTCTCGTCACGCCAGCCGTCCTTCAGCGGGTTCCCTTGCAGCATCTCAAACAAAAGACGGGCGCGGCCGCGGGTGCTGTCCTGTTCCTCGCGCGTGGCCATGTAGCTGGGGCACATCGTGCCGGCCTCGTGGCGCCGGCATTTGCCGACGCCGACACAGCGCAGCGCTGCCTGGGCGAAACTGCCCTCGTCGTCTGGAAACTGAAAGTGCGTCTTGGGCTGCCAGGGGTTATAGGTAGTTCCCAGCCGGAGGTTCTCGTCCATCTTGTAGGCGTCGACCACCTTGCCGGGGTTCATCTTGCCCTGCGGATCCCAGATCGCCTTGAACTCGCCAAAGGCCCGCACGAGCTCCTCGCCAAACATTTTGGGCAAGAGTTCGGCGCGTGCCTGCCCGTCGCCGTGTTCGCCGGACAGCGAGCCGTCGTAGCGCAGCACCAGGTCGGCGGCGTCCTCCATGAAGCGTCGGAACTTGGCGATGCCCGCGCTGCTCGTGAGGTCGAAGTTGGTGCGCGTGTGAATACAGCCGTCGCCGAAGTGGCCGTAGAAGGCGCCGCCGAACTGATACGAGTCCAGCAGGCGACGCAAGTCGCGCAGGTAGTCCCCCAGGCGCTCCGGTGGGACCGCCGAGTCTTCCCAGCCTGGCCAGAAGTGGCCCTGGCCGGGTATGATGGCGGCGCCTCCCAGGCCGGACTCGCGCACCTGCCAGGCACTGTTCGCCTCTTTGGCCGTCGCTGCCAGATGCATCGTCGGCGGCCTGCTGGTGCTGCGCAAGGCCGCCATCAGGCCGCGTGCCTTGCTGTCCGCCTCGTCCTTCGTGGCGCCGCCGAACTCCACCAGCAGCCAGCCGCCCCCGCTAGGCAACATGGCGATGTCCTGGCGGTACAGACCTTTTGCATGCAGCGATCTCGTGAGGTGGTCATCGAAGCCTTCCAGCGCGGTCGGTACGTGCTGAAGGATGAGCATGACGTCGTCCGCACCGGCAGCGGCGTCTGGGTAGCCCAGAATCAGCAGCGAACGCACCGGCGGACTATGGACAAGGTTGACGGTTGCTTCCAGCACCGTGACGCAGGTGTTCTCGGTGCCGACCAGGGCACGCGCCACGTGGAAGCCGTTCTCCGGTAGCAACTGGTCAAGGTTGTAGCCGGAGACGCGGCGCGCCAGCCTGGGGAAACGCTGGCGGACGAGGTCGCCGTAGCGGTCGCGCAATCCCTTGAGCGCGCCATAGATCTCGCCCCGCCTCCCGCCCGCTCGGATGATCTGCTCGAGGTCGCTGTCGCTGGTCTTGCCGACGCGCATGCGGAGCCCGTCGTAGGTCAGGATGTCCAACTCCTCGACGTTGTCGACAGTCTTGCCGGCCATCGGCGAGTGGGCGCCGCAGGAATTGTTGCCGATCATGCCGCCGAGGGTGCAGCGGTTGTGCGTCGAGGGGTCCGGGCCAAACGTGAGGTGGTGACGTTCGGCAGCGTCACGCAGGTCGTCCAGTACCACGCCCGGTTGGACACGGGCCAGTCGGGATTCGGGATTGATCTCCAACACGCTGCGCAGGTACTTTGAGGTGTCAATCACGACGGCCACGTTGCAGCACTGGCCGGCCAGACTGGTGCCGCCGCCGCGCGCCAGCACCGGTGCGCCATGCTTGCGCGCAATGGCGACCGCCGTCACCACGTCATCAACCGTGCGTGGCACGACGACGCCGATGGGCAATTGCCGGTAGTTCGAGGCGTCGGTGGCGTAGAGTGCCCGGCTACCGTCGTCGAAGCGTACCTCGCCATCGACTGCCGCGGCCAACTCTGCTGCCAACAAGGCAGCATCAGCGTGTGCCCCAACAACGGACCGCGCGGGTCGCCGCGCGACCAGGGTGATTGGTTCCATGCCGAGGTTTCCTTCCCCACGTGGCTGTGCCGGCAGCCGGCGCCGAAGGCGCCGGTTACCCCCCGGTCGCTGCCTCTTCCGGCACGCTGCCGCTGCCATCGCGGCTGGCGAACGCATCGCGGAATTCCCGGTGGAGCACCACAAAGGCGATCACCGCGATGACAAGCGACGATACCAGATTGAAGACGCGGAAGAGAATGGTCACCGGAACCGCGTTCGGCACCTGCATGCCCATCGCCTTCAGAGCGCCGAGACCGGTGATCTCCTGGACGCCGATGTCGGTCGGTACCGGCAAGATGAGACCGGCCCCGAGGCCGAAGAGGTACGCGGCTACGGCGTCGAAGTAGCCAACGTGGTCATGGCCAATGGCCCGAATGACGACGTAGTACTGCGTCCCGGCGGCCGCCAGGTAGGCGGCCGCAAGCGCCAGGCCTACCCCTAGACGCTTGGGCGTTACGAAGGCAGCGGCGCCCTGAGAAAATGTCTTCCATTGCTCCGCAGCCCAGCGAAAGAATTGCTTGTTCGCCAGCCAGCCTGGCAAATGCGCGTGGAGGTCCAGCCGCGCCAGGGCAATGACTGTCAGGACCACCAGGAGCGACCCAAGCAGGATGACAGGTCGTAACCATCCCCAGCCCCGGATGCCCACCACGGAGAGGTAGACGACACAGATAACCACCTCCAGAAGGATCGTGATCGTCGTCCCGGACGCGGTATAGGCCACCGCGACTCCAGCTTCGCGTTCCAACAGGTAATTCTCGAAGTAGTTGCCGGCCGGAAGACTCTTGGTCGCTTCGCCGCCGATGAAGGCGAAGATAGCGCGGCGGCGCGCGACCTTGACTTTCATGCCCTTCAGGAAATAGAGCCACTGCACACCGCGGATGGTCTCGTACAGCACCGTCAGACCCAGGAAGAGCGCGGCATCACCCGGCGGAAAATGAACAATGTCTTGGCCCACTTTTCGGATGTCGCCGAGACTCAGGACAATGCCGATGAGGACAACAGCAAAGACGACGGGAATGAGAACCTTCGGGCTCAGAATGGTTCTCAGCGTGCTCTTCACACGCGGCGCCTGGCGGACGAAGGCGGGAGCAAGAGGCGGAGCAACGACATAGATGACCCTTTCTGCGGGGTTTCGGGACGTCGGAAGCCCCAGGTGCGCGTCGAGCCGGGTAGCAAGGTCTGTGCCCGGCTCATCCAGCTTCGGTGGTGTAATAGCTAACTGTTCCGCTGTCGTGTCACCGGCCGTGTCTTCATTCGTCTGTCCAATGGTCGGCAGTCCGGCGTCCTCGTATCGTGCGGTGCGCGTTGCGCCGTTTGGGCGGGTAGCCTTTGCAGACTGCCTTGATGACGGCACGACTTGGAGAACGGCAATTATCTGTTGAATTTCTCGCGGCCTGCGCGCCTCTCTCCGTGCTTGGGTCTTGTGCTCCTGGGACTCCTGCTATTCAATGCCGTACCGTCGGCTCGGGCCGCGGGCCATGGCACGCCGGCTCGCACGCTACAGAAAACCGTCCCGACGACCCCGCCTACTGCAGTCAATCCGTTCGGTATCGTCGACGCCTACCAGTATCCGCAGCAGCGAGCCGCATCCGACGCCGGTTGGGAACGGGTCAACTTCTGGTGGAACGAGATTCAGCCGGACGACTCGAGCCAACACTTGCCCCCCCGGACCATCTCCGATGCGCAACTCCAGACCGAACTGAACGCCGGTATGTCGGTGGTAGGCCTGTTAGGTAATCCCCCGGCCTGGGCAACGCGGGACGGCTCAACACCGGCTAACCTGAGCCTGCCGATCGACGACCCGCGCAACGCCTGGGCCTCCTTTGTGCGCTACATGGTGCAGACCTACGCCGGGCGGATCAACCAATGGATCATCTGGAACGAGCCGGATATCCCGTCCGGCACGCTGGGTTCGACCTGGGCCGGCACGGTGCAGGAGTATTACCAGTTAGTAAAGGATGCCGCTGAGGTGGCAAAGGCCTTCGATCCCAGCGAACAGGTCATCGTCGCAGGTACGACGTACTGGGTCGACGTCACGCGGAACCAGCCGCTCTTCATCGATCGGCTAGCTGCAGTTGCAGCCAATGACCCGACAGCGGCTGCCAATGGCTACTACTTTGACGCCGTCGACCTCCACGTCTATAGCAGGGTATCCGATGTGATGCGCATCGCGCAGATATACCGCCAGACGTTGCAGAGTCACGGCATCAACAAACCGCTGTGGCTCTCGGAGAGCAACGCTGCGCCCTATGACGACCCGGCCACCCCGCGCACTCCGGACCTCATGCACGACACGCTGGCAGAGCAAGCCGACTTTGTCATTGAAGCCTTCGCCTACGGGTTGGCCGCCGGGATCCAGCGATTGAGCATTTTTCGCATTGCCGACGATCCCACCGATCTGAGCGGCCCCTGGGGGCTGCTGCACTATGACGGTACGCCGCGACCCGCCTTTTCGGCCTTCCAGACGGCCGTCCGTCAGTTCTCCAACGCCACCAATGTACAATACAAGGAGACCCCCTCCGTAGCGTCTATCAGCTTTGATCGCGGTAGCGATAAGGTGTGGCTATTCTGGGCAACGGGCACTGTTGCAGTCACAGGGTCAGCGCCATTGCTTGGCAATGCTGCCGTTCTCGTTGACAAGAACGGCGCCAGCACTCCGGTTGTCCTGCCCACGAGTGGCGTCCAGCCACAGTTGACGGTCCCTCTCGCAGCCTCGGCCTCCCACAGCGACAATGGCGGTCCCCAAAATGCCCGTGTGGGAGGCGACCCCGAGTTCCTGATCGAGAGCGGGATCAGTGAAGGGACCCCGCTGGCCGACGGCAGCCAGTACTTCCCGCAGACCGGTCACACGGTGGGGCCGACCTTTCTCGCCTATTTGCTGGCGCATGGCGGCGCCGCCCGTTTTGGTGACCCGACCGATGAGATTCACGATCTGGGAGGCGGTGTGCAGGGCCAGGACTTCCAGCAGATGAAGCTACGCACGCATCCGCTATTCGCCAACAGCGATTACTACATTGAAGCGGCATCACTGGGCGCCCCGTTTGCCGAGGGGGCGGCATATGCGCCATTTCATCCGGCGCCTGCTCCTGGCACAGCGAGCGACGTTCAGTACTTCCCCCAGACGGGGCATTCGGTCAGTGGGGCGTTTGCTCGATTCTTTCAGAGTAACGGGGGCCTGATGATCTTCGGCTACCCGCGAACCGAGGCCTTCCAGCAAAATGGCCGGTTGGTGCAATGGTTTCAGCGGGACATGTTCGAGGAGCACCCCGAGAACGCCGGCACGCCCTACGAGGTGCAGTTGCGTCTGCTGGGTTCCCAGCTCACTGCCGGCCGCACCTTTGCGCATCCAGCGCCGAGCACACCCACCCCGACCCCCGAAGCCACGGCCGAGCCGACGGCGACCGCCGGGCACACCGCCGCTGGCCCAACGGCACAGCCGACTCCGGTCGCCACCGCCACGCCGACGCCAACCGTTGCCTTTCCCCAGACCGGTTACTCGGTCAGCTTTGGCTTCTTGCAGTTCTTCCAGGCGCACGGCGGGGTCAATGTCTTTGGCTATCCGATTTCGCAGGAACTTCCAGAGATTGGTCCCGACGGTCAATCCCACACCGTCCAATACTTCCAACGTGCGCGTTTCGAGTATCACCCGGAGTTCAACGGCACGCCGTATGAGGTGGAGTTGGGCCTGCTCGGCGACCAGATTCTGGGGCTGCACTAGGCGCAGTTTCCGTGCCCTATTCCGCGTTCACGTTGCCCACCAGCTGCGACACAACGAGGACGGCAACCGACGCGACGACCAGGATAACGGCGAGCACCAGGGCTGCGGAGAGATCACTTTGCATTGTCTGGAAGATGGCCAGCGACATGGTCTGCGTGCGCCCCGCGAAATTGCCGGCAAAGAGCAAGGTGGCGCCAAACTCGGACAGCGCCCGACCAAGGCACAGGACGGCGCCGCCGGTCAGACCAGGCCGCGCCAGTGGCAGTAGAATGTAGAGGAACGCCTGTCGAAAGCCGGCGCCATCCATGATGGCCGCCTCCTCAACCGCGCGTTCGATGGCGGCGAATCCCAGGCGGGCGCTGCGCACATAGAATGGGGCGGCCACAAATGTTTGTGCCATCACGACCGCGGCCGTCGTAAACGGCAAATCCAGTCCAATCAAGGTGAGTTGGGCACCCAGGAGTCCGACACGGCCGAAGGCCATCAGTAACGCCACTCCTGCCACCATTGGCGGCAGGACCAGGGGTAGGTCGACGATGGTCTGGACCAGCGAGCGCCCTGGGAAGCGGCGTCGGGCCAGGATGTATGCCAGAGGCGTGCCGGTGGCGACGACAATCAGGAGCGTCAGCAGGGTCGTCGTCAGCGTCAGTCGAAGCGCTGCCAGCACCACTGGCTTGTGCAGACTGCCCCAGAAATCGCCGGCGGTAGCGCCGCGCAGCACCAATGCCACCACCGGCAGAGCAATGAATACAACCAGGAATCCAGCAGGCGCCGCGAAGAGCACTGTCGGTTCGCTAGAGGCTTTCGGCAGGTCTCCCGGCGCTCCGAACCGGCCGGAGCGCAACGGCGGCGATTCAGGCACGAGGCGCTGGCGCGAAGCCGTATTTCAGCAGGGTGCTCTGGCCGGCCGGCGAGAGCACGTAGACGATGAAGGTCTGACCTCCTGCACTGTTGGGCGCTCCTTTGACCATCGTGATCGGATAGCTGGCAATCACGTTGAATTGATCGGGGATGTCCAGCACCACGACGTGCGGCCGCACCGCTGCCGTCACGTCGGTTTGGTATACCACTCCGGCGTCGGCCTCCCCAAGTTGCACCTTGGAGACAACGCCTTTCACGTCCGCTTCGTCCGAGACGACGTTCTTCGCCACCTGTGCTGCAAACGTCGCGCCGAAGGCGACATCCGTGCTCATCTTGGCGAACGACTGCCGGGCATAGTTGCCCACGGGCACGGCCGGTTGCGCCAGAACGAGCTTGACACCAGGCTTCGCCAGGTCCTGCAACGTCTTTATTGCCGCCGGATTCGCCACCGGCACGATAACTACCAGCTTGTTCTGAACGAAGACCTGTGGCTGCCCGGCAATACTGCCGTCTTTTTGGGCCCCTTGCATATTTGGCTCGTCGGCAGACGCGAACACGTCGGCGCGCGCCCCCTGGGACAGTTGGGTCCGCAGCGTCGGCGACCCGCCGAAATTGAAGGCGAAGCGAGCCCCCTGACTCTGTTTCTGGATATCTGTGGCCATCTCCTGGAAGGCGTCCGTCAAGGAGGCGGCGGCGAAAACGGTCACGGTTCCTGTGATGCCGGCAGCACTCACAGGAACCGTGGATGCCTTGCTGGCGGCGATTCCGGCATTGCTGGACGCTACGCGCGTACCACAACCCGACAGCAGGTACACAACGGGCGTTGCCAGAAGGAGCCGGCGGGACATGACGAATCGTGCCGGGTGACTGAGTCCACGCAGTCGGACCTTCCATCGTTCAGTCCGCGACTTTTGGAAGCGGTCCCCTTTTTTCGGGGATTTTGGCGCGTAGGGGCGGCCCTTGTGGCCGCCCAGTTGGCAAGAACGAACGCTGGTGGCCTCCCGGAGCAGGGCGGCCACAAGGGCTGCCGCTACGGATACCTTTATCATTGCAATCACCTCTTTCAGTCGCCAGCCACGTACCCGAACGCGCCGTGAACGGGCCGGATGCCTAACTACGAACCCAGTTCTGCGACGATTGTCCCGGTCCGCCGGCTGTCGTATCCGCCCAGCGCCGCCAGTTCGCGGCGGTAGGGACCACTGACGGCGACATCCAGGACCGCCTGCATTGCGGCGGCGGGCAAGTAGGCGGCGGGAATGACCAGATCGACTGGTTCCTCCTGTAAGGGTAGGA
Organism: Chloroflexi bacterium UBA4733; assembly: GCA_002404055.1. The sequence goes on from DHIZ01000172.1 coordinate 32,159, forward strand.
AGTCGAGGCCAAAGGCCCGTGCCGCCGACAGGATGCCCGGGCCGGCATCCGCTGCGCCAGCAGCGATGACTTCGCCGACGGCGAAATGACTTGCCGCCTCCCGCTCGTAGCCGCGCACACGTGCCGAAGGGACCCCGTCCTTCGCCAACCAGGCGTCCAGGAGCAGCCGGCTCCCAGCTCCCGGCGCTCGGTTGGTAATCGTGATGTCGGGACGCGTCAGGTCAGCCGGGCGCACGATTTGCTTCGGGTTTCCGGGGGCGAGGAGCAGTCCCTGCTGCCAGTCGCAGAGACCGACTACCGTTATTGGCCGTCCTGCCAACTCCTGAGTGATAAAAGGAAGGTTGCTCACGCCGCTGTGCGGGTCGCGCAGGTGGATGCCGGCGGCATGGACTTCGCCGCGCGCCAGAGATCGCAACGCCGTCATGCTATTGCCCGGCCGCCAGATCAGCCGGACCTGGGCGTGCTGCCGGCGAAGGTGCGTCGCCAGGATGGCCAGCGCTGGATCGCAACCGCTCACCACGATGGTCTGGTCCAGTGTCGACCGGCGGTTGAGAAGGTCTACCGTCGTTGCGGGGTTGACGCCGGTCGCCAGTCCATCGGCGGCATTCAGCGCGCCGGCGCTCCCATCAAGGGGATACGCCATCGTGCGCGTACCCACCTGCGCTATTTGCACACGTCGGGGATCTGCCAGTTCCGGTGTATCCGCAGGAAGTTCCGCCGCGAGGCGAAGCGGCGCCTCCGGCAAGGCAAACAGTGATTCCACGGTGCATTGCAGCGCGCGCGCGAGCCGCAGCGCGACCAAGGTGTTCGGCAGGTAGCGGTCGGTCTCGATGGCGTGGATGGCCTGTCGGGCAATACCGACCTGCTCAGCAAGTGCTTGCTGGCTGATGCCGACCGCCAGCCGGTGCTGGCGCACCTGGTTCGCTACCGGTACTTCGTGTTCCGCGGCTGGTCACCTGCCCTTCGCGACAAGTGTACGATATAGCGGACACAAAGTACGCTCTACGTGCCAACTCGGCGAAGGCCCTACCAGTCGATCGCGCTGCCATCCTCGGCGTAGGACTTGGCGTTCTGCCAGTCGTGATCGATCTTGTCGGCCAGGGCCTCCTCGTCCAGTTCGATCCCGAGGCCCGGCGCGGTCGGCAGCGGCAGGTAGCCGTTCTCTTGGCGGAAAGGGGTCTTGATGTAGCCGGCGCCGGTGATGCGTCCACCCTCTTGCGCCAGGAAGTTGGGGATCGCCGCGTCCAGTTGCAGGCAGGCGGCCAGCGCGATCGGACCGAGCGGGCAGTGCGGGGCAATTCCCACGTAGTAGGCTTCCGCCATGCCGGCGATCAGGCGCGTCTCCATGATGCCGCCAGCGTGCGAGAGGTCCGGCTGCAGGATGGAGGCGGCGCGCTTTTCCAGCACCTCACGGAAGCCCCACTTGGTGTAGAGGCGTTCACCGGTGGCAATGGGGATGTCGGTGGAGCGGGCGATGTCGGCCAGCACATCAACGTATTGGCATTGCACCGGTTCCTCCACGAACAGCGGATGATATGGTTCGAGCGCTTTGATCAGCCGTTTGGCCGTCTGCGGGGCGATCGCCCCGTGGAAGTCGATCGCCAGGTCGACTTCCGAGCCGGCAGCGTCGCGCATGGCGGCAAAGACCTCGACAACGTGCGCCGTCACCGCCGGCGATTCGATGATGCGCCCTTTGCGTGGGCCGGCCGGTCCAACCTTGATGCAGTTGAAGCCCTCCGCCACTGCCTTGCGCACGCTGGCGGCGGCACTCTCCGGGTCATTGCCACCGGCAGTTCCGTACACGCGAATCTTATCGCGCGTTGGTCCGCCGAGGAGCTTGTAGACGGGCAAGCCGACGGACTTGCCGTAGCAGTCCCACAGTGCCTGTTCGACGCCGGAGAGCGCACTGGTGAGCAACGGGCCGCCGCGATAGAAGGCGTGCTTATACATGGCTTGCCAGAGGTGGACGACGCGGGTGGGGTCCTGGCCGATCAGCCAGGGTTCGAGTTCTTTCACGGCCGTTTGGCAGGTGAGCGCGCGGCCTTCCAGGATCGGCTCACCAAGGCCGACGATGCCCTCATCGGTGTACATCTTTAAGAACAGCCAGCGCGGCTTGACGAGGATGGTTTCCAACCTAGTGATTTTCACGGTTGCTCTCCTTTCGGAAGTACTGACGGTCTGCTGGTCGAGACTACCAGACCGTTTCTGCTACGGGAGTCGAGTGCCGACCATTGCGCTGATTTCCGCGGCACTCAATTCGCCGTCAATGAGGTCGCCTAGTTCGTCGAGTCTGGAGATAAGGTCGGTTACCTCGTTTGCATTGGCAGCATCGTACTCGATGTTCAGAGGTCGGACCGGTCCCCGTGTCGTCCCGGCTACGTACCCGCGGCGGATAAAGGACGCCCATTGCTGCGCCTGCTGGGGAGAGATTCGTCCGTCTTGCAACGCCTGGAGGACATGCTTCACCGTATCAAGTGTCACGACCAGTTTCAGCGACTTGGGGCTGTCCGATCGTAGCCGCTTACCGTTCGTCTGCTTGAGCGCTTCAAAGGCGACGATGTCCCCGTCGACCGATTTGATCAAATTATGTATATCCGCCGTGATCGTCGTCATCGCGGTCCTCCGTGAACCCACTTCAGTTCGAGCACGCCTGCCGGGCCGGACGTTTCCTTGAACTCTCGAAGAACCCGGCCCAGATTATCAACCTCCTGAATATACCGCTTCCCGTCGCGGCCGCCGGATCACACCAAGCACCAAGCCAGATGATACTGCTCAAATTCTTCGGTGACGATCTTGACCGTTCCCACCTGCAACACGTACCCTTGGCCCATACGCGAGCCACGATGAAAGCCACACGGCCCGAGCCTGTACAATGGGTCCCATCGTGGATTCACTTCAGTTGGCTAAGGAGAGGTAAGCAATGGCAGTAGTACGACGCATGGTGAGTTTTGATGTGCCGGACGGGCCGATCGGACCCTACGACGCGGCCGATGGATTGGCGGCCCTGCGCCGGCTGCCGGGGGTGCAGACCGTGGGCCTCTACGAGACTCGTGACGGCAAGCCGGAGTATCTGCTCGATGTTCAGATGGAACAGACGGTAGCGGCGGACGTGGATCACGAGTTGGATCGGCAGATGGGCGAGTACGCCGGCTATCTGACCAACGTCGTCCGCCGCCAGTTCCGCCCGCTCGCTTGAGCGGAGGATAGGGAGGCGTGGCTGCCCGGCGCGGACTCCTCCCGCCGCCTAACACTGCCGCCTGGCGACGGACGCGGAGGCGGCGCTTTCGGGCGGTGATCGTGCTCTTTGCCGGCTTCATCCGGGACTACTGGCGGCTCTGGCTCTTCCGGCATGTCCTGGGCGACGGCTTCGTGCAACGAAGACTACCCGCCTTGCGCCGCCAACAGGGCATTCGCTACCGGGAGACCGCCATCCGCCAGGGCGGCCTGCTGATCAAGGTCGGCCAATTCTTCTCCAGCCGCGTTGACCTTCTGCCGCCGGAATACATCGAAGAGCTCGCCAAGCTGCAGGACGAGGTGCCTCCCATCCCCTTTGCCGAGATTCGAACGGTGGCGGAACGGGAGTTTGGCGGACCGCTCAGCACCTGGTACGCCAACATCGAGGAAGAAGCCGTGGCGGCCGCCTCACTCGGACAGGTCCACCGGGCGACACTGCCGACGGGTGAGCAGGTGGCCGTGAAGGTGCAGCGGCCGGAGATCGCTGCCATCATCGCCATCGACCTGGACAACCTGCGCTGGGTCATCTCCTGGATGCGGCGGCTGACCAAGGTCGCCGGCGACGTTGACTGGAACGGCGTGCTGGCCGAGTTCACCGAGACCCTCGGTGACGAGCTCGACTACCGCATCGAGGCGGCGAGCGCCGAACGCTTCCGGCAGACCTTTGCCGGCAACCCCAACGTCTACGCGCCCTTGATCTACCGTTCGCACTCGCGCGAACGCGTCCTCACCATGGAGTTCTGCGAGGGAATCAAGATCACCAACTACGCAGCGCTGGAGGCTGCGGGCATCAACCGGGCGGCGGTTGCGCGCACGTTGTTGGAGACCTACTTTCGGCAAATCTTCGAACTCGACTACTTTCACGCCGATCCCCACCCCGGCAACCTGCTCGTGCGACCCGGCCCGGTGATCGTCTTCCTGGACTTTGGCTTGATGGGCCGTATCACGCCGGCCGTGCGCGTCGGAACGCGCAACCTGCTCAATGCCTTGGTTGGGCGCGACGCAGACCTGGCGACGCGCACCCTGGCCGACATGGGCTTCCTCCGGCCCGGCGCCAACGTGCGCACCGTACGGGACGGGCTCGCCTGGTTCCTGGATCAGTTTTACCGCAACTCCCTGGCGGAACTGGCCAAAATCAGCCCGCACGAGGTCTTCGATCAGGTCAAGGACCTCATCTACGAGCATCCCTTTCAGATTCCTGCCAACTACGTCTTCATGGGCCGGGCCATCGGCACCCTGGTGGGCCTCAGCACCGGGTTGGCTCCAGATCTCAATGTGATCCACGTGATGACGCCCTACGCCCGCAAGTTGGCCGGCCGTGACGAAATTGCCGACGTGCTGGAACTTGTCAGCAAGCAGGTGCGGGACTACGGGCGCATCGCCCTCGACCTGCCGCGCGTGCTCGACCGGATTTTGACGCGCCTCGATACCGGCAGCCTCCAGTTGCGCGTGGAGGACATGGACGAGATGACTCGCCACATGGCGCGACTAGAGCGGACCGGGCGGCGGTTGGTGTCTGCCGCCCTTTGCGTTGGTCTCCTGCTCAGTGGTAGCGTACTGGTGACCCAGCATCAGGAGGTGCGTGGCGACATCGCCTTTGTGTTGGCGGTGTTTCTCGGCATCGTTTCGATCTGGCCTGGCGGCGCGCGATCCAACCGGAGGTAAATCGGTGGCACTGGTGACGTTGTATCTATTCGCCCACCAGCCGCACCGTCTGCGCGACTACCCGGAACGCCGCCGGATGGACGAGCAGTCACCGCAAGCGCTCTATGATCACCTGTACGAGGAGTGGTTCAACGAAGAGGTGTTTCGGCGCGTCGCCCGCGAGTGCTACTGGCCCGCCACGACCCTCCTCTTGCATCTGGTTCAGGAGCAGTCGCAGCGTCGCAAGCCCTTCAAGCTGAACTTTGCGCTGTCCGGCCTCTTCATTGAACAGGCGCGGCGCTGGGAACCCCAGCTGCTCGACGTGTTTCGCCAACTCGCAGCTACCGGCCTCGTGGAATTTACCGGCGAGACCTTCTATCACTCCCTGTCCAGCCTCTTCGGCGTCGACCGCAGCGAATTCTGCTCGCAGGTGGAACTGCACGCGCAGGCGATCAGGGAACTCACCGGGCGGCGGCCGACGTTCTTTCGCAACACGGAGTGCCTCTACAACAACGATATCGCGGAGACGGTTCGAGGGCTGGGCTTCCGGGGCATCCTGACGGAGGGCATCGAGCGCGTGTTGGACGGCTGGCGGTCCCCCAACTTCCTGTACCAGTCCACCACCGGCCTGCCGGTCTTGTTGCGGGACTATCAGTCCAGCGACGACATCGGCTACCGCTTCAGCAACCGGGCCTGGGACTTCTGGCCATTGCATGCCGACGTTTTCGCACGCTGGATGGCGGCCAACCCGCACCAGATCATCACCCTGGCGATGGACTACGAGGCGTTCGGCAACCACATGTGGGCGGCGGACGGCATCTTCGACTTCCTGACCTGGTTGCCGCGTAAAGTCGCCCACCACCCGAGCCTGGAATGGGTGACGGCGACGGAAGCGGTGCAACGTCTGCAACCGGTCGGGGTCGTCAACGTTGGCCCCTACGACACCGTCTCCTGGGCCGATGCCGAGCGCGACACCAGCGCCTGGCTGGGCAACACGATGCAGCGTTGGTGCTTCGAAGAAGTCAAGCGCCTGGGGCCCGAAGTGTTGGCCACCGGCGACCCAACCCTGATTCGCATCTGGCGCCAATTGCAGACGAGCGACCACTTTTACTACATGACGAACAAGTCCGGCAGTGACCAGGATGTCCACCACTACTTCAGCGTGTACCGCACGCCGATGGAGGCCTTCGTGCGGGTGCAAACGGCGCTGGCCGCGCTTGCCTCGTACCTGGAGCGGCACAAGGCCGGCAATGAAGCACAATCTTCCGCGCTACACTAAACCATCGGTCCGATATGATCCAGGAGGTTGCCACGCCCCATGCCCATGCTAGAGATTGCTCCGACGACGACGATTCGGGAGGTCGTGGATCGCTACCCCGGCATCCAGGCAGTGTTCCGAGCGCACGGTTTGCCCTGCGCCAGTTGCCACGTAGCGGTGTATGAGACCATCATGGCCGGGGCAGCGCTCCACCGGTTACAACTCGGTCTCCTGCTCGATGACCTCGGCGCCTACGCGCGCAGCGGCGTCGTGCCGGCCATGCGCGCGGAGCCGGCCCAGAAACGGCCATTAACCGGCGGAAAGCTCGACCCGCGGGGTATCAAGCACATCGTGGCGGTCATGAGCGGCAAAGGTGGCGTCGGTAAGTCGCTGGTGACCGGGCTGCTGGCGACCGCCTTGCGCCACGCCGGCTTTTCTGTCGGTGTGCTGGACGCCGATATTACCGGTCCGAGCGTGCCGCGCATGTTCGGCGTTACCGCCAAGGCCGTCATGCGCGACAAGCGCTTCGACCCGGAACTCAGCGCCGGTGGCATCAAGATCATGTCGATCAGTTTCCTCATGGCCAACGAACAGGACGCGGTGATCTGGCGCGGCCCGATGGTGACCGGCGCCATTCAACAGTTCTTCAACGATGTCCACTGGGGCGACCTGGACTACCTGCTGGTCGATCTGCCGCCCGGGACCTCCGACGCGCCGTTGACGGTGCTGCAGCGCCTGCCGGTGGAGGGCGTGGTGGTCGTCAATACCCCCCAGCAACTCGCCACTGCGGTTGTCTCCAAGGCTATCAAACTCGCGCAGCGCATGCAGGTGCCGATTCTTGGCATTGTGGAAAATATGGCCTACGTGATGGTCCCGGGAAGCGACATACCCCTGGAGGTGTTTGGACCGAGCCAAGGGCCGCAACTGGTTGCAGAGTCGGGAGCGCCGCTGCTGGCCCGCTTACCAATCGACCCGGCGCTCACGACCCTGGTCGACGCCGGACGAATTGAGGAGTACCAGACAGCGGAGTTTGCCGAGTTGGCGGAAAACTTCTTGCGCGAGGTCAGGAGAGCCGACCAGCCGGGACGCTCTTCAGATGCCGCCGCCGGCTGAGCGCCGCCAGCGCGCACATCGTCTGACAGCGCCGGCACTGGAAGGCCTGCCGCCAGGTCGAAGTCACCGTTCGCGCCTGGCAGCAGGGACAGGACGCCGCAAACACATCGCCGGACCAGAACAGGCCGGCGCCGCAGATGGCCAGACTGAGACCGGCGGCGACGACCAGCGCCAACCAGGGCATACTCGGTACCACGCTACCGGCCAGGACACCCATGCCCAGACCAACCGCGAGGCCGATACCGGCCAGCGTGTAGCCACTGATCCGCCGCGACCTACTCAATGTTGCCATCATCGGCCCCTCTCTGTGGATGTTAGGCTACCCTAACTTGATCCTACCCACGTTCTGCCGGCCTGTCAATAGGTTTGGCTAACTTTTTTGGACAATGCCAAGGCTCGCATAGGTATTGCCGTCCAGGACGGAGGGCGCATCGGCCCCCAGCCAGTCCTGGAGCAGGGTGGAGTACACCTGCCGAAAGTCGATGCCGAACTTCAGATCGCCGTTGGTGTCCAGATCGGTCAAGCTGGGCGTGTTGCCGTAGAGGCCGCCCTTCAACTTGCTGCCGAGCAGGAACATCGGCGCCGCCGTGCCGTGGTCGGTGCCGTTGCCGGCATTCTCCTTCACGCGCCGGCCAAACTCGGAGAAGGTCATCATCGCTACTTGGGCTGATCATCGTCAGGTGAACGAGGCCGCGCAGGCGCTCGTCGAGGCCGGCCCCGCTGGTGCTGAAACCGCTGTCGCCGTTGAGGTAGCTAATGAGCGCCGCCCGCGTTGTGGCGGTGACATTGCCGTCCAGCAGCAAGTTGTTGTAGTAATCGACGACCTGATCGGCGGTGCTGCCGATGCTGGAAAGGTCAGTCGGTGGGCTCCAGCTCGTGCCGTCCCTGGTGCGCGCCGTCACCAGCCTGTTGGCCTCGTTATAGCGGTTGAGGATGGTGCCCGTATTGATCCAGGACGGACCGCCCGGCCAGCCGGCGACGTTCGGCGGGATGAATAACTGCTGGCCGAGGAGCGTCAGCACGCCAGGGCCCTGCTTCGGCACGGTCGCAATGCCCAGGTGTTTGAGCGCGCCGATGAAGTACTCGGCCGGACTCTTGATCAGGCTTTGCACGGCGCTTTGCGCCTGGAATTCCGGCGACATGAACATTGCCTGCAACACCGGCGCGATGTTGAACTGGTTCTGGGTGTAGATGTCGGCATACTTCTGGATGTTGGCGCTAGACGGGTTGGGGTCGACGAAGAAGTGATACAACTTGGTCATCAGGAAAGTGGCGTGGGCGGGTTGTTGCAGGATGATGTTGAGAATGTCGCCGCCATCCCACTGCCCGGTCTGGCCCAGAAAGGTCTTGACGCTGGAATCGTAGTCGCGGGCAACGAACTGGAACGTGCCCTTCGCTGCATGCCAACCGGTAAAGGCGCGGGCGGCTGCGTGGACATCATCCTCGCTGTAGTTGCCGATGCCGAGCGTAAACAACTCCATCAGCTCGCGGCCATAGTTCTCGTTGGGCGCGGCCTTGTGGTTCTGGTTGCCATCCAGCCACTTCAGCATGGCCGGGTCCCTGGAGACGCCCAGGAGCAAGTCGTGAAAGTTGCCGACGGCGTTGGTGCGGAACAGGCCGTTCTGTTGCCACATCATCTCGGAGCTTTGGACCTTGTTATCGCCGGTGGCGAAGTGACCGTGCCAGAAGAGGGTCATCTTTTCCTCCAGGGGGCGTGCCGTGTGCAACATGCGGTGCATCCAGGCAGCGCTGATTTGCTGTGGCCCCTTCTGGGTCAAGTCGAGCGTGGGCATTGCGCTGTCAAGGGCGGAGTTGTCGACCTGCGCGTAGTTCACCAGTTGATCGACGGCGCCTTGATAGCCGAGCTGGCGATATTGGGCCAGTTCGTCCAGGCCGGCTCCAAAGCCGGCCCGTCGGAGCAAGTGGGCGGTGAGATCGGCCACGTATCGAATCCTCTCTGCGTTTGTTACTGCCGGTACTGTGCTGTCTATCACTGAGAGTCGGTGCGGGTCGCTGGAATGTACGGGTCGCTGACGGCGCTGAGCCGAACCCGTCGGGCCGGGTCTCCCCATTGCTCCTGGCGGTCGCCTTTGGCGCCACGCCGTACACAAGGGCAGCGCCGGACGAGGCGTACCCCGTATTTCAGGATGACCGCGCAGGGTTTCCGGTCGGTAAAGAAGGCCCTAACAATTCGGCGGTTGACGCATCGCTGCGGCGTTGGTGGTGCGCCTACAGCCGGTACAGCCCGTGCTCCGTAATATATGTCCAGACGGCTTCCGGCACCTGGTAGCGGATCGGTAGCCCCTGGCCGACCCGCTGGCGGATTTCCGTGCCGGAGACGGCAAACTGCGGGCCTGCCAACTGCGTCAGGCGCGATGACAGCGCCGGCAACTGGGCGCTGAGTTGCGCCAGATTCACCGGTTGCACGTTAGGACGGCTGACCACGACGAGCGTGGCGAGTTCGAGCAGGCGCTCCGGTTCACGCCAGGTGAGCAGGTCAGACAAGGCGTCACCGCCGACGATGAAGAAGAGCGCGCACTCGGCCCCGACTTCCTGGCGCAAGGCGCCGAGCGTTTCGACAGTGTAGGAAGGCCCTTCGCGCTCGATCTCCACGGTTGACACGCTGAAGGCCGAGTTGCCGGCGATAGCCAGGCGGACCATCGCCAGGCGGTCGGCGGCCGGCGACACCGGCAAGCCGCGCTTATGCGGCGGCTGGCCGGCGGGGATAAAGCAGACCGCATCCAGCGCCAGCCGGACGCGCGCCTCCTCAGCGATGACAAGGTGGCCACAATGGATCGGGTCGAAGGTGCCGCCGAGGAGGCCGAGGCGCTTCACCCGGCGGCAGCCGTAGTCGTGCCTGGTTTGGGCGGACGTGTGCGCGTGATGCGCCGCCGCTTTGCCGCCGGCGGCGGGGCGGCAGCGGGCAGGGCGGGCGCCCCCGGCACGCTGAACACGGCAGCAGGCACTGCCTGGCGCAGCGCCAGCATGACGCGCCCCATGGCCATAGTATCAGGCGCCCAGATCCCCAGTTCGACCAGGGTGCCGGTGTTTGAGGTCGCCTGAACGGCCACCGTCGGCGCCGGACCGGGCGGGTTGGCGCTGCCGGTCAGGCTGCCGACAGCAGCGATCAGGGCGTCCAGGGTAGCGTTCGCCGGTAGCGTCACCAACACGGGCCAGCAGCGCAAGGGGTGGGCGGAGCGGTTGACGACCACCGCTGTGAAGACTGTGGCGTTAGGCACGGTGACGCGCAGCCCGTCGATAGTGTTCAGCACGGTCAGCCGCAGTTCGATGCTCTCGACAGCGCCGTGGACGCCGCTCACCTCAATGATGTCACCCAGCATAAACGGGCGCTCGATCAGCATGTAGAAGCCGGCAAACAGGTTCCGCAGCACGTCCTGCAGCGCCAGGGAGATGGTGAGGCCGACGACGCCGAGCAGCGTCAGCAGCGGCGTGATGCCCGACCCAAACAGGTTGAGAATCCAGAGTGCGGCGATGACGAGGATGCCGAAGTAGACCAGGCGGCCGATCAGGAGCGCGGCAGAGGTATCCACCTTGGAGCGCCGCCGGAGCACATTGATGACGGCCCGCCGCATGCGCTGCCCGAAGGCCAGCGCCACCAGCGCTATGAGAATCGCGCCGAGCAGGTGGGCAGCCGTGCTGGCGGTGAGCGTAGGCGAAACCGCGAACGTTGGCAGCATCTTCTCCACAGTATTCAGGCGTTGCTGTGCTATGTTAGGAAGTGGGGGTGCCCCACGTCAAGCGCAGCGGTAATGGCCCTTTCGATGGGTGCGAACACATGAGCAAGAAGGCCGGTATCCCCGTAGGGGCAGGCCCCCGTGCCTGCCCTGCTCGCCTACCAACAATCGATCGATGTTTGCGCCCGAGCCAGGGCAGGCTACGTGCCTCCGTCACTCACGCCCGCAGGCGAACGCCGCGCCGTGTTGGCGGCGCGCTCGTTGCCGTACTACTGCTCATGAGCGCCACTGCCGCGGCACTGACGATGCCGCCCGCCGCGCTGGCGGATAGCAACAACGTGCCCGTGTCCAGCGTGACGGTCGAGCGGCTTGATGCGACGGTGACGAAGACGACGATCGTTGCAGCCTATGCGACAGCGCACGACATCGTTGAGGTCTACAATTACGTGCCGGTTCAGGTCTCCGCTGATTGGCGTCTGGCCACGAGCATGGAGAACGCGACCTGGGTTTTCAAGCCGGGCGGCGGTGTGCCCAAGTTGGCGATCTTTTTCACCACTGAGGCGGGCGTCCACGTGGCCCGAATCTACGACGACCAGTTGGCCGAAGGCGCCGCCCCCGTGACGATCAAGAACAACCGTGTCGTGCTTGGCCATCCGCTGCACTGGACGCTGAAAGCGGAGACAAAACAACCGTGGCTTCTGCCGGACGGCCGCCCGGCCACCCAGCTCCAGATCCAGAGCGCCTTTTCGCTACCGCACGAAGACGACGCCATGAGCTTCCTGGCCCACCGTTGGCATGGGCATGACGCCTGGGACTTTCAAATGGTCGATCCGACCGGCTCCGGCACGCCCGAGTACACACTGTTGCAACTGCATCCCCAGTTGGCTCTGACGGCCGCAGCGCCGCACACGGAGCTTGACCTGAATGTCGCGAACTACCGAGTCACCCCCTTCGTCAACTCGATTTTCTGGCCGTATCTGGGTGTGGATGACTTCGGTGTACGATCCTGGTTCGATCATCGGCCGCCGCTTTCCATGAACTGGTCTAGCGGGCAGTTGCGCGACTTCGGCTCGATCATACCGGACTTGGAACCTGAGAACGGTTTTCAGATAGCTTCCGAGACCGCTATTCTGGACAATCAGGTCAACGATCTCGACTTCGAGAACCCGTTCGCCTATTACCGCTTCGATTCAGGCCACACCGGTTTCCCCAATTTGATCGTGCGCCATTTTTACTACCCACCGGGTGACCAATTCATTCAATTAGGCGGGGCACCGGAGCCGGCGGAATTTGTACGTTACTCCTGGGGGAACGGGGACGGTCTGATGCAATACAAGTTGGGTTTATTAGGGCGGCACGGTACGACGGCAACGCTCAACCTGGGCCGTTTCTCGGTCAATACCCTGGCGTACGCAACCCTACCGACCTGGGTCGTGAGCCGGATGTGGGATTTCGAGACTTTCGTTGCCTCGGAGGTAGGTGGCTACCGCAGCAGTGAAGGAATCTACGACTGGGAGTATGAATATGGCGATTTCTCATGGGCGTTTGGCGATATATCCTCCTTGCCGCTCGGTGCATACAGCTCGATCAGCGTAGGCATGCGTGGCGAGTATCGTGTCTTACCCTCAATGCCCCCCCAACTCTACATCGACTCGGTTGATCAGCGCCTTCACCTGGTTGGCGCCGAGTTCGGGGTCTGGGATGTGGACAATCAGCAAACCATTAATACGGCAACGCTGGATGGCACGACCGTTGGACAGTGGGTCCGCAACGTGGATGGTGTACCTCGCGAGGCGGTCTATGCGCTGCCAGGGGCCCTGGTCTATGCCAGCGCCGGCGCCTTGACTCTGCAGGCTGACCAACGATCGTCCGACGTCACCGCGCTGGCGCCACCGACCGATGAGGCATCTTTGAACGCCCTACGGCAACGGCAGCCCGTCAGTCCACCCAACATCGCCGCGGACGGCCTGCGCACGATCGTCGACCCATCCGGCCCGGCACAGGTGACTTTGACCGGGGTGTCCATTTCCAGTGTGCGCACCGTCGCCACGGGTTGGCGGGCCGAACTCCAGGTTGGCGCTGCGCCAGCGATGCTCAGCAGCCCTGGAGCCCCGATAGGTCTCGTCCAGGCGTTCGCCTCGGCACTCGGTTGCCCATCGTCCTCAATCGCCGGAGCCGTTCAACTTGTGTCATGTGCTCAACCGGCGGGAACGGGCAGATACATCCTGCAGTATGACGGCACGTGGTCCCTGCGCACGGCAACGCCGCCTCAACTCAGGATATTGGCACTGCAGGCAGGGAGCGGCACGCCGACATTGGCCGAGATGCCGGTCACGATCACCGTGGGGAATACCGGCACAAGTGATTCGACTGGGCAGACATTGCAGGTCTGGGCTCAGCGACCTGGACGCCAACGCGTCGAGATTGCTCGCCTGGCTCTGAGTATTCCGGCCAGCGAGCAGCGGCAGTTCTCCCTGAGCTGGCTGCCTTCGGGTCCGGGTACCTGGACCGTCGGCGCCACACTCTCGGCCGCAGCATATGTCCCGGCGGCCGAGGCAATTTCCGCATCAACAACCGTTGTGTTGGACGCTGAGCCCGCCCCTGCCTGGTGGACGCTGGGCCCGGTCCCATCTCAGCGTCTCATCGGTATTGCCATCGCGCTCCTGGCCTTCCTGGGGCTACTCACCGCCACGACCGTGTGGACGATTTTGCTGTGACCGTGCAACCTGAAGCGTCAGCACATATGGATGCTGAGCGACGTCTGGCAACGCTAGCAGCCCATTTGGTGCTGGATTGCGGGGTCGAAGCGGCCCAAGAGCAATTGCTGGCGGCTGCGCGACGCGCCGAGGTCGCATTGCAGCGTATTGCCCTGGTTTCAGGCAGCACCGCCTCCCCCCTGGGGAAGCCGTGCCCGGCGTTCAGGCTGGGCCCACGGCAAAAACGCCGCGCTGGCAAGCTGGCCAGAGAGTTCGAACACGTGGCGCGTTCGTCTGCGGCGCCCGCCGAGGACGTTGTCGGCGTGCGAACGGTGAGGGCGTTGGCTGCTTGTCAGCAAGATGCTGAAGCCGAGGCGCTGCAACTCTTCATGTTGTTGGCCCTGACCAGGGAGAAAAGGGGAGGCTGTCCGCTGACGCGACAAGACCTGCTCGGCCGGCAATTAGTTGTCTTGCTGCTATCTGAACAGCGAGCCTATCACTACTTTGGCGCCGTTGCACAGCGAAACTTGCAGGCCCCGAGCCACCTGCACCGTTAACCGCTCACACTCGCATTCTACAGTATGGCGATCGTCGCTTATCTCCTCCTGCGCTTTCGCGGCCACTATGTCGAGCAAGATACCGCAGAAATGACGCAGCTTATTCAGGCGGTGGCAGCGTATGGAAACGCCATTCCGGCAGTGGGTGTCCACCCGGTCTACCCATCCGGGTTTGGTTTCCAGGCAGTGAACATCTACCTGATGCGCCTGTCTGGCGCCAATGTCCAAACGCTGGAAACCTGGGTATGGCCGTTCTTGCTGGTTGGCATATCGCTGGTTGCCTTCCTCGCCTTCCGCGAGATCACCGGGGACGACCGGGCGGCTGCCCTTGGCGGCCTCTTCCTTTTTATGCAGCCGGACTTCCTGTTCACGGCTCTGCGTGGGTCCCATGAGAAGATGACGTACTGCATGCTGCTGGCTGCCCTATTTCTCCTGTTCCGCAGTTACCGATATCGTCATCAGTTGTTGGTCTTCGCCGCCTATGTTGTGATGTTTTATCTTGTCCTGCTCGGTATTACGTGTACGAACAGCACATTCGGATCATCGCTGATTGTTGCGCTTACGATCAGCTTCTTTGGTGGGTCACTTGTCTCGCGCCTACTGGGAAACGAGTCTGGACCAGGAAACCGTGCGTTCATCCGTCTCGCCTATGTTTCATTCTCCTCATTTCTCGTACTGTTCGCTGAGTTATTTTACTTCTACGAACCAAGTATAGGTATATTTAACCAGTTTCAGACTGCTATGGACCGCATCGCCGGCTTCGCGCTCAGTTTTGAATCGAGCGATAATCCCTATGCCTATATTTCGCTCGGCTGGCTCAATATCCAAATTTACTTGCTGCTCACGACCTTCACCTGGCTGACTATCGCCGTATCCGGTCTTGCCTGGTGCCGAGAAACACTCCGTTTCTTTCACGGTGGCTGGCGTGGTGCGCCCGATTATGTTCGCCTGCGCTGGCTCCTATACGCCGGACTCGCCTTGCAGGTGGGTCTGGGTATAGGTGTCGACTTCGCCGGAGTCCTCGGGGCGAACCTCCAACTTCGTCTGTTCCCCGTCTACATGTTCCTGGCCATCCCGATGGGGAGCGTTGCCGTGATAGGTTTGCTCGACCGCGTGGCAAAGTGGCCGCTGCTTCGTCAACCGTTGAGGCTGGGTGTCGCCGCCGCCACCATCGCCTTCACCGCCTTCAGCGCCTTCAAGGCGACGAATGAACCTTTGCTCAGTAACAAGTGGACCTTTTACAGCACCACCGAGGCCCAGGCGATGGACTGGTTAGACGCAAGTATACCCCAGGGCGGTATCTGGGCCGACATCGACGAGCGCTTGCGGGAAGTCGACCTCTTTCGCTCACCTCCTACCGAGGATGCGGCCTCACGGTACCCGACTCTGCTGTTGCCGGAGCAGGTCGACGTTGTTATGCTCTCCCACCTCACCCGTGACCGAATGGCGCGTGTCGGCACCCCATTGCCCAATGTCACCCATATGAACGAGATCTATGACAACGGGTTGGTGCATATCTACCGTCAGTTGCCGCAGACGCCGCTGCAACGTTAGCTGCTAGACATGAGCGAACAGGCTGGGCGGCGATACGGCCCCCGGCGTCGGCACGTCGTGTTTATCTCGCTAATACGCTGTTATGCTACCCGCCGGTGGTGGACACGGAGGTACGCATAGTGGTTAGCCTGCATAGGACGCTCTTTGGCGCGGTTGCGCTGTACCTGCTTATTTGTACGGTCTGGGGCTTCGTGTTGGCCATCATGCGCCGACCGGTCGGGCCCGCCTACCGGGGCAGCCTGCGCATCGCCGAAGGGCTGATCCTCGTTCAGGTCGTCGTCGGCGCGCTGGTGTTTCTGTCCGGCGCGCCGCGGCCCAAGATCGGTCTGCACTACCTGTACGGGCTGGTGATCGTGCTGACGTTGCCGGCCGCCGAGACGTTGAGCCCGCAGTGGTGGAAGGGCCGCCACGAGACGCTGGTGATCGCCGTGGGCTGCCTCCTGGCCTTCGGGCTGTCCGTGCGCGCCGCGATGACCGGCGCATGACGTTGGCGGCTAGGCGCCGCCCGTTCTCGTCCCTTCCTCAGCCAGCTCGGCGTTGACCATCAGGCTAATCAGGCCGCGGAAGTCCACCGACGGCTGCCAGGCCAGGCGCTGCTGCGCTTTGGCGGGGTCGCCTACCAGCAGGTCGACTTCGGCCGGACGGAGGAGGCTGGGGTCGATCCGCACGTAGTCGCGCCAGTTGGCGATGCCGACGTGGGCGAAGGCGACCTCGACGATCTCCGCCATACTGTGGGTTTCCCCGGTGGCAATGACGTAGTCGTCCGGCTCCGGCTGTTGCAGCATCTGCCACATGGCGCGCACGTAGTCAACGGCATAACCCATGTCGCGGCGAGCATCCAGATTGCCCAGGGCGACGTCGGGTTGTTTGCCGAGTTTGATCCGCGCGACGGCGTTGCTCACCTTGCGCGTGATGAACTCCAGGCCCTGGCGTGGCGAGGTGTGGTTGAAGAGGATGCCGGAGCAGGCGTACAGGTTGTAGCTTTCGCGGTAGTTGACGGTGATCCAGTGACCGTAGACCTTGGCGACGCCGTAGGGGCTGCGCGGATAGAGCGGCGTGCGCTCCGACTGCGGCACCTCCACCACTTTGCCGAACATCTCGCTGCTGGACGCCTGGTAGAAGCGGATCGGCGCGCGGGAGAGGCGAATCGCCTCCAGCATCTTGGTCACGCCCAGCGCCGTGTATTCTCCCGTCAGCGTCGGCTGGACCCATGATGCCGGCACGAACGACTGCCCGGCCAGGTTATAGACCTCATCGGGCTGCGCCCGCTCGACAGCGGCGATCAGCGACATCTGGTCGAGCAGGTCACCGGAGAGCAAGGTGATGCGCGCGTTCAAGTGCCGGATGCGGACATCAGTGACGGTGCTGCTACGGCGCACCAGGCCATAGACCTCGTAGCCCTTTTCCAGCAGGAACTCCGCCAGGTAGGAGCCATCCTGCCCGGTGATACCGGTGATGAGTGCGCGCGGCACTGTGTGTCCTTTCTCTGCCGTTCTCACGTGGGCCCTGCCAGACTGCTTAACTGAACCGCATTGGGGTCAGCCTAACACGTCCCCGCTCGTTTTGGCGTTGCGGCACAGTCAATAGTCTTGAATGAATTAACTGATGATAAACGTGCTAGCCTACCCGCATGGGGAATCAACTGGGCAAGCGCTTGCGCACGCTGCGACAGCGCGCCGGACTCTCGGCAACTGCGCTAGCCGGCGACGTCCTGTCTGTCGCGACCATCAGCCGCATTGAGCACGGCGGGATCGAGCCGTCGCTCAGCACCTTGCGTTACATCGCCGCCAGACTGGGTTGTCCCGTTGCGGACCTGCTGGCGGAAGACGACGACAGCGCTGCCATCCAGATGGCGCTGGAGGAGGTGGAGGCCTGGTTCCTCCTGGGCCGGCCGGACATCGCCCTGGAACGCGCCCTGGCTGCCCTGGAGGCTTACGCTGTGCCGGCCGAGGTCACGCCGACAGCCGGCGGCATGCCGCGCCGCCGGTTACAGGGGGCTGCACTGCGCGCACGGGCGTTGCTGGACGCCGCCACGGCGCCGGCACTGGACACCGCCATTGATCAGGCGCGCCGTGGTGGCGATGTCTGGCTGGCAGCGCACCTGGCCGCGGTACGCGCGCTTTCAGTGGAGCTGGACGCGGCGCTGCCCGTGCTCCAGACTGCCTTGCGCCTGCTCCCGCCACCGGGACGCGACTCCACGGTGAACCAACTCTGCCGTGCTGAACTATCGTTGTTGCTGGCGCAACGGTTCGAGGCTGCTGGCGAGGTCGAAACAGCACACGGCCTGTTTACGACGGCCGCCTCGCTGGGTGAACCGTTCCGCCATCCTGCCACCTGGGCGCAGGCGTTCCTGACCCCGCCGACCAGCTCGGAACCAGGCTTACACGGCATTGCGCCGCCATATGGCGCAGGCGCTTCCAGGCGCGGCACGGCGATCTCCCCCGGCTTTGCCCTGGCAGCGCAGGTGGCGGGCGCCCGCCTCTGGCGACAGGCCTCCGTGGAACTGGCGCGCCTGGAGTTACAAGCTCGACGCTTGCCGGAGGCCGCGCGGCGGCTGCGCGTCGTGTTCGCCGCCGGCTGGCAACCCTCCGAGCTGGCGGTGCTTGGTGGCTTCTGGAGCGAGCTGGACCATTACCTGGACTCGCGGCGTACCGCTGGCACGTCGCTCACCGATATCATTCGCCAGTTGGCCCCGGCGGACCTACCGCCCCATGTCGCCGACGAGTTTGTGCTGCTGGAAACGGCGGCCCAGGCTGGTCGACCGGCCGAAGCCGAGCAGATCGGCGCGCTGGTTGCGACGTCGCTCGGTGACGACAATGCACCACTGGCGCACGCCATCTGGCTGCGCCTGGCACTGGCATGGGCGGAAGCCGGCAATGCGCCCCGCGCCGCTCGTGCCTTACGTGCCGCGCGCCAGTCGGGGCAGTAGGACGGTAAAGGTGCTGCCCGATTCGCCGCTGCTTTCCACGCGGATCGTGCCGCCGTGGCGCTGAACGATCTCGTTGCTGATATAGAGGCCGAGACCCATCCCGCCGGAATGCTGCGACTTGGCGTTGGGGGAACGGTAGAATAGGCCAAAGATAGCCTGCTGCTGCTCAGGCGCGATGCCGAGCCCTTCGTCCTGGACACACACCGCGACCTGGCCGGATTCCTCGCCGAGGGAGATAGTCACCTTTCCACCGGAGGGGGAGTACTTGATAGCGTTGTCGACCAGGTTGTTGAGTACTTGCTCAATGTGGTCGCGGTCACCCGCCACGATCGCCTCGCTATCGCCGGGCGTTACTACGACGACCTGATGCTGCGCTGTGGTCGCCTGTGCTCGGGCCGCCACATCGCGCGCGAGCTCGAGCAGATCAACGGGGTCATGTTGAAACTCGACGCGGCCGGTCTGGATGCGCGACACATCCAGCAGTTCGTTCACGAGCCGGCCCAGCCGCCTGGTCTGACGGTTGAGGGTCTCGGCGTCCCGGATGTCCGTCAGGATGTCGCGTTCCCACTCCTCCGCCGTCGGGTGGCCGCGCGCCAGCCGCCGTTGCGCGCGCTTGAGGCCAACCTGCAGGTAGCCGGAGATGCTGGTGAGCGGCGTTTTCAACTCGTGCGAGGCCATGGAGAGGAACTGCGACTTGAGGCGGTCGAACTCCTCCAGCCGCTCCACGTTCTCCTGGGCGGCGGCGTAGAGGGCGGTGATTTCGTCTCCTGCCTGTTGCAACTCGCCCATGCGGCTCGTCAATTGCGCCGTGGCGTCGGCGATACGCTCTTGCAGGCCGGTGTTCAAGGCGTGGATGGTGGCATTCGCCTTTTCCAGGTCCACCACGCGCTCCCGCAGTTGCAACGTCAAGCGACGGCGCTCCAAGCCGCGGCCGATCGTCGCGCGCAATTCATTGACGTTGCAGGGCTTGACGAGGTAAGCGTAGGCTCCTTCTTGCAACGACTTGACGGCTGACTCCAGGGAGGCGTACCCGGTGAGCATGATCGCGATGGTTTCCGGTGCAACGCGCTGCACTTCCGCCAGCACTGTCAGCCCGTCCACATCTTCCATCCGCAGGTCGGTTAAGACCAGATCGAAGGTGTACTCGTGCAAGAGCTTGAGCGCACGCGCTCCCTGATCGACGGCCGTCACGGTATACCCGTCTGACTCCAGAATGGCCTGCATGGTCACACGAACGCTCTCGTCGTCGTCAACCAGCAAGATCTGTCCGTCAGCCATCGGTGGTCGGCCCGGCAATGGGCAAGGAGATCGTAAAGGTGGTCCCCTGTCCCGGCCGGCTACGCGGGGAGATCGTACCGCCGTGCCGCTGCACGATGCCGAGCGAGACCCACAGGCCCAGGCCGGTGCCCTTTTTCGCCTGTTTCGTCGAGAAGAAGGGCTCGAAGATACTCGCCATATGCTCCTCGGCGATGCCTTTCCCGGTGTCGCGAATCTGAATGAGCACGGAGCGTGATGGGAGGTAGGCCGAGTCGGCGTCACGGCCAGGGAGGGTCTTGACGTAGATGTTGCCGCCACCGGGCATGGAGTCCTGCGCGTTGAGCAGCAGGTTCAACACCACCTGTTTCAACTGATCCGCCGAGGCCATGACCGGCGGCATCTCCCGGCTGAAGTCGTTGTGAATGCGGACGCCTTTCTGGCGCATGTCCTTGTCGATCAGTGCTTCCGCCTCCAGGATCAAGGCGTTGATGTCGGTGGCGGCGGTACTTACTTCCGGTCGGTAGAAGCCCAGCATTTCGCGCAGGATCCGGGAAACGCGCTCGGTCTCCTTCATGGCGATTTCCAGAAACCTGTGGTTGGGATCGTCCGGCGGCGCGCGGCGCACCAACAAGTAGAGTGAGTTCGTGATCGCTTCCAGGGGGTTGTTGATTTCGTGGGCGATGGAGGCCGCCAGTCGCCCCGTCGCGGCCAGCTTCTCGGACTCGAACAACTGCTGCTCCACGCGGCGGCGTTCCAATTCGCGGACCCGTGTCAGGTCCTGGATGACCGAGACATTGCCGATGAAGGAGCCCAATTCATCACGCAGGTCGGTGGACGTCACCGCCATCGCCAATGTTTCGTCAGTATCGGGATCAATCAGGCTCAATTCGCCGCTTTTGACCTGTGCCGTCTCCAGGCGCAGTTGCGAAACGAAGGTCACGAACTTGGTGCTGTTGCTGGCGGCAATCTGGGCTTTCCGTCCGCTGGCGGTGTCGTTGTCCGGCCGCTGAAAGAGGCGAATCGCTTCCTGATTCATCTGCGTGATCTGGTCTTCGTTGTCGATCACGATGATCGGATTGGGCACGTTGCGCAGCACAAGATTAAGACGGTCGCGCTCCAATCGGATCTTTTCATCGGCCGATTGCAAGCGCTGGACATTCTGGGAGAGTTCCTCCGTGGCGTAGCTGAGGTCGGTCACGTTCTTGAGCAGTGACACCATGCCTGTGGTGTTCAGTCGGTAGTGGAAGGCCGGGTGCGAGATCACTTCAAAGACCAATTCGCTGCCTTCGATTGGGTCGACCAGGGAGAGTTCCCGACTGGAGCCGCTGCTGCCGTGCTCAAGGTTGGACGTAGACAGCGCCGCCGTAAACAGGAAGTTGTTCATGCGGATGGCGTTCTTCTTGCCCTCGCCGTCGTCGGGACGAGCCTGAAAGATCATCTCTGCTTGCCGGTTCTGGCGGATGATGTCGTTCTGCGCGTCGGTGACGACGACCGGGTCGGCCACGCTGTTGACCATCCACCAGAGCCACTCGTTCTCCACGGCGTAGCGCTCGCTGGAGTCGCGAAAGAGCTCGACGTTGCGGGCACTGGCCAGGGTGGCGCCCGCCTGGTTGGCGAAGGGCATCAGCCCCTCAATGTCCTCGTCGCTGATTCCGCCGTCTTTGCTCAGGATGATCACACCGGCCGCGGGAACGTCGGTTCCCGGCGAGCCGCCATCCCTTGTGGCTGTCGGTGCGAGTGAGTTGCTCGGGTCCGACGCGCTACGCAGGGGCACGAGCACGAACGAGGAGATGCCCATTTCCAGCAGCAGCCCCTTGTCGTGCTCATCCAGCCGAGTCTCGGTTCGCACGTCGTCTACGCGCAACGGCGTCGCCTGGAGCAGCGCTTCCACCATAGGATGTTGGCGATCAGCGATGGAGACTTCCAACGACTCGGCGATTTCCTCGGGGACGTTGAAGGCCACGCTGCCGCGCAACAGGCCACGGCTGCTGTCGTAGAGCGCCACCAGTGCCCGCGAGTAGCCGAAAGCACGGGAAAGGCCATCCAGCATCGGGCCAAGCGTCTGGCGCAACGCTTCCGGGTCCCGTTGTGCCGGTGCTTGCTCGTACAGTTGCAGCAGGTCCATCATCCGCGTGTCATTCTCTGCTCAGCCGTTGCTCCCCGTTTAGGAGCGCTATTCTGCCGTCCGCGAGCGACCGCGCGGTTCGGGAGTGGGCGGCCCAGCCGACGCCGACTGGGCCTCCAACTGCTGCCATTGCTCCCGCGTGTAGAGAGGTTCCGGGGCAACCGTCGACGTCGGCCCTGCCAGCTCTTCGCGGGGGCCGGGACCGAAGGCCGGCCGGGCCACCGGCGAAGTGATACCCACGGCTTCGGCGTAACGGAGGTACGTATCAATGGAGGCGACGACGATGCGCGCCTCGACGGTGATCAGGTCGATGCCGACCAGCGAGATGCGGACCCAGGCGTCGATGACGATGCCCTTGTCCAATATCCGGTCCAGCACGTCAATGAGGCTGGTGCCTCCGGGCGCTCGTTCGACTGGCATGTTTACCCTTTCCTCCCTTATGGCGCGTCGGCCGGTTTCGCTGCTTCCGGCATGGTATCAGGCGCAGCGGTAGCGAGGCGGCGTTCCAGTTCGGCGATCCGGCCTTCCAGCCGACTGATCGTTGTCGCTGCCTCTGGTGGCTCGGTGGGCTGCACCAGGTAACGATCGTACCGCCACCAGTTCAGGCCAATCTGCTCCGCCTTGTCTATCGAACAAATCAGCAAGCGGATGCGGATGGTGAGCAGTTCTACGTTGGCCAGCGACACGCTGATATCGCCCGCAATCACCAGCCCCTTGTCCAGTACTCGATCCAGGATATCGACGAGGTTCGTCGACTGGTAGGCTGTCGGGCGATACCGGTCCTGACCGCCGGGAAAGGACTCCGCCATCATCGTACTCCAGCTTGCTTGGCGCTGACGGTGGCCACAGGACGCCTCGCATGCGTTAAGACCTCACTATACAGCATGCATCCACACCCGTGTATTGTCGTCACAGCAAATTGCCGAGAGGTCCGAGGTTGATATTCAGGTCGTCAGGTTGTAGGCCGTACGCCGCGGCCATCTCATAAAGTTTCTCTTGCAGGCGCAAGAGTGCAAGGCCGAGGCGCTCGACTTCGGTCTCGCTCAGGCCGCCCCCCTCCATCCGACGAATCGCCTGCCGCTCCAGCAATTGCCGGATCAACTCCACCACCGTCAGGACCAGGCGGGCAAGACCGTCTTCGGGGTGGTCCGGGTCTATATCGATAACCGCCGAGGCAGGGGGAGGCGAGGCTGAGGGGGCGAGGGGGGAAGAGATGAACGGGAAGGCAGATGCTGGAGTGGCGGGAGGAAGGGACGACAGGTCGCCGACGTGACCAGATGGCAAAGGCGGAATTGAGCCGGGGTCGCCGTGCCACCCCTGGTCCGTTCCAGTCCCCTCAACCCCGGAGGTCCCCAACACCTCCTCCCGTCCGCTTCGCCTCCGTTCGTCTGCTTCCCGGAGGGTTTCTACCGAAGCGAGCACCACATTGAGGCCCAGGTAGATGAGATCAATGCCGGCGACGGAGATTGTCGCTTCTCCGGCGACAACGACGCCGCGGCTGAGGAGTCGGTCGGCAAGGTCGAGCAGCGATAGCTCGGAGGTCGGCAGGCTGCCGGCCAGACCGGGCATGAGCGGCCGGTTCAAGGGTCTAAGTTCCGACACGCAGCGACTCCGTCCTGCTGCTGAAACGATATGGTGGCCATGGCCCGGTGAGGCGCAGGTCATAGCCGGCCGGCTGCCAGTTCTCCTGGTAGGCTTCGACGGCCGCCAGCCAGGCCGGCTCGTCCTGGCGGCGAACTAGGAGGCTGAGGCGCGCCAACAGGTCGCTGTCGCTTTCGCCCTCCAGTTGCTCAGCGATGGCGCCTTCGGCATGTGTGAGCACGGTGTTCAGTGCCGCCACTGCCTGACCGTCCTGGGCCTGGATCTCCCGGCGCTGGAGGGCGCCAACCTGGCGTGCCAGCAGGTAGGCCCGACCCGGCGCGCCGTCAGCGATGCGGTCGCGCAGGCCGCGCAAGGCCACGCTACGGCTCTCCAGCGCGGCCAGCGCCTGGTCGGCGTTGCGTTGCAGGCTGAGCACCCACTCAGCTCGCTGGGACACCCGGTGGAGTGAGGCGAGGAGCGCGTCGTGTTCGCCAGCCAACATGGCAGCGATACCCGAACGGTCCCGGTAGATGGCGCCGAAAGCCAGAGGGATGAGGGCGTCGGTCTGGGCAAAGAGGCGGGCGTTGACTTCCTGATGCAATGCGGCACGCGGTCCCAACCAGTCCATGGAGCGCACCAGGGCGTTCAGCGGTTCTGTTTCGAACTCGGTTGCCGGCACCTCGCTCACGGCTGCCACCAGGCCGGATACTTCCACGCCTGTCACCGGGGAGCCGTTAATGCCATTGAGTTCCCCGAGCTCCAACGAGGCTGCCGCTGGCGCTGCCGAGGGCAGGATGGCGTAGACGTAGAGCAACGGCGTCATGATCGTGGCGTCTCGGCGGCGGGACCGGTGGGCCGCTCATATTGATCGTGAAACTCCACCTGGAAGCCCCCGCCGCCAAGGCTGACGACCACCGGTCCGCCGGGGTCGTCAGCGGGCTCCAGGCCGGCCTGGGCCCGCGCGCGTTGCTCCTTGTAGGCGCGAATCTCGCGCATCCACTGCATCAACTCGGCCTCGCGCGCGACGTACTCCGCCTCATCGACGTCGCCTTCTTCCAACTGCAGCGTCAGCAAGAGGAGCGCTTCGCGCACCGGCCCGTCGTCCAGCATCTCCTGCTCAGCCATCTCGATGAGCTGGTTGATGCAGAAGCGCCAGCCTGCCATGGGCACGCTGACGGGTAGACCGAGGAGCTTCAGCAGCATGGGTTAGACTCCCGCCGTTCGCTCCAGTTGCAAGCGAATCGTGACAAAGTTGTAGGGCGGCCAGGGTCCGGTGTAGCGGAAGGACAGCTTACCCTCGTAGCGTTGAGCGATCTCCTGCACCTTCTCGTCGAAGGCGTGCGCCTTGTCGCGCTCAACCAGGAAGGCAGCGTTCATAATCATCTTGTCGCCGATCGGCTTGTTGGAACGCGAGGCAATGGCTGCACCGGCCAGGTGATCGTACACGGCTCGCACATACGCCTCGGAGCGTTCAGCCAGCGCCTTCTCGACCAGCCGGCCTAACTGCATGCGGGCGAAGTAGGTTGAGGAGAGCCTGTTGAGCGCGATCTCGTCCTTGAGCCGGCGCAACTCTTCGTTGTCGTGCTCCAGATCAGCCAGGACCTCCTCACGCTTCCAGTTGACGCTGAGCCCGAATTCCAGTTTATCCTTCATCTTCTGGAGTACGTCGCGTAAGGCGTCATAGGTGAGCTTCAAGAACTCGATGGTGTCCTGTTCGGTCTTAAAGAGCGTGCCGAAGCTCATCGGTACTGGTGTGAAGCCGTTCTCGATCATCACCTCGTTGACGTGCTCGTGGGCGAGCGCGTTCTCGCGCGTTGGATCGTAGACGATGAGTGGCGTGCGACTGACGACCGCTGCGAGATCGTTGTAGGGCAACGTGTAGACTTCGTCGCCGTGGCTACCGATACCGATCTTACCAAACGTGCGCGGTTGGTCCGACTCGATGATGCAATAGACATAGACGCCCGGCTCGACCACAGCGCTCACCAGCGCCGCATTCCCGTCCATCGTCGTCGCCCCCCATTTTCTGGGCCGTGGCCAGCTCATGTTGCCACTGAATGCCCAGGACAACCATGGCTCCGATGCTACCATACATGGGGCGACATGCGGGGGGATGAGGGGATGAGGGGACTGGGGACGCGGGAGCGCAGAATATGAGCGACACCGAAAACGCCGCCCCCCGTTCTCCTCATCCCCCTATCGCGCCACTACTTGGGGCGATCGAGGGCGGCGGGACGAAGTTCGTGCTGCTGGCCGGACGCGGCCCCGACGACGTGCTTCGGCGCGCGAGTATTTGGACCACGTCGCCATCAGAGACCGTCGCCGCCTGTGTCGCCTTCTTTCGCGAGGTGCAGCGAACCCACCAACTAGCGGCGCTCGGCGTCGGTATGTTCGGTCCGGTTGACCTGGATCGCCAATCATCGACCTACGGGTATATCACCACCACCCCCAAAGAGGGCTGGCAGTACACGGACATCGTGGGACCTTTGCAACGAGCGGTTGGCGTGCCGGTCGGCTGGGCACACGATGTCACGGCGGCTCTCCTGGGGGAACGGCGGTGGGGCGCCGCGGCGAACCTGGACCCCGCCATCTACATGACTGTCGGTACGGGAGTCGGGGCCGGCGTCTACGTCAACGGCGCGCCGTTGCACGGCCTACTGCACCCGGAGATGGGCCACCTGCTGATGCCGGCGCTCCCCGGAGACGAGTTTGCTGGCGTCTGCCCGTTTCACGGGCGGTGCCTGGAAGGGCTGGTCAGCGGCCCGGCCATTGAGCAGCGCGCCGGGCGGCCGGCGGCCACGGTGCCGCCGGAGAGCCCTATCTGGCAGATGGTCGCAGAGTATCTGGCCCTCGCCTTGATGAACTATTCGCTCATCCTGTCACCCCGCCGGATCGTGATCGGGGGCGGCGTGCTGCATCAGGCGCAACTGCTGCCGCTCGTTCGCGTCGCCCTGCGGCGGCGGCTGGCGAACTATCTGCAGCACCCGCTGCTGCTGGAGCGGCTGGACGAGTACGTGGTACCTTCGAGACTTGGCGACGACGCGGGTATTCTTGGTGCGCTGGAGTTGGCGCGGTTGGCTGCCAACGGCCACGAGCCCGGCGACTGAAGTCGCGGGCAATCCGCGCCAGACTTGATGCGTGCACCACTGAAGTCATTCCTACTCCCGGAATCATTGTAAACTGACGTCTCAGGCGCGGCAGTAGTTGCCCGACCGCTCGGTCAGTCGGTGTCGTCGTGTAGCGCCACTACAGAGGAGGAAGAGGGTGAGCGACCCGGCGCTTCCAGAGTCGGACAGTGGCGCCGCCCCGGCGAGATTGGACGTTTGGGCCGGAGAAGAGCGCTTTCGGGCCATCTTCGACAATGCCGGCGTCGGACTGTCGCTGACCGATCTTGATGGCCATTTTATCGAATGCAACCGCGTCATGCTGGAGTCCATGGGTTTCAGCGTCGAGGAGTTGCGAGGTCGTACCTTCGCAGAGTTGCTCCACCCCGATGACATCAGCGAGGCCTGGGAGCGATACCAGAACCTGGCCGCCGGCGGCGCGGACCATGGCGAGTTCGATGGACGGTTTGTCCAGAAGGACGGCACAGTCGCCTGGGGGCACATCACCACCTCCTTCGTGCGCGATGGCGCAGGGCGGCCGCAGTACGCCATTGAGGTGAGCGAGAACATCACGCAGCGCAAGCTATTGGAGGTAGGTCTGGTCGAACAGTACCGTTCGGCCGAGGTTGCGCGCAGCCAGACGCGCGCCGTTCTCGACGCGACCAACGAGGGGGTGGTGCTGTTTTCCCTCGACGGGCAAGTATTGTCCGTGAACCGCCGGCTCGAGGAGCTATTTCAGGTTGACGGCGGTCAGGTACAGGGACGCCATTTCAGCGACTATTACGAGCACATCGTCCGCCTCTTCGGCGCTGTGCCCACCATTGACACCATAAAGGCGACGATGTCCGACGGCGAGCGGCGGCTCAGTGGCGATGTCCTGCAGGTCTGGCCGGAGCGCCGCGAGCTGGAACTGACGTCCAGCCCGGTCTATGACGAGAGTGGCCAGGCGCTGGGCCGCCTCTTTTCCTTTCGCGATGTCACGCGAGAACGTGTGGCGGACCGGCTCAAATCGGGATTCGTGTCCCTGGTGTCGCACGAATTGCGGACGCCGCTCACGTCGATCAAGGGCTACATTGACCTGATGCTGCAGGATGACGCTGCCACGCTCGACGCTGAGCAGCGCGACTTCTTGACGATTGTCCAGGATAACTCTGAGCGTCTTGTGACGCTGATCAATGACCTGCTGGACATGTCGCGCCTGGAGTCCGGCGGCATGACGTTGCAGCGTGCGCCAATCGACCTGGCCCACCTCGTGTCTCTGGTCGTCGCCTCCTTCCGCCCCGAAACCGCACGGAGACAGCAGGAACTTGCGGTAGAGATCAACGGACCGGTGCCCGAATTGCTCGCAGACGCCGACCGCATCGTGCAAGTGCTGTCGAACCTTGTCTCCAATGCCCAAAAATACACGCCCGTCGGCGGGATCATTCGGATCTCCGTTCAACCCGAGAATGGACGAGTCCGGGTTGACGTGCAAGATACCGGTATCGGCATTTCGCCGGAAGACCAGGCCCGGCTCTTTAGCCGCTTTTTTCGGGCCGAAAACGACGCGACGCGCGCCGTTCGGGGCACCGGTCTGGGTCTCATGATCACCCGCTCCCTGGTCGTGATGCATGGCGGCGATATCACCGTGACGAGTTCTCCGGGGAAAGGCTCGACCTTCAGCTTCACCCTGCCGGTTGCGCCGCCAGCGCCGATGGCATCGCCAGGGAAATAATGACCGACACCAGGCAGGTCGCCGCGCCGGCCAGGAAGGTCACCTGGTAACCGGCCGTGTTCCAGAGCAAGCCGCCAACCAGCGGCACACCGACGGCGGCGATGTGGTTGAAGGTGGAGCCCATCGCCAGCGTCGGCGTCACATCGGCCCGCGGCGCCATGCGGCCCAGGTAGCTGCTGATGCCGAGGCCGAAGGCGAAGAAGGCGTTGTCCACGCAGTACAGCACACCGAGAATTGGGAGGTTGTGGATGAGCGCGTAGCCGGCGAAGAGGAAAATCAAGCAGAAGTAGTTCAGGACCAGCATCGGTCGTTCGCCGCGCCGGTCGATCAGGCGGCCCACGAACGGTGTCACGACGGTGGAGACGATGCTGTTGAAGATCAACAGGGCAGTGATGGCATAGACGCTCAGGTGGTACACCTGAATGAGTAGAAAAACCGCGAAAGTGGAGAAAATCTGCCGCCGGCTGCCGTCGAGGAGGGTCAGCGCGTAGTAGATCCAATAGCGACGCCGAAAGACGAGGCGGATACGCTGTTCGGCCTCGCGGTCGCGCAGAAAGAGCAAGGCAGCCGCGCCGACGACCACCAGGGCGCCTGCCGGGAGAAAGCTATAACGCAATCCCAGGGGCCGGACGATGACGAAGATGAGACACATGCCGGCCAGGGCGCCGGCAGAACCGATACTGCGAATGGAGCCGAGCGCGCGGCCCTGGCGCGACTTTTCCGCTGCTCCGAGCACCAGGCCGCTGTTCAAGGGGTTATAGAGGTGAAAGCCGACGCTCCAGAGCATGCCCGTAAAGACAAGGTACCAGAAGGAGTTGGCGCCGGAAATGGCCGCCATACCAACCCCCATCACCGCCAACGACGCCGCCGCCACCCTGGAAACACGGAAACGAACAGTCACGGCAGCCAGGACGACGGTCAAGAAGCCGGGAATCTCCCTTAACGACTCAATTGCTCCGAGTTGCTGGGCATCAATGTGCAGATCGTTGACCAGGAAGTTATTGAAGACGGCGGAGTACGCGGACATGCCGGCTTGCATGAAGAAGGCGGAGATCGCCACAAACGTCAAGTCGGTAAAGCAGGGCGGCTGAACCCTACTCGTCACCGGTCGTCTGCGCGCGATAGCCAAGCACACAGAGGACGGTGATATCAATCGGAATCCCGTGCGACGACTTGATTTGCTGCAGGCGTTGCCCGACGTCCCGAAAGACCCGTTCGGCCACTTCGGGATCGGTGAACAGCTCGCGTGCCCGGCCAATGTGGCCAAAAGGGCCAGTTGCCAGAAAATCTTCGACGGAAGGGAACCAGGCGACACCGCCGTCTACGGCAGTGACGACTCGGCCGTACCCGGCGTTCGCCATGAGCTGTTGCCAGGAGCGGCGATCCCGGTCCAGCGACGCCGCCAGGTCCGCTGGCGTCCAGGAGGGTGGCGCGGTTCGCAACGCAGTGACGGCATCCGGCCGACTCGCGCGCTGCCAAAAATAGGTCCAGAACGGCTCAAGAGACCACTCACCCGGTACGGAAAAGGCAAGGCGACCTCGGGGTAGCAGCAGGCGGTGCAGTTCGCCCATGGCGCGCCGGGGGTCAGACACGATATGCATGCCCAGGTTGCAGGCGGCAAGGTTGAATGACGACTCCCGCATGGCTGGCGCTGTCATGTCCTGGGCGACGAACAGCGGGCGGGCGCACCCCAACTGCGGCGCCTTCGCAGCAGCGATAGCCAACATGGCCTCGGCGCGGTCGGAGCTGACCAGGCGGTTGGTAGCGCCAAGTCTTTGAGCAAGGGGCACAGTGAACGCGCCGGTGCCGCAGGCGCATTCCAACACGGCCTCACCGGGCTGCGGGTTCGCCAGCGCCAGCAGCGCCTGTCCGGCCAGGGGCGCTACCGAGCGAGCAAAGGTCTCGTCATACCGGCGCGCGAAGCCGGGGTCGGCCCATGGGCCACGTGGCGCTATGTCTGGCATGCCTCGATACCTTCCGGGCCGTCGCCGCGAGTGTGTCGTCGGGATTAGTGTAACGGTGTATGAAGGGGAATTGGGCGTGCCGTCAGGCCTGGCATCAGGTGACGGCAGGCTGCTACTATGCTGCTGAACAGCGTCGACCCTGACGCCCGCCAGTTACGGAGTTTGACTTGGCTGAAGTGCGTGTCCACCAGGTCTCGGTGCGCGTCCCAGCCGGTGAGCAGGCACGCGCCGCGCCGCGCCAGCCGGAAAGCGTCGGGCCGGTCGCCGGCCTCACTGCCGCTTTGGCCCCTGCGGAGCTCGCCCTCAGTGCTCCGGCCAGCGGCCCGGCGCTCGATCACGTTGACCTTGTGCTGCACGATGGCGAGACGGTGGCCGTGCTTGGCCCGTCCGGCTGTGGCAAGACGACGCTGCTGCGCGTCGTTGCTGGCCTTCAGCGACCTGACCGGGGGGAAGTCTGGTTCGACGACCAGGAGGTAACTGCCTTGCCGGCAGGCGAGCGCGGCATCGGCATGGTCTTCCAGAACTACGCCCTCTACCCGCACATGAAGGGGCGCGGCAACCTGGACTTCTTTTTCAAGGTGCATCACCGCGACAAAGAGATAGAAGACCGGGTCAACGAGGTCGCCCAGATCCTCGGTGTCGGCTTCAAAGAGCTCCTGGATCGGCGTCCCAGCCAATTGTCGGGCGGGCAACAGCAGCGTGTGGCGATCGGGCGCGCCATTATTCGCCAGCCGACGGTCTTCCTGTTCGATGAACCACTGTCCAACCTCGATGCCCGGCTGCGGCAGACGACACGCGTGGAGATCAAGCGCCTCTTACGGCGCTTTGGCATCAGCGCGCTCTACGTCACACACGATCAGACGGAAGCAATGGCGCTGGGCGATCGCATCGCCGTGATGCGGCGTGGCCGGGTGGAACAGATTGGCTCGTACCGCCAGGTCTATGCTGACCCGGTGTCCTTGTTCGTGGCGACGTTTCTCGGTTCACCACCTTGCAACATCGTGCCGGCGGAGCTGGGACAGGGCACATTGCACATTGATGCCCTTGCGCTGGCCGGCGTGCCCGGCAGCCGGGTACACAATGGAAAGGTGCTGGCCGGCATCCGGGCGGAGGCGTTCACGCTCGGATTGTCGGGGACAGGTAGAGGCCCGACGTTTCGGTGCATTGTGCAGCGCGTGGAAGGTCTGCCCTCTGAGCACTCGCGGCTGGTGACGACGGTCATTGGCGGCAGGAGCGTGGTGGCACGTGTCGGGCGTAGCGCCGAAGCCGAGGACCTGCGGGCTGGAGACGCCATTTCCCTGACGGTGTCGCCGGACGAGGTGCTGTTGTTTGATGCTGTGGATGGCCAACGGTTGCGACCATAAGCGAAGGGAAGATGATGAAGGGGGGGAGTGTGTGGGTAGGGAGGAGAGGGGCAAGGGAACGGCCATTAGGGTCGCTCAGCTGGGGTAAGGCGCTTACGCGGCTTCCACATGCGACCTATCAACCAGGTGTTCTGCCTGGGGCCTTTGCCTGGGGTCTTGCGACTCCAGGCGGGGACGTCTCATCTAGCGGTGGGTTTCGCACTTAGATGCATTCAGCGCTTCTCCCGACCGGACGTAGCTACTCGGCGATGCCCCTGGCGGGACAACCGATGCACCAGCGGTCCGTCCGTCCCGGTCCTCTCGTACTAGGGACGGCTCCGCGCAAACGTCCTTGCGCCCACGACGGATAGAGACCGAACTGTCTCACGACGTTCTGAACCCAGCTCGCGT
>DHIZ01000172.1:64548-64718 GCA_002404055.1 Chloroflexi bacterium UBA4733
GTAGCTTTTATCCGTTAAGCCACGCCCCTTCCACGCGGGGGCGTAGGATCACTACGACCGACTTTCGTCCCTGCTTGCCCTGTCCGGCTCGCAGTCAAGCTCCCTTCGTGCCGTTGCACGCCCCAGCGGATGTCCATCCCGCCTGAGGGAACCATTGCGCGCCTCCGTTA